>CAZALD010000001.1:0-21380 GCA_964486185.1 uncultured Saprospiraceae bacterium
TTGCAGGTAGTTTCCAAGGCGCTATAATTCACATTGTGTTCTTCAATTGTGGCGTAGTGGCAATTATTCTTTGCTACAGAGGCACAACGGCACATCGAATCACCAGGTTTACTTTATTTATGGCGACGTGGTAACGATTCATTGCTACACACTATAGAAAAAGTTTGTAATCCCTTTTTACTGCAATACTTTTATCTATACTATTCTTTACATTCTGGCATTGATACAGAGAGTTACTTTTGGATCCTGGTAACATAGAGACTGGATCTTGGGGACAGCAATGGCTTTCGGCTAATTTTTTCAACTCAAAATAATCCTTAATTTGTGCCGTTTTATGTGGTATTAAATAAGGCTCCTATGAATAGATTTTACCTTTTTACCTGTTTTCTTTTTTACATACAGTTTTCAACAATTGCTCAGAGTATAGAAATCCGGGGCAGGATTACCGATACATTGCAGATTCCATTGGTTGCTGCTACTATATTGATTCTCGATGCTAAGGATAGCAGCTATATATCTTTTACGCAAACAGACAATGAAGGAAATTTTAAAGTCAGACAAAAACTAAAAAATCCATTCATACTCAAGGTGACATATTTAGGATATTTTGCATTCGAAAAAATAATAGATCCAGCCATTATTCAGATCGTTGATTTAGGAAATGTCGCTTTGACTCAAATTAATACTGTTTTATTTGAAGTGATTATTAAAGAAGCCAAAGCACCATTAAAAATGCGCGGTGATACACTGGAATATGATGCAACTACTTTTAAAGTGCCTGCTGGCTCTACTGTGGAAGACTTATTAAGAAGACTTCCCGGTATGGCTGTTGGTGCAGATGGTGCGATAACCAGTCATGGACAATCAGTGAATAAAGTTACTGTAGACGGCAAACGATTTTTTGGTGATGATCCAACCATGGCAACTAAGAATCTTCCAGCAGAAAGCGTTTCAAAGGTTCAGGTATTTAATGAAAAATCAGAACAGGAAAAATTAACTGGATTGACTCTTGAGAAAGATCAAAAAACAATGAATCTCGAGTTAAAAGATGATTTTAAAAAAGGTGGATTTGGAAAAATATTAGCTGGGATTGGCATGGAAGAACGTAATGAAAGCGATGCTGGAAATGATCAAATAATTAAAACAGAATTAAAAGGTAATTATAATAAATTCGATAAAAAAATTCAATTAAGCCTTATTGGAGTTCAGAATAATACCGGAAGGAACGGAATGAATTGGAATGACCATCAGGATTTTAGAGGTCAGCAAAGTTGGGAATGGAATAGCGCAGAAGAAATATTTGGTTTTGGCTATTCCTCCGGAATGATATTTAATTCGCCGGGAGGCGGCGATGAAGAAAGCGATGATTTTGGCGGAACTGTCGGGTTTTTTGGTGATCAAAATTCAGGATTTCCTCAAAATGCTCTCGCTGGTATTAATTACAATTATGATTTTAATAAAGTTAAATTTACCGGAATGTACTCATTCCGGCAAAATGACCTTTTCTCCAGAGCCGACAGAGTCCAACAGTTTTTATTACCAGGTTCAAATTATTTATCGACAGATCTAAGCGAACAAAATCGAAAAAATAACAGTCACCGGGTCGAGTTTATCTATGAAAATGAATTTGATTCATTAAATTCAATGATCCTTAAATTGCGCGGTAATGCCGTCTTTACTCAAACAGATGTTAACAGTCAATTTGTGAATAGTAAAGAACCCGGGATTATTAATGGATCTCTGGTTTTAAGTAAAAACGCAGAACGAGCTAATTACGGATGGCAAGGTGTTGCTTATTACAAACGAAAATTTAAAAATAAAAAAAGAAACTTTGGTATTAATTTTATTTACAACAATAATGACCGATCAACAGATGAGTATCTCAATTCTGAAAATGAATTTTATTCCGGTAATACTATAGACTCCGTTTCTTTATTAAATCAGTTTATTGAGTTTGAAACTGATATACGATCTATTAAATCCAGTGCCTTATATGTAGAACCCATCGCAAGGAATCTTTCGTTACAATTTTTTATCAATTATTTACAACGGGATGATCAATTAGGTCGAGATGTCTTTGATGATATTTCGGACAGTTTAGTTCTTAATAAAAATTACAGCCGAAATAACGACCATGTTTTTCGGATGAAGCGTGCCGGAAGTATTATCCAATACGGTAAAGACGGAAAAAATATTAGTTTTGGCATTGCCGTACAAAATATTCAATTGGTTGGGCAATTCAATGAAGGAGTATCCCAACTTGGATCGATTAACAGGTCTTATGACAATTTCCTGGCCACTGTTTCCGGAAATATACAAATAAGCAATGACAAAAGAATTGGTCTTAGCTATTATGGAAATATTCAGGAACCCAGCTTTAAAAGTCTTACGCCAATAGTTGATAATACCAATCCAATATATATAAGACTCGGAAATCCGGATTTAAATCCTGAAAAATGGCATCAACTAAATCTTCATTATTATGCGAATAATAAAATCAGGTTTATTAATTATAATCTGAGTATGAATTATAATTTTTATGATAATCAGCATATCACAGAACAAATTATCGATACATTTTTAGTTACCAGTTCTAAACTGATCAATTATAATGGAGGTCAACGATTTAATGTGTATGCTGGATTTGGTTTTCCAATAATTAAAAACAGATTAACCGTCAATTTAAATTACAATTATAATTATTTCCTGACCAAAAGCCTGATTAATTATGAACTAAATGAAGCAGACAGAAACAGTCATAGTGTTGGCGCGAATATTTCTTATACGCCAAATGAAAAATATTCAATTTATTCAGATAACAGATGGTCTTTTGCACAAACAAAGTATTCCATTAAAACCAGTCAAAATAATATCACGCTAAATCAATTTTACAACTTAAGTTTAAACGCCAAATTACTTTTCAAAATATACATTAATAGTTCACTGAATTTTCGGCTTTTTGAAAACGAACTATTCGATACGAAATATGAAATACCCATTTTAAATGCTTCCATTTATCGTCTGTTTTTAAAAGGCGATCGCCTGGAGCTGCGTCTATCCACTTACGATTTACTCAATAAAAACAGGTCCATCAATCAAATTGCCAATGTTAATATCATTTCAGAAACACAAACAATGGTATTGACAAGATACTATTTAATTAGCTTGAGTTATAATATTAAAGGCATACGTGCCTCTGTGAAAAGATCCAATGATTGGATGTTCTGAAATGTAACTTAAACTTTATTATTCACATTTTTGACTAAAAATGATTCTTGCATTATGATTTTTTCAAATTCTCTACGTAAATTTCATTCTATCATGTACTTGCTTTTAATTTATTTTTTAACAGGCAATTGCAATATGTTATGTGCACAGGTTCTATCCGGCAAAATAATTTATACTCATACAAATAATTGGCCTAAAATTGCAGCTCAACTTCCCTATTTAACACTGGAAGAAAAAGACCGGATCATTTTAACCTGGGGAAAAAATTTGGGATATTCAGAAAAAATGATATTTACTTTTAATGATTCTGTTTCACATTATACTTATGAAATTGATGATAAGTCGGAAGAATCCAACTGGAGTTACAAAAAATCCGACTATCAAATTTATCGAAATTTTATAGAACAAACTTTTTATAACAGAATCGGAATGCTTGGAAAGACATATATAGTGACTGATAAATGCCAAGATTATATATGGAAAATACGTGGTGAAATAAAAGATGTTGCAGGCTATGTTTGTATGAAAGCAGAAACCTTTGATTCTGTTAAAAACCAACATATTGTAGCCTGGTTTACCGATAAGATATTAATTTCATCCGGGCCGGAAGAATTTGGAGGATTACCTGGATTAATCCTTGAAATAAACATTAATGATAACTCCGCCTCAATCATTGCAGAATCCATTTTACTAAACACACCCCAGGAAATTAAAAAACCAAAATCGAAAGGTAAATTCATTTCTTATAACGAATACAGGAAGATTATTACAAGTTACATTACAGACTGCATAGAGCGACGGCGAAATCCATTTTGGGATCTCAGATATTAATAACTATTGATCTCCAGGTTTTACAGGTTTTTTATACTCAGGAAATTTTATCTCCGGCTTGGCAGGACGAATCGAATCATATGGAATCGTAAGACTATCGTACTTTATTCTTTTGGACAATGTAATTAATATGGAATCTGCCATTAATTCAATTTCTGCCAGGATTTGCTTGTCACATGCTTTGGTTTTCTCTTCGATCAAATTCTGACGTAATTCATTCAGTTTTGCTTCAATCAAAATATCCGTTTGGCGCTTTGGATCAGTACATGAAAAAATCAATAATACAAATAAAATACAGAAAAGATATTTATTCATAAGCCTTGTTGTAATTTGATAATTTCCTGTTTGCGAATTTCCACAATAGAATCCAGCAAATTACTCATATCTTTACTTTGTTTTAGCTCACAAATTGAATCCTGGAATTTAATAATCCCGGAATATTCATATTGAAATAAACTGTCTGCTTTATATTTCGCCCGTCGTTCTATTGTCCGGATGTCTTCACCACAGGACCATAATAAAATTAACGTCAGCAATAAATTACCTGGTTTCATTCCCAATTCTCTTCTTTCGTAACTCAAAATGTTGTCCTAAATAAACTCTGCGCACATCTTCATTGGTCGCCAACTCTTCAGCATTACCAGACATTAGAATTCTTCCCTCAACGATCAGATAAGCTCTGTCTGTTATAGAAAGAGTTTCCTGTACATTATGATCTGTAATCAGAATACCAATATTTTTTGATTTCAATTTTTGTACTATAGACTGAATGTCTTCTACAGCAATCGGATCAATTCCGGCAAATGGTTCGTCTAACAAAATAAAATGAGGATTGGAAGCTAAAGATCTGGCTATTTCAGTTCTTCTGCGTTCTCCACCACTCAATGAATCGCCCGGATTTTTCCTGACTCGGTTTAAATTAAACTCAGAAAGCAAAGATTCCAATTTATCTTTTTGATCGGCTTTTGATAAACCGGTCATTTCTAAAATGGCTTTTATGTTATCTTCCACACTCAATTTTCTGAAAACGGATGGCTCCTGAGGCAAATATCCTACCCCTTTCCTTGCCCTGATATACATCGCATCGTTTGTAATTTCTTTTTCATCCAGATATACTTTCCCTTTATCCGGTGTTATAAATCCTACCATCATATAAAACGTTGTCGTCTTACCTGCACCATTAGGACCCAATAGTCCTACAATCTCACCTTCATTCACTTCTACAGATACCCCATTTACGACTGTTCGTTCACCATACGATTTAACCAGATTCTCAGTACATAATTTCATATCACCATTTTATTTTTATATCGATATCCCAATCGGCTCTAAGTTCTGTCAACTCAAAATATTTTAATGATTCTGGTTGTTGTTTTTGTTTAAAATCAGCTGGATCCCATCGTCCATTTCTGTTTTTGTCGTGAATAATCCGGATTTCATATTTTCCGGGTAATAAATAGTTAAAGAACAATATTTTTGACGAAAGTGTTGCTTCCACTATTTTTTCGACACTGATATTCTGATTATTGATAAGTTGCAAGATATATTGCTGTCCTGGTTCTAATGAATCCAAAGTAAGCTTTAATCTTGATAAGGATGTTGCTTCGAAATATGAAAAAGACAAAGTATCTAATTTGTTTCCATTAGAATACAGACTTTGAACAGCTCCATCAGGTATAACAATGCGAATTTGATTTTTAGATAAAAACTGACCCGTAATATAAAATTTTCTGGGATCTGTAGAATCCATTTTAACTTCTTGAATGAAGGATAAACTGTCCAGCACCAGGAATCTATTCTTATCAACACTTAGTATGGGATCAGACAGAATAAAACCCGGCCATTGATCTGGTTTTAAAAGTGTGTGTTCATGGGTAATCGCAGTTTCATATAAAGCTCTTTCATATCCCAACAGATCGAAGGTATCTTTTTTGTCATCAAAACTGAGAATACAGTTTTGGGTGATCTTGCTTAGATTCCATACCAGCATGCTATCCTTCAGGTTAATAAACTGAATATTTGAATTATCATCACATTTTATTGAAACCCTGTGTGGCCTTTCTTTAAAATGTATGACTGCCTTTCCAGATGATAATTTTTTCTCTTTGATGAAGGCCGGAATCTCAACAGCACTCAAGTAAAGTTTATAAATTGAATCAGGCACTTCTTTGGGTTTGATCACTTCCGGGAAAAACGCAAAGGCTTCATTAATTTGATCGTATATATAATTTTGATTTTTATCTTCAAGGGCATATAGTCGATAATTACCCGGACTCATATTAGTTATAAGAACCTGGCCTGCTGAATCTGTCCAGGCAAAATAAAATGGCTTAATTTTTTGAAAAGCAGTATCATCCAATACTTTATAAAGACTGACAAGAATTTTATCTTTTGGTTTTGCAGTCAATGCGTCAATGACTTGTATTTGGGTAATTAATGAATCCAGATAGTCCCCGGTAGAAAAAACATATTTAATATTTCGCTGAATATTGCCGGATGTTATGTCTTTAATACTTTCTCCAAACTGGATGACATAGGTTGTATTTTCCTCAAATATTTCCCGTTGATCAAATTGAATGAGTAGCTTTTTACCCTTAAGTTTATATTCAACAGGAAACCGGGTTGTTGGTGAAATACTGATATTTAATCCCGGATTATCCAGTCGTATCCATTCATTAAATGTAAGAATAATTTCATGGTCTTTAAAACGCAATTGAAAATCAGGGCTTGACTTCTCTGAAACAAGACGGGGTGGTTCTTTATCTTCCGGTCCCCCATTTATCCCCTGAATATTAGCACAGGATATCACAAACAAACATAAAAAAATAAGAATCAGCTTATAATAGCACATAGCTCAAAAATACGGAAAGCCACTGGCATCTTATATCCTCCGGCCTTTCCAATAATGTATTAATGGAAATTTAGATAATATACCAAGTAATAAATAATAAAAACTATGTATCAGGGCTACCGGAATAAACCAAATTTCCCATTTACGAATTTTAAAAAAATTACAGGCATCCATTTGTAAAATAAAATCTGATAACCATTGCATAATCAGACAACAAAAAGAAATTAAAAAAAGAAAGGGATTCTGCAAACAGATGGATGCAACTAATAAGCCCAAAACCAAAAACCTCTGAATCCAAACAAATACAGGTATCCACTTTAAATTAAAATCAGATACTATACTCAGCTTTCCTGCCCATCGTAGCCTCTGATTCAAAAACGCTCTCCAGCTTTGTTTTCCATGTGTTTCAACAATGGCATCCTGAGATTTAGCAAAAACTATTCCTTCAGGATATTTTTTTTTAATTTCCTGCATTAAAAAAACATCGTCGCCAGATTGAATGTGATAGTTATTTTCGAATGCATTAATTTCTAAAAAAGTTTCTTTTCGATAAGCCAGATTGGCCGCCGAGCAGAGATAAAAGGATTTTGTAAAAATCCCTACGGCATTGACCAAGCCATTAGCACTAAAATCCAAAGACTGCAATCGATTGAGTAACAGTTTGGATTCAATAATTTTGACAGGTCCTGATACCATTTTAATGCTCGGATTTTCAAAATAAGCAACGATGGTACGGATCCAGTTTTCAGGTAATATACAATCTGCATCTGTTGTAATGATTATTTCTCCTCTTGCATGATTGATTCCGTATGCAATGGCTTTTTTCTTAGATCCTTTGATGGTGGTGCGTTTATAAACACCAAGTCGCATCAATACCACACGGGGTTCGTCTAATTGTGTAATTAATTCAAAAGTATCATCATCCGATTGATCATCCACAACAATAATTTCCAAAAGTCGATCTGAATAATTTTGCTTCAGACACGATTTAATGCAATTGAGAATATGTTCTTCTTCGTTGCGAGCGGCGATGACGATACTGACCATTGGTTTATAATCCGATCCAGATTTTGGCAGTGGTTTGATCCGATTCCACTGATAGATCAGGTAGACCAGAAAAATGATATAAATCAGGGTAAATGAAATGGTGAGAATCGAGAATATAGTCACTGATAAAATTTTATACCCTGGGCAAAACGAATGAAATCAAGCAAATCATGAAAAAAATGTATGTCTTGATTGATTTTCCGGCGAAGTTATATAAAATTAAGCAGCTAAGAACTGAATTGGCCCTGTCCGAAGCTAGATTTATTCAAATAAATCATCGTAACGTCCATCTGCCAGGGCACTGCGTCTGGATTTGGTCTTAGTATTTGAATCAATATCCATTTCTTCATACGTAGTAAACTGATCGTCAAAAGCTTCCTGGTTTATGTTATGATTCAACCTGCCAAATTTTTTATATACCCAGGCTTTAAATATCAATCCGATACTTACAAATGGGAAGCCAATGATATTGATTAAAGCATTCATCAAGCCCGAAAAAAGATTTTCAGTCATCTGATGCCAGATGTTCTTAAAATAAGCCGCTACGACTTTAGGCTCCAAAATGAATGCAACAATTAAAAATATAGGTGAAGCAAACCAGAGAAACTTGTATAATTGAAAAAACAGGTAAAATAATAGACTGATAAACAATAAAAAGACTAAACTACCAATAAGTTTTTCGGAAAAACTTTTTCCGCTGGAATAAGAATATGTTTTAAACGTGTTCATTAATCGTGCAAAGTTAAACGAAATTATGCATTAAATAATAAAATAATATGTGCAGTTTTGAAATTTGTTATCAATTATGCAAAACCGGGCGTTTCGTTTACTGTTTGAAAGTAGGTCTCATAGAGACTTTTATACAAACCATCTTCGATAGACATTAGTTCACTATAAGTACCGAATTCTTTGATTAATCCGTCATCCAGAGCCATTATCTTATCTGCATGCTGAATCGTTGATAGTCTGTGTGCGATGACAATCGAGCTTCGTTTTTCTATTAAAGTTTCGATGGCATGTTGCAAGACGGATTCCGTTTCAGCGTCCAGAGAAGAAGTGGCTTCATCGAGAATCAGAATATCCGGATTACACAATAAAGCTCTGACAAATGAGATTAGTTGTCGTTGTCCGACCGACAAATTGCTTCCACGCTCTGACAAGACGTAGTCATAGTTGTCGGGTAAGTTCATGATATATTCATGTGCACCAATTGTCCTGGATGCAGCTATGACCTGATCCCTGCTAATAGTAGAATTTTTTAAAGTCATATTATCAAAGACCGTACCCTGAAATAAAAACACATCCTGTAATACGACGGCAATCCGGGATCGTAAAAATGCAAGAGAATACTCTTTAATATCGTGACCGGCAATTTCTATACTGCCGCCTGAAACCTCATACAAGCGGTTTATCAAACTAATTAGACTTGTTTTGCCTGATCCTGTGCTGCCGACAATGGCTAGTGTTTTACCTTCTTCCAGTTTGAAACTGATGTCTCTAAGGACCTGTTTCTGCCCTGTATACGAAAATGACACATTTTTAAATTCCAGATCGCCTTTCAGACTTCCCGATTTGATATGACCGGAATCCGGAATCGTTTCTGTATTATCCAATATTTCAAAGACCCGGCCACCTGATACAATGCCCAGCTGAAGTGTATTAAACTTATCGGCAAGAGTCCTGACTGGTTGAAATAAACGGGCCAGATACATAGGAAAGGCCACCAGTTGACCAATGGTCACCATCCCTTCTAAAACGCCCTGGGCTCCCCACCAAACCATAAAACCAAGAGAAGCAGCTGAAATTATTTCGACGACCGGAAAAAAAACAGCATAGTAAAAGATGCCATCCAGATTAGCCTGGGTATAATCGCGGTTGATCTTGCGGAATTTACCGGCTACTTTTTGTTCGGCAGCAAATATCTGTACCGTTTTAATTCCACTGATATGTTCCTGAAGAAAAGCATTCATCCGGGCTACTTCTGATCTTACCCGCTGAAAGGATGCCTTTACTTTTTCTTTAAAAACATAGCTGGCGACCAGTAAAAGTGGAAATGTCACCAAACAAATTAATGTAAGTTTGACGCTGGTATAAAACATTAAGAATAAAACGGTAAGCAAAGCGAGTACATCGGCAAAAATGGTGATCAAACCTTCTGAAAATACAGTGTTTACCGTCTCCAGATCGTTGATTACGCGGGTTGTATTTGTACCAATTGGGGTTTTATCAAAATACGACAGGCGAAGTGATAAAAGGTGTTTGTATATTTTATTCCGCAGATCATATATTATTTGCTGCCCCAGGGTATTGGTCAATATAGTAAAACCATAACGCATAAGCGTCAGTGAAAACAATGCTATGATATACCACAATGCCATGATTTGTAATCCTTTTAAATCAGGTCTCATGATATAATCATCCACCATAATATTGGTCAGATAAGGAAGGATCGCATTGAGAGGTGCCATAGCAACGGCCAGAATAGCCGAAGACCAGAACATCCAGCGATAGGGCTTTATATAGCTAAGCAGTCTTTTGAGAATTTGAATACTTGACATGCGAATTAATCGCTAATTAATGCTTTGAGTTTAAGTATTGTTCAGTTTGCAGTTAAATTATAAAGCAGAGAAGTCATTTAGCTGAGCAATCAAATCAGGCCGTCATCTGCAAAACTAAAATACCCCTGATCTGAAATGATTATATGATCCAATACAGCGATATCCAGGGTTTGGCCTGCCGATTTCATTTTTTTTGTCAAATCGATGTCTTCCGTACTTGGCCTTAAAGCTCCTGAAGGATGATTATGTGCCAGTATGATTCCTGTGGATTTAAGTTCTAATGCTCTGGTATAAATTAATCTGCGATCTGCAACAGTACCGACGATTCCACCTTTGGATATATTTTCTGAGGAAAGTATTTTATTGGCTCTATTTAGATAAAGTACCCAAAATTCTTCATGGGACAAATCCTGGAGCTGAGCTTTAAGCAAGTCATAAGCCGTTTTGCTGCTGTTAATGGATAATTTGGATTTGGCTTCAGATTGTTGCCTTCTTCTGCCTAATTCCAACGCAGCTTCAATAGTAATGGCTTTTACCATACCTATTCCTTTAAATTTTTTTAGCCGTTCGATTCCAAGTTTACTCAATTCAATCAGATTTTGATCACAGCTATCCAGAATACGTTTGGCTAAATCTACAGCAGATTCTTCTTTATTGCCGGATGCCAGAATAATAGCTAGCAATTCTGAATTGCTCAATGCATGTTTTCCTTTGTTAAGCATCTTTTCCCTGGGACGGTCGTCTTCTGCCCAACATTTTATCGAATGGGCAGACATCGGGTATGTCTTAGAATGATTTTCATGATCTGGGTGTTTCATGGATTAAAATTAGGGTTCATAGTTAAATTGTGGTAATCTTTTATCTCATCATTTTTAAAATAAGTGATTTGTTAAATTACTTCCTGCTGAAGCCATCAAACTTTTAACGCAGTAATGAAATAATGAACTAGTACAGTCGCAGCTGCATTTTTTTTAAGAAAAGATTTTAGTACTCAATGAATCAAACAACGGAACCAAATTCTATTTTAAGCGTAAGTCAAAAACTCAGTTCGCAGAAGTCCAATTCTATGGACCATACTTGCAGTTGGCACATATTAACCATGGCCTTTGAACTAATGATTTTTGCTGCCTACCTTTGTACAAAATCTATCCATGAGTGTAGTAACTGTTCCAAAAGAGTTTTCAGAGTTTCTGAGTTATTTTCCCAAATCGTCATTACCATTGACTATTCAGCACAGCGATCATCATCAATTTAATAAATCCAATGATTTGCTTCCGGATAGCTTACTTCAGTCATTTATCATTCCCAATCTTGATTATGAAATTGATGAATTTACGGAATTTCTGCCCTGTCTTCAATTTGAATCCATTCCCTATATGCACCATGTTGTATTATGGTCGGCCCGATTGATGCATTATTCTTTCCATTTATTAAACTTTAATGCGCAGGGACTGTTTCTGGGTATATCTGAAATAGCAGGTTTCTATACTCTGGACGATGCTGTAATACAAAAAATGGCCCACGTAGATTCGGAAGGAAATGTATTTATTATCGAAGGTAGCCTGGATGACAAACAACAAGAAGTGGCTCTCGAAACTACCAAAAAATGGCAGCTCGAAATTTTACCCGATGGTCAAATCCGCTATTTTGAAACTGGCTTTTAAAATATCCTTTTAGAACCCCTTAAACTACATGAAAAAAAAATCAAACAAAAACAAAAGTAGTAGTCTGAAAAAAACAACGACTGCTTCTCAAACCACGCTGCGCGATAAAATTTTACAATTTCTTAAAAAACAAAAAACCAAAAAGTTTTCTGCTTTTCAATTAGCTAAAAAATTACGCGTCAGGGATGTGCGGTTTCTCATGGATCAACTCGATATCCTCAGTGAAAAAAAATTAATCTTTATTAATGATAAGCAAAAATATTTTGTAAAACAAGTTACAACCGGTAAGTTAAAAATTTACGAAGGCTATGTCGATATGGCCAGGGCCGGCTTCGCGTACATTATATGTAAGAATGAAGGTGCTGATGTATATGTTGCCCAAAAAAATCTAAAGTCGGCCGAAGACGGTGACCTGGTTAAAGTTGAAATCATCAATGTATATAAGTCCAAACCGGAAGGTAAGATTGTCGAAATTCTCCAGCGTTCCAGATCACAGATCATCGGAATCGTCCGGTTTTTTAATAAGCAGGCTATTGCTTATGCTCAATCCGGACAAAAAGTATATGAAGTTAAATTAAACATTCCCAAAAATATCCCAGTTAAGGAATTTGACCGGGTTATTATTTCAATTACCAAATATAAAGAAAAAGCACGTGACCTTCTGGAAGGTTTTGTGACCAAAAATCTGGGCACAGAAACCTCAATAGATGTCGAGATGCAAAGCATCCTGGCTGAGAAAGGTTTTCCGCTTGATTGGAGTGATGCATTGCTGACTGCCGCAGATAAAATTCCGGAAGATATCACCTTACACTCCTACCGGAAAGACTACCGGAACATCACAACATTTACCATTGATCCTTTTGATGCAAAAGATTTTGATGATGCCTTGTCGGTTCAAAAAAATCCTGATGGAAGCTGGGACATTGGAGTTCATATTGCGGATGTAAGTCACTACGTGGACGAGCAATCGATACTTGATAAAGAAGCACTAAAACGGGGCAACTCAGTATATCTGGTAGATCGCGTGCTGCCGATGCTTCCGGAAAAATTATCGAATCATCTTTGTTCGCTGCGACCTAAAGAAGATAAATATACATTTTCTGTCATTTTTACAATTGATAAAGAATGTAAAATTGTCGATCACTGGATAGGCAAAACCATGATTCATTCCGACCGACGGTTTACTTATGAGGAAGTACAGAATATTCTCGATACCAAACAAGGTGACTATAAGAAAGAATTGATATTATTAAATGAAATGGCGGTGAATATTCGTAAAAAAAGAATGGAGCAAGGTGCCATAGATTTTGATTCTGAAGAAGTAAAATTTAAACTGGACGAAAAAGGAAATCCCCTCGAGCTAATTGTTAAAGAACGCAAACAATCACACATGCTGATTGAGGAATTTATGCTTCTCGCCAATAAATATGTGGCGATGTTTATGGCCGAAAAAAACAAAACAAATCCATTTCCTTTTGTCTACAGAATTCACGACAAACCGGATCCGGCCAAGCTGGAAGAATTTGCTCACTTTGCTTTGGAAATGGGTGTCAAACTGGATATCAGTTCACCAAAACGCATTTCAGCTTCTCTTAATAAACTTTCTGAATTGGCACGTAAAAATGAAGCACTTAAAATCCTTCAACCTTTGGCTATCCGGTCTATGGCTAAAGCAGAATACCATACTGACAATATAGGTCACTACGGACTAGCCTTTAAACATTATGCTCATTTTACGTCTCCTATCCGCCGGTATGCTGATTTGCTGGTACACCGGATTTTATTTGCCAACTTAAATGAAAATTACCGGGCTGACGCTGGTGTTTTATCCAGACAATGTCAGCATATTTCCAATCAGGAACGAAAAGCCATGGAGGCAGAGAGGGCTTCGACACGCTTTTATCAGGTGTATTATCTAAAAGACCGAATTGGTGAGATATTTGATGGGCGGATCATTGGCATGAATGATCAGGGTTTTTTCATTGAACTGGAAAAAGTAAAATGTGAAGGATTTTTGCCATTTCATCAATTTGAAGAAGAGATTCTTATCAACAAAAACCGCCTTCAGGCAACTGCAGCCATGATTAACAAAACCTGGAAAATTGGCGATAAACTGCAGGTAAAGCTAGCCGACGCGGATTTGAATAAAAAAGAATTGTTGCTATCGTATTATTAAACTAAATTGTCGTATTTTAAGGTCATTTACAGCCGAATTGAATATTTCAGGGATTTAGGCTTTAAATTCAGAATCTGCTGATTCAATTAACAAATGATTGAATTTCAATAAATTATCTGTAAATTGTGAGATTAACTAGCTTCTAAGGCTTATTTTCGTATCTTTGCACTCCATTTTAGAAATCTACCTACAGAAATGAGCAAAAACAGAATACTGTTTATAACACAAGAGATCGAGCCCTATCTGGATTTATCCGGAATCGGTTCCCTCATACAAAAATTACCTGCTTATGCTCAGGAAAACGGAATGGAAATCAGAATTCTGATGCCACGTTTTGGTACCATCAATGAGCGGAGACACAGATTGCATGAAGTTGTCAGATTGTCAGGGATGAATATCATTATCAATGACGATGATTTTGCCCTGATCATTAAAGTAGCTTCATTGCCTGGATCGAGAATCCAGGTTTATTTTTTGGATAATGATGAATTTTTTAAACGAAAATTTGTCTTTGAAGATGAAGCCGGCAAACTCTACGATGACAATCAGGATCGAATGATTTTCTTTTGTAAAGGCGCTCTCGAAACGGTTAAAAAATTTGGCTGGCCGCCAGACATCGTGCATTGCCATGGTTGGATGACCAGTCTGATTCCATTTTACCTGAAAACGAGTTATAAAAATGATCCGGTATTTAAAAATTCCAAAGTCATTTTTTCTTTATACGATCAGAATATTGAATCGAGTTTTAACGAAGAATTTTTAACAAAAGCAGCTATAAACAATCTAAAACCTGAACAACTACTGGCATTTAAAAATGGGACTGGTATCACACTGGATAAAGGCGCCATACAATATGCCGACGGATTGATTCAGGGAAGCAAACAAATTAGTGATGCAATTTCAGCTTCTGTAAAATCCTCTGAAAAACCGTTTATTCAAACCGCAGAAGAAGAATTTTTACCTTCTTATATTGACTTTTATAAGAATTTGATTAATTGATCCGTTTATTGCCGTATATTTTTATACAATGACTGGAAAATTACTCAATGTTGTTTATCTGATTTGCGGATCACTTTTTTTATTACTAAACTGGTCGTGCAACGATTTTGATTCATTTGGTTCCGAATTTCAGGATGACGACTGGATACATGCCAAAGGAATCGACACCTTTAGATTTTCCAGCACCATCGCAAATCCGGATTCCGTTATTACGTTTAAAAATCTGACAACTCTGGGTTCAACCAATTTCCGGGAAGTATCGTTTCCTTTAGGCTCAATGGATGATCCGATGTTTGGCAAGGTAAGTGCCGGATTTGGTTCACAACTCAGAATCATACCAACCCGGAATACCAAATTTTTATACCGGCCTGTCGATTCTATTGTCCTTTCTTTGAGATTCGATACGAGTTTGTTTTATGGAAAATATCAGGAACCAATGAGTTTTGGTATTTATCCTCTGACCGAAGCTTATAATCCCAGCTCAACATATTATAGCGACCATCCACTAAAATATGACCCGACCAAAATCCTGGGAGAACGGAACAATTTCGTAGCCAGTAAGACAGATAGTCTGACAATCACAGAAGATACTTTGCAATTCAAATTATATCCTCAGTTACGCATTCAACTGGATACTGCTGCATTTATGTCGATTCTGAGGTCGTATACAGATACCGTTTATCAGACTCTGGATAGCTTTAGCAAAGTCTTTAATGGAATTGCCATCCTCTGTAATCAGGGAAATGGAATATTGTCAGTTTTACCCGAACACAGCAATAGTAAAATAACCGTGTATTATAAGGACAGCTCCATCAGACAATCTAAGACGGAGTTTAATCTGGGTGCATTAGCTGTAAAAACACCAGTTTACCAAATCAATAATTCTGGTACTGTAGCCGGACAATGTATTGACGGGATGATTTCCGGGGATAGTCTGTTGTGTGTGCAGGGATTTACAGGGCGGGATATTCGATTGGATATTCCAATTGATCCAAACTGGAATGGTAAATTCATTAATTTCGCAGTATTACAATTCTATGTGGCTGAATTAGCCGGTGATAATCTGTCCAACTATTCTCCACCCGGATTGTTAGAAATATTTGATGTAAGTTCAGGATTCAGAGTGGCCATAGATGATGTAGCCTTTGGACTTACTTCATTGTCAAATTATACCCGTATTTTTGGTGGTGTACCTGTTTTAAAGGACGTAAATGGGATAAAACTTTATCAATACAGAATGAATATTACACGGCATTTTCAAAAATCACTGAAAGCAAATAAGCCCATGGAGCTGGTAATAAGTCCTCTGTTTAAACTGGAAACTCCGGCCAGAGCGTTGTTTTTTGGTCAGGGCCACTCCCAATATCCGGCAAAATTAATACTAACATATTCTGAATAAGAATAAAACACTTTACATTTACACATAATATGTGTGGAATTATTGCATATCTCGGAAATAAAAATTCCTATCCAATCTTATTGGAAGGCTTACGACGCCTGGAATACAGAGGCTATGACTCCGCCGGTATAGCTTTATTAAATGGCGAACTCGAGATCATTAAAAAGAAAGGGAAAGTCCAGGAATTGGCCGATATTACAGAAACCAGAACACTGGTTTCCACCATAGGTATGGGACATACCCGATGGGCGACACATGGCAAACCGGATGATATCAATGCACATCCTCATTTTTCGGGAAATGGTCGATTGGCAATTATCCACAACGGAATTATAGAAAATTATGCTACCCTCAAACAAGCCCTAACCCGGCTAGGTCATCAATTTAAAAGTGAAACGGATACTGAAGTTCTGATCCATCTTATCGAAGAATTTCAAAATCGTAAAAATCTTCCTATCGAAAAAGCAGTACGTAAAGCTTTGACTAAAGTAGTAGGCGCTTATGCAATTGTTGTAATTGATAAAAACGACCCAAATAAACTGGTGGCAGCCAGAAAATCGAGTCCTTTGGTTATTGGTATCGGTGACCAGGATTATTTTATTGCTTCCGATGCAACACCAATTATTCAATATACCAATCGGGTCGTCTATCTCAATGATGAAGAAATTGCCGTAGTCACCCGTGACAAAGGCCTGGAGATTTCAACTTTAAAAAATGATTCCCTTCAGGAGCCGGTGATTCATGAGTTGGATATGAATATGGAACAACTGGAGAAAGGTGGATTTGAACATTTTATGCTCAAGGAAATCTACCAGCAATCTCAAACCATTTCCGATTGTATGAGAGGGCGCCTCAATGCCGTTGAAGGTTGGGTCCGATTAGGTGGATTAGAAGAACACATAAACCGGATTACTAAAGCAAACCGGATCATCATTGCGGCTTGTGGTACTTCCTGGCATAGCGCACTAATCGGTGAATATCTCATTGAAGATCTTGCCAGAATACCTGTTGAGGTGGAATATGCCTCTGAATTTCGTTATAGAAATCCGATTTTAACTGATAAAGATGTAGTACTCGTTATCTCTCAATCCGGGGAAACCGCTGATACCCTTGCTGCTGCCGAACTGGCGAAAGAAAAAGGTGCGCTGGTGTATGGCATTGTCAATGTGGTGGGCTCGTCCATTGCCAGATTAACCCATGCCGGATCCTATATCCATTGCGGTCCGGAGATTGGTGTAGCATCAACCAAAGCTTTTACAGGACAGGTAACTTTATTAACATTAATGTCCTTGGTACTGGGTCATCGAAATGGATCCATTTCCAATACATATTATCACCAATTGATTGCAGAACTTGCCAACATTCCTAAAAAAGTAGAAACTGTACTCGATTCCAATGATAAAATTAAATATCTCGCCACAGAATTTCAACACACCAACAATGCACTTTATTTAGGTCGTGGTTATAATTTTCCGGTCGCTTTAGAAGGAGCATTGAAATTAAAAGAAATCTCTTATATCCATGCAGAAGGTTATCCTGCTGCTGAAATGAAACATGGTCCGATCGCTTTGATCGATGAAAATATGCCGGTCATTGTAATTGCTACTAATGTAAGCGCTTATGAAAAAATTGTTTCCAATATCCAGGAAGTCAAAGCCAGAAAAGGTATTGTTATTGCAATTATTACTGAAGGCGATAAGGAAATAAAACAAATGGCAGATCATTATATCGAGATACCAAAAACCATCGATCCGTTAACACCTTTATTGTCGGTCGTACCTTTACAATTGTTGTCCTATCATATTGCCGTTATGAGAAAATGCGATGTGGATCAACCCAGAAATCTTGCGAAATCAGTTACCGTAGAATAGTTTATTATGAATTTAGAAAAAGTCGTTTTTACATATAATACTTCACACAATGAATTGATCATGCCGGAATATGGCAGAAACATTCAGGATCTGGTAGTTTATTGTAAAACAATTGAAGATCCGGTTTACAGACAGGCGTTTGCAGAAGAAGTTATTAATCTGATGCAAATAATGACTCCCTATAATCGAAATATCGATGAACACCGGAAGAAATTATGGCATCACTTTTTTAGAATCGCACAATACGACATAGACGTCAAGACTCCTTATGGTGACGCACCCACTCAGGACGAGGATAGACTGAGACCAGAAAAAATTGCTTATCCAAAAGGCACTGATAAATACAGACACTATGGCAATTATGTCAATGTCCTGATTAAAAAAGCAGTTGAGATGGAACCTGGTCAAAAACGAGATGAATTTAGCCAAATCATAGGCTCGTATATGAAAATGGCCTATAAAAATTGGAATAAAGAACACTATGTCAGTGATGATTTGATAAAAAATGATCTGACAGTAATGTCAAATGGTAAATTGGTAATTGACGAAAATATTCAGTTTGTTACGGTAGCAAATGCACCACAGAAAAATCAACGCAGAGTCTATAAAGGATCTAATAAACAAAATTACAGAAAGAATAAAAATAATAACCGCAACCGGAATTATAAAAAACGATCCTGATTTTAAACCTTTTTAAAATCAGTCAGAAATGCTCACAAAAGAACAAATTGAACTTGTTGAAAAAGCAGCACTAAATTGCATAGAGATTGAATCGGCTGCCATAGCAGCATTACACAAATCAATTGATACTTCCTTTTTAAATACCATTTATACTATTTATTCCTGTAAAGGACGTGTCGTCGTAACAGGTATCGGTAAATCTGCTATTATCGGACAAAAAATAGTTGCCACACTGAATTCAACAGGTACAGCCTCATTATTTATGCATGCTGCTGATGCCATACATGGCGATCTTGGTATGATTCAGACCAATGATATTATCTTATGTATTTCAAAAAGTGGTGAAACACCAGAAATAAAAGTTTTGATCCCACTGGTAAAAAGTTTGGGATCCAAATTAATTGCTTTGGTATCCAATCATCAATCTACCCTGGCAAAACAAGCAGATCATCTCATTTATACACCGGTAAGTCAAGAAGCGGATCCCAATAATCTGGCACCCACTACTAGTACGACTGCGCAACTTGCAATGGGTGATGCCATAGCAGTGTCACTTCTTGCCTTAAAAGGATTTAGCCCAAACGATTTTGCGCAATTTCATCCTGGTGGTTCTCTTGGCAAACAATTGTATCTAAGAGTACGCGATCTCTATATTCAAAATGAAAAACCGGCTGTAAGCTTGCATGCTGATCTTAAAGAAGTTATTGTAGAAATGACTTCCAAACGGCTGGGACTAACTGCAGTAATAGATGATGATCAAAAACTGATAGGTATCATAACGGATGGTGATCTCCGGAGAATGTTACAAAAAACCATGTCTCTCGAAAATCTTCATGCCCGGGATATTATGACCAGAAACCCAAAAACAATTTCAGAAAATGCTTTAGCAATTGAAGCATTTAAATTATTAAAAGATAAGAATATCAGCCAGGTCTTAGTTACAAAAGATGATACTTATCTGGGTGTTGTCCATATTCATGATTTGATTAAAGAAGGAATCGTCTGATTGGTCAATTTAATTTTAGATAATAAAACGATTTTAAAATAATCGTGTTAATTTCTATAAACTTTTTTATAATAATCTAATTATGTTTTTTCCTATTGGAGATGATAATGTTAAAGGTGGTCATAAACCCATTTTTTCCTATACATTAATTTTTGTCAATGTACTATCTTTTTTATTTCTAATTGGTCTGCAACAGAATGCTGCCGAAATTTTTGTATACGAATATGGTTCCATTCCCGTGGAAATATTTTCAGGCGACGATTATTATACGCTCATCACTTCGCTTTTTCTTCATGGGGGCTGGATGCATTTAATTGGAAATATGTTGTTTCTATGGGTTTTTGCTGATAATATTGAAGCGGTTGTTGGTACATTTAATTTTATAATTTTTTATTTATTAGGTGGTATAGCCGCTACTTTAATCCATGGTTTTTTTAATCCTTACAGTGAGATTCCTGTTGTAGGAGCCAGTGGGGCAATCTCAGCGGTGATGGGTGCTTATCTGGTGATGTTTCCAGCTTCGCGTGTCCGTGTTTGGATTATTTTTTTATTTACTTCAGCATATGTACCTGCATTCCTTTTTTTAGGTATTTGGATTGTTCAGCAATTAATTTCAGGAGTAGGATCCTTAGGTCTTGGAATTGATGATCAGGGAGGTGTGGCCTGGTGGGCTCACATCGGAGGATTTATTTTTGGATTGATCGCAGGAGTATTTGCCCGAAAAAATTATCAGAAACAATATCACTACCTGAAAGGGGAAGATGAATTAGTTTAGATCATTTTTTTCTAATTTTTTTTATTTCGTGACCCTTTGTGGCCTGGTGTTTTTGTGGTAAAAAAAAACATTTGACACAAGGACTCATGGGCAAAAAGGCACTATTGTCTACTGCTCCATTCGCAAACAAACTTGATCCAATTTCTTCCACTTTTCACTCTGATAAATTCTGCTACTTGATTTACAGTACAAAACTTTTTAACTCATCGTGACCCTTTGTGGCCTGGTGTCTTTGTGGCAAAAAAAAATACATTTGACACAAGGACACATTGGCACAAAGGCACTATTGTCTGC
>CAZALD010000001.1:21480-153413 GCA_964486185.1 uncultured Saprospiraceae bacterium
TTCCACTTTTCACTCTGATAAATTCTGCTACTTGATTTACAGTACAAAACTTTTTAATTCATCGTGACCCTTTGTGGCCTGGTGTCTTTGTGGCAAAAAAAAAATACATTTGACACAAGGACACATTGGCACAAAGGCACTATTGTCTGCTGCTCCATTCGCCAATAAACTTGATCTAATTTTTTCCACTTTTCACTCTGATAAATTCTGCTACTTGATTTACAGTACAAAACTTTTTAATTCATCGTGACCCTTTGTGGCCTGGTGTCTTTGTGGTAAAAAAAAACATTTGACACAAGGACACATCGACACAGAGGCACTATTGATTACTGCTCCATTCGCAAACAAACTTGATCTAATTTCTTCCACTTTTCACTCTGATAAATTCTGCTACTTGATTTACAGTACAAAACTTTTTAACTCATCGTGACCCTTTGTGGCCTGGTGTCTTTGTGGCAAAAAGAAATACGGCTTTGATTTATGGCAGGGTTTCCTTCATTCACAACTTTGCTACTTCACAACTTCACTTTCCAAGGATTTAACAAGCCAAAGGATGATTAAAACAAAAACAGTCATTCCAACACTGATTTGAGATTCCAGCGTATCATTAAACATCTGTAAAATAAAGAGGCATACGAGCAAACCCTGACATAAATAATGTCTGATAAAAATGCGCTCCCGTAAAATATTATAATAAATCGATAACAATAAAATGATTCCAGCCACACCTAAACTCATAAATTGAAAGATAAATTCATTGTGAGGTAGTGTAAACCGATCCAAATTCCACTGTTGCTTATAATATTTAGCCGCCTCATCTTCAAAATCACCTAGTCCAACACCCAACAATGGGTATTGCCTGGCAATATCATATCCTGCCTTGTAGGATACCAGGCGCTCGATATCTGATAAATTTTGCCAACGACCCTGTTTGAATTCACTAAGTTCATATTTTACGTATTCCAGTTTTTGTCCCAAACTGGGCATCCATAAAAAACTACAAACAAAGACAACGATCAATAATAATGAAACTCCATACAAAAGATGTTTTGAATACCGTCCGGATATCAACCATAATACCGAAAGAATAGAAACAATATAGAGGCTAAACAAACTTCCTTTAACAGCAAGCAAATGAACCAATACAAAAAATAGGCCTGCCGAACATCCATAAATGATTAAAAGTATTTTGTTTTTGCAGTCTTTTAATAAATACATACAAGCCACAAATGCCATAACCAACAAAGCAGTATACCGGATGTGCTGCACCGGCGTATAAACAGACTTACTGAATTTCAGCGCATAGATATATAATTCGTGATTTTTTATATAAAAATAAAGCACCACCATGGAGGTAATAACTCCTGCAAGAATAAAGATTTTTAATATCCAATCCAGATAATGCCGGGGAATGTCTTTATGGAAGAGTAAGCAGAGAGGTACAATTAGCAATTGCAGTCTGATCCGGTTGTACTGATTCCAGAAAAATAAATTCTCACTCCAGAAATAACTAAGCATACCCAGACAAAAAAGTAAAACCAAGCTCAATAACAAGGGTTGTTGAATCAATCCAGACCATGCATCTTTTAGATTTGACCTGAGCCGGATTCTGTACGTAGGATAAAGTTCACATTCAAATAAAAATAAGAATGCCAGAAAAATGGAAGAAACCGAAATCAGGAAATATGACCAAAACAACGCACTTCCCAACAAAGCGGTAAAAAACACAAATAACTCTGTGTTTCCAATTTTCTTAATATTCAACAGTTTAGACAAAAAATTCAATTTTTTAAACGCATAGTATGTATCCAGATAATTTTACCTTTGCAAGATAATCTAAACGATAATGTCAGATCAAATATTCGAAGAGGTAAACCAGATTATTGAAAAAATTAATCAAACCGAGATTTTAAATTCGACTGAACTGGAAGAATTCCGATTAGAATATTTAGGAAAAAAAAATGTACTAAAAGAAGCTTTTGGTAAATTACCGCAAATAAGTAGCGAGTTTAAAAAAGAATTTGGCCAGTTGATTAATCAGGCTAAGTCCCTTGCGGAGGAAAAATATCTGATTGCCAAATCAGTTTTATCAGATGGACCAGCCACTCAGACCAAAATTCCGGATCTAAGTCTTCCACCTAAGTCCTTAAGTCGGGGAAGACGACATCCTATAAGTCTGGTCATGGATAAAATAGTAAGCATCTTTAGCCGGATTGGATTTGAAGTCGTGGAAGATCTGGAAATTGAAGACGACTGGCATAATTTTACATCGCTAAATACACCCGATGATCACCCGGCACGGGACATGCAGGATACCTATTATCTGAAGGATTTTGCTAACCGGTTACTAAGAACCCATACTTCTTCAGTGCAATCACGGTTTATGACTAAAAATAAACCTCCCATCAGGATCCTGGCACCAGGCAGGGTGTATCGCAATGAAACGATTTCCGCCAGGTCGCATTGTCAGTTTCATCAAATTGAAGGACTCTATATAGACAAACAGATTTCCATGGCAGATTTAAAACAAACTCTCTTGTTTTTTGCCAGAGAAATGTTTGGAAATGAGGTAAAAATCAGATTGCGCCCCTCCTATTTTCCATTTACAGAACCCTCTGCCGAAATGGATATTTACTGGGGTTTGAAAGATGAAACAGATCACCGCATTACCAAAGGTACAGGCTGGCTGGAAATTCTTGGTTGCGGAATGGTTGATCCGGCTGTACTCGAAAATTGTGGAATTGACTCCAGCATTTATTCCGGTTTTGCTTTTGGTATGGGAATCGAACGGCAAGCCATGTTGATCTATAAAATTCCCGACATACGGTATTATTTTGAAAACGATATACGGTTTCTAAACCAATTTTAAATTAATACCATGAAGAAACCCTCACTGGCTAAAGGAACACGAGACTTTTTACCCGCTCAGGCAAGAAACCGTAACTTCATTTTTGATACAATTAAACAATGTTTTCTAAAATTTGGATATCAGCCTCTGGAAACACCCGCTATAGAAAATCTGGACACGCTAACAGGTAAATATGGCGAGGAAGGTGATAAGCTATTATTTAAAATATTAAATAGCGGCGATTATTTAAAGTCTGCAGATCCACAATTGCTTATTGAAAAAAATTCCAATAAGCTGATTGCACAGATCGCCGAAAAAGGATTGCGGTATGACCTGACAGTTCCATTTGCCCGGGTTGTAGCGATGAATCAACACCTAATTTCATTTCCTTTTAAACGCTATCAGATCCAGGCTGTCTGGAGAGCAGACCGGCCACAGAGGGGACGATACAGGGAGTTTTTTCAATGTGATGCCGATGTCGTTGGTTCTAACTCGCTCATGTACGAAGCCGAGCTCTTGCAAATTTATGACAGCGTGTTTGCAGCACTGGGCATTCCTGTAAACATTGTAATCAATCACAGAAAAATTCTGGAAGGAATTGCCGTCGAAGCGGGATGTGAAAATCAGTTTATGAGTATGACACTCGAATTGGATAAACTGGATAAAACCGGTCCGGAGGCTGTTCAAAAGGCCTTAGTCAACCTGGGAATCAGCGAAGCAAAAGCCAGCTGGATACTGGAAATACTAAAAATCGACAATCCTGAAGAGTTTGCTTTTAATGAACTATGTCGTTTGGGTATCCGGGAGTTAAAACAGGTCTATGATTTTAATGCGAACTATAAGTTTAATAATAAATTGAGTTTTGATGCTTCCCTGGCCCGCGGCTTAAGTTATTATACAGGCAGCATATTTGAAGTGTTGCCGGCAGAACACAAAATGGGAAGTTTAGGTGGCGGTGGCCGTTATGACAATCTGACGGGGGTATTTGGCTTAAAAGATGTTTCCGGGGTCGGTATTTCGTTTGGAGCTGATCGCATCTACGATGTATTAGAAGAAAGCGGTGGATTTCCTGAAACTTTGTCCAGAGCATATCAGGCATTGTTTATCAGCCTGGATCCTGAAAGTTTGAACTGGTCTTTTCAACTCGCTTCTCAATTGCGAGATAAAGGCCTTGCAGTTGATGTGTATCCTGAAGTAAGCAAGATTAAGAAACAATTTGCCTATGCCGAAAGTCTGGCTATCCCATATGTAATTATTATTGGTGAATCCGAACGAAATTCTAAAATGGTCAATATCAAGAACCAAAAAACCGGAGAACAGATTCAGGTTCCGGCTTCTGAACTATTTTCAAATATTTGTTAAATCTTCCCCAAACCGAAGCAATACATATACCTTTTGGGGTAAAAATTTGCGTTATACACCGCAGTCTTTCAATATATTATAAAAATACTTAATGTGTATTAACATTATTTTAAGGCTGTTAACGATTTATTTTCAAGTTTCTTCGGTATCTTTGCCTTCCCTTTGTTTTTAGACAAATTGTAATTATTTATATTTAAATTTGTATTCATATAAAACCAAGGGTTAACAGAGAACCTATAACAATCACAAATCTCTGCCCATGATCAAGCTAAATACCATTTTCAGTATTCTCTTAGTTGTATGCATTTTTCAAAGTGCAAGTTCGACTCAAAGCCTGAATAGTTCGGTTTTATTACCCAGTGTTTTATCCAAAACAAATAATTACGAAGAAGATGTCCGTGCCAGACTGGAAAGTATGGATTGTCTGGTTGATACCCGTATCGACGTAGATGTGTTAGATCAGGTAAAACGTTTTGTAAGTCGCAGCAAGACCAGCACTATTGAACTTCTGAAGCGTACTGAAATTTACTTCCCGCTGATTGATAAAATTTTTACAGAGTATAATTTACCAGTGGAATTAAAATACATCACCATTGTCGAGTCAGCCCTTAGGCTGGATGTAAAATCACATGTTGGTGCCGCAGGAATTTGGCAATTTATGCCGGCTACTGCCAGATTATTAAAACTAAACATTAACGATAAGGTAGACCAACGTCTGGATCCTGTACTTTCTACTCATGCTGCCGCAAAATATTTTAAGATTCTTTATGATATGTTTGGTGACTGGTCTCTTGCCATTGCCGCTTATAATTGCGGAGAATACCGGGTAAAGGAACTATTGGAAACAACCAAAGCCAAAGATTTCTGGGGTATTAAAAAACAATTACCAAGGCAAACTCAGTTATTTGTACCAGCGTTTATCGGAGCTAGTTACATGATGCAATATTATGCCGAACACAATATTGATCCAGAGTTAATCGCATTGGATCTCGAAAAAATAACTTTTGTTAAAATTCACAACGAGGTAAATCTCCGGGATTTATACAGAAAGACCAATATAACTAAAGAAGTCTTTACAAGTTTAAATCCTTCGTTTAAGAAATACACCTTGCCTGCAATCAGCTCAGGTTCTTATGTCAGTTTGCCGGATAGTCTAATGGTCGAATTTGTAGATTATTATATGTTTCAGAATTCTAAAAACCTTTCGATGTCCAGCGCTAAAGTTTTATTATCATCAGGATTAGATCTGGAAGTCATTTCCTTTAACAGACCTTATATTTTTTCTCCTGATAATATAGCTTTGCGACAAACGCCCGATTTGCAAATTGATTATCATTTAAAAAATGCAACTCAGCTAAAAGAAATACCTCAATTAAATATTACAACGGATGCAGATTATACATTTCATATTGTAAAATCCCGTGAATCTGTATCTGAAATAGCTGAAAACTACTCTGTAGATATTGAAGATCTGATTAATTGGAATCAAATAGATCCTAATCAAAAATTGAAAAACGGAACGGTTTTAAAAATCAGAACCTTCTAATTTCCCAAAAACAGATCCTAACATATATCTGGACTAAGAATATCATTTTTGGCTAATACACTGCCGGTTATTTCCAGGCCACTGAATAATCAATATTTTTTGAACTCCGTAAGTAGATAGACTCTCAGGTCAAAATAAAATAGGTCATACCCAAAGGCACGACCTATTTTCAACTAATCCCCGTATTTGAAAAAAAACTACTTAAATCACGGCAAACCCGACTCTCAAACGATTTACGGATTTTACCACATTATTTAATCTCGATGGTCTTTGCATTTTTTGGAATGGGCATCGCTTTAGGAATGCTCAGGTTTAAAATGCCATTTTCGTATTTCGCTGAAATCGATTCCATATCGACGTTTTCAGGTAATTCATACATTCTTTTAAAAGACTGATAACTAAATTCCCTGCGCGAATACTGCTCTTTTGATTCTGCCTGTTCTTGCTTTTTATCAGCTGAAATAACCAGGTAGTTATTTTCTACAGTAATCTTAAAATCCGCCTTATCCAATCCGGGTGCGGCTAATTCAAGACGATACTCTTTCTCAAGATCCAGTACATTTAATGCCGGCATGTCTCTGTTAAAAATCTGGCCTCCGGTAACATCGTGAAAAGTCTTTGTCAACAAATCATCTACGATCTGAACAAAAGGTACAAGTGAGTTAAATTGATTATGTTTCATATAAACTAAATTTTTTTGGTGAATAATATTTATTTTATTTCGATTTGAATGCTGGGCTTGGTTTGCAAACCAATATTCAGTTTTAAAATTCCATTTTTAAATTCTGCCTTTAATAACTCTGCATTAGCATTTTCCGGTAAGCGAATTCTTGTTTTATACAGAACCGGGCCCCATTCTTTTTGAAGATACATGGTTTGTTCTGCAGCTTGTTTTCGCTGTGCTTCAAGTGTCAATACCTGATCATCAACGTTAAGCCTAATGTCTTCTTTTGACACACCGGCCATGGCAAATTCCAGTTTGATTTCTTGTTCATTTTGAATGACATTCATTCTTGGTCGGAAAGTTCTATTCGTTTGTACAGAACTTTGAGTTTGTGTCTTTGGTGCACAACATGTTTTTGGTGAATTGAAATAATAGTTTGAGTACATCATATTTTTTAATTTTATAATTAGCTATGATCAATTCACGTTCCAATGCCAAAAAACCGCTAGAATGTCGCTTTTATTCAAATTTTCTATGCCAATATGGCATATTTTTAAAAATTACTATGTCAATATGGCACTATTTTTTATTTTTAGTACTTAGAATTCCCTTATTTTTGACAAATCTTTTTGTCGGTTTATCATTTATATAGTTTAACTAATAAAGTTCAACATGATTAGAAAAATAATTTTTGTTATACTCGGTTTAGGAATTCAGATTGCTGCATTTACCCAAGCCAATGGTTTTGGAATCAAGGGAGGCCCAAGTTTAGGTTTTCAGAAATGGGGAGGATCCAATCAACGGGATCCACTACTAAAATGGCATCTTGCTTTCTTTATGGATTCTGAAAGTTCGGATTCGAAGAATGTCATCTACGGCCAATTAGGGTATCACGTAAAAGGTGGTGGGATTCGCTATCCTTATTTTCAGGATATTAACGGAAACATTTATCCCGGAGGAACATTTGGAATGGAGTTTCATAATTTGAGTCTGGATATCGGATTGAAACGATATTTTAGTAAAGCTGAAAAGTGGAAACCGTATTACGCAATTGGACTGAGGGGTGAATATACTTTAAAAACGGATTTTGAAATTTACCAGGAACTACAGGATTATGTCAATAAATGGAATTATGGCTTTAGTGTAAAAATCGGAACTGAATTTAAAATTAAAAAATTGATCAATGCTGGTATTGAATTAAATATCGCTCCTGATTTATCCAAACAAGTTTATGTAGATCCCAGGATCAGACGATTTAATCCCTTTACAGGGCAGCCAGAACCGGGATATGAGACCTCCACTGTTAATACCACGATTGAACTCAGTGTATACTTAAGGTTTCTTCAGCTCATTGTTTATGAATAGTACAGAAAATTGAATCACAAAAAAAAGGATCTGTTTGGCAGATCCTTTTTTTTATCTAAATCAAAAGTTTATATTTTTTTCCAGGGTAACTCTCTAACGCGTTTGGCACTTAGCAAGCCAACAAAGTTTCCACTATCCATATCCGCTCTCCAATGCACTCCTAATGGTAATCTGCTAAAGGCATTTTCATATGCGAGATCTCTGAGATTATTAAATGATCTCGGTGTCCCGCAAAAATCCGTTCTTAATTCGTGACAATGATCGGTAAAGCTATAATTTGGACCTACAAAAAACTCAAGGATTCCTACTCCGGCATAACCAAAACTCGAATGTCCGGATGGATATGCTGGAAACGGAGGTGTAAAGCCTAACCAGGGTACAGTAAAATTCGGATCAATGTATTTATGAATATAGGTGATGGGTCTTTGTAAATTGTATTTGTATTTATTATACCAGGCATTAATACATGCATCATTGAGAGCCATACCGAGTTGTGCATATAAAATACAGGTGGTTTCAAGATTAAAATTTTCAGTTGCAACAATTTGATCTGCGATAGCCACAAAACGAGGTGCTGGTGAAAAAGTCCATCCCACACGGTCATCACTCCAAAATTCTGCAATACATTCCATTTCGCCGGATGGATTGTTCCGTGCTTCATTAGCATAAGCCATCATTTCTTTTGCCTGAGTGTACATCAATGAATTTGGATCATTGCTACAGGCCATTGGTGCTTTCAGGGCATCCAGGTCTGCTTGATTTACAGCAAAAGTTCTGACTTTACCCCATTGTGGAAACATTCCTTTGGTGCTTACCTGAGGATCAGTTGGTATCCAATCGCATTCATTTACCGGATTGTTATCAGAAGGAAACGGATTCATATGGCCATTATGACCAACAGCATCCGTACTGGCAAATCTCCATATAGCGGCAGCCACATCTTTACCATGGGCTTCTGAATTATTCAGGACGCTTTCCACAGTTTGAATCTTGAATTGATCCTTCAAATCGCGTTCCTTTACAGTGATTAACCGTAAGAATTGATTCCTGTCTAATACATTGCCTGCTTTATCCTTAAAATTGACATTTTCAAAAAACTTGGTCATCAGATAAGCATAAGATGCATTAATTACGGCTGGCCAATATAAATTCGTTTGTATTGCGGGCATATCGGTAATGCCAAAACGGTATTGTAAGGTTCTGTAGTCAGGCATACCGCCAAGACAAGCTTCATATGCGCTATAGCCCATATAGGCTAAGGCGCGGGGTGCCGGACCGGGTCTGTAGAATGTGGCGTAACGCTCAATTTCCATAAACAAATTATTCCACTCATGATATACTTCATTGCCCATGGATTTCATCAGGGTATTGCCACCTTCTTTTACATCGGTCTTGCTACATGAAGCCAGAAATAATAAGATAAATATTCCTAAGGTTAATAATACTTTGGATTGTAGTTTCATATAAAGGGATTATAAGCTCAATTTACTTTATCGAAAATGCTTTTGGATTGGTTGCTGCAAAATTAATCTATCGTTCTTAAAACTTAAAATAAAACAAATAAATTTATTTTTTCAAAATGTTAAACTAATATTTGGTTTTGTTTAATGTTTAAACAATTATTAATCAGCTTTATCCATATTAAATTCTTTATAATATTTCAAATGCGAAATGCTGCCCCATTTGCTTTAATAAGCTGGTTTATTTGCAGTAATTTCAGCTTAAATTTGGTATATCTTCAATTTTAAATTTATACAGATTCCGAGCTTCTTCTTCTTTGTATTTTTGAACCTGTTCCAATGCATCAGGTACCACATCGCTGCAAATCACTATTAATGATCCTTCCCGGGCATTTTCGATGGCATATTGGATTGCTTGTGATTCATTGGGTATGACCCGAAATGGTTTATCTATATCAAATTGCTGGATGCCTGCCGTCAGCATTTCTATAATTTCCTGGTCGGTTTTTCCACGCAGGTGTTTATCCTGCCGTACTACAATCTCATCAAACATTTCAGCCGCTACTTTTCCGATTCCTTCATTATCTTCCTGCCTTCTGTCGCCGATCCCGGCGATGATACCTACCTTGTGTGTGGCATCGATTTTATCGATAAAATTTTTAAGGGCAGTAAGCCCGGCTGGATTATGGGCATAGTCCAGCAACACATTAAAGTTTTTAAATTCAAACATATTTAACCTACCGGGGGTCTGTGCCGGAGAAGGGATAAATGTCTCCAGTGCAACCCGGATATCGTCAAGCTCAAATCCATTAAAGTAAGCCGTTAATACCGCCGGAAGTACGTTTTGAATCATAAAACTAGCCTTACCTCCATAAGTCAATGGAACATTCACAGCTTTGACAACTCGTAGTTTCCATTCGCCTTTGCAGATAGTGATATAACCATTTTCAAAAATGGCACATATCCCATTTTCCTTCATATGCTTCTTAATTCTTGGATTATTAAAATCCATTGAAAACAAGGCTAATTTGCAATTTATTTTCTCCCGCATTTCGTAGACCAGATCATCATCTGCATTTAATATGGCGTAACCATCCGGGAGAATAGATTCCACAACAACCCCTTTGACTTTAGCGAGCTGTTCAATGGTATGAATGCCTTTCAGACCAAGATGATCCGGAGCCACATTGGTGACAATACCATAATTGCAATTTTTAAATCCAAGACCTGCGCGAAGCATGCCACCGCGGGCGGTTTCAAATACGGCAAAATCAACCGTCGGATCTTTCAGTACAAATTCAGCACTGGCTGGTCCGCTGCAATCTCCCTGCACCATTAAATGATTTTGTATATAAATTCCATCTGTTGTGGTATAACCAACGATATAGCCCATCATTTTTGCCATATGAGCAATTAACCGGGTAGTCGTGGTCTTTCCATTGGTTCCTGTGACCGCCACAATCGGTATCCGGCTATTTTTACCAGGTGGGTACAACATGTCTATAACCGGCGCAGCTACATTTCTCGGTAATCCTTCTGCCGGAGCCAGATGCATGCGAAATCCAGGTCCGGCATTTACTTCTATAACCGCACCACCGGCTTCAGCAACGGGTTTACTGATATCCGTAGTTAAAAAATCAATCCCGCAAATATCCAGTCCTACTATTCTTGAAATGCGTTCAGCCATAAATACCGTATGAGGATGAACGATATCCGTAACATCGATGGATGTACCTCCTGTAGATAAATTGGCCGTATCTTTTAAATACTGGACTTCATCTTTTTTTAACACTGTATCCAGAGTATAACCATTCTGTTGAATGAGCTTCATACTGATTTCATCAATAGTGATATAAGTTAGCACTTTTTCATGCCCAAAACCCCTCCTGGGATCGGCATTGGTCATATTGACCAGTTCCTGAATGGTGTGTATTCCATCTCCTGTCACTTGTGCTGCTAATCGTTTTGCAGCAGCTACCAGTTTATAATTAATAACCAAAAGCCTGTAATCCTCGCCCTGAATGAATTGTTCGACAATCACCGAATTAGAAATCTTTTTTGCCAGCCTGAATCCTTCCAATGCCTGTTCCCAATTGGTAATATTAGTGGTCACGCCTCGTCCGTGATTGCCATCAATTGGTTTAATCGCTAGAGGAAATCTTATGTCTTCAATAAATTCTTTCAAGCCAATTTCTGTTCTGATAATCTCGCCTTTGGGTACTGGAATCTCCGCTTGACTTAATAAAAATTTAGTGTCTTCTTTATCTTTGGCTATATCGACACCGATACTTGAAGTCTGACTAGTAACGGTCGCCTGAATTCGAACCTGATTTTTACCATAACCTAATTGGCATAATGAGTATTTATTTAGCCGGATCCATGGAATACCTCTTGCAATCGCTTCATCAACTATGCTGGCTGTACTAGGTCCAAGACGTTGTTCTTCCCGTAACTCCCGCATGATCTGAATGTCTTCACTCAGATCATACGTCTTTCCCTGGATCAATGCTTCCGCAATGCGCACAGAAGCTTTAGCTGCATACACTCCCACCTTTTCTTCCAGATAATCAAATACGACATGATATACTCCTTCCTCACCATAAGTTCGGGTCCGGCCAAAACCAACGTCCATTCCAGCCATGGTCTGAATTTCCAGGGCAATGTGTTCTATTACATGCCCCATCCAAGTTCCTTCTTCAACTCTTTGATAAAATCCGCCTTCAGTACCTACTGAACACCGGTGTGTGTATAAACCAGGCAGTAAAACCTTCATTCGATCTAAAAATCCATCGATTGAGTTGGTGGGCTTTTGTTCCAATTCTTCAAGGTCTAAAACCATGACAATTAGCTTGTGGCGTCTTACAGACCAATAATTAGGTCCACGCATTACATTGATTTCACGGATTCGCATTTCTTATTTATTGAGCCATTAAGGTAATAATTTTAATCAATTAGATGCATTGCTTTACTTTTGTGGGCTATTTTCAAGATCCGATTATGGAATATAAAGGCATATTGATCCCGGTTGGAGGTAATGAGGACAAAGGATTAGGTTCCAAGGAGTTTTTTAGTTTAGATTTTATCACTGATGGCATTTTATCCACCATTGTTAAAGAAAGTGGCGGAAATCAAGCTCGTATTGTTGTGATCACCACAGCCTCCAATATCCCACAGGAAGTGGGTGAAAATTACCTTCAGGCTTTTAGCGCCCTGAGTTGTTCCAATGTAGAGATTCTCGATATACGTAAGCGATCAGAAGCAAAATCCACATCCACGATTAGTTTATTGGAACAAGCTGATTGCATCATGTTTTCCGGAGGTGATCAATCCAAAATAAGTAAATGTATCGCGGATACGGAAGTACATAATTTACTTCAACGAAAACTAGAACAAACAGCCGTAGTGATTGCTGGTACCAGTGCTGGTGCTATGTCTATGTCATTGCAGATGATCGCTGGCGGCAGCCGGGTGGATGCTATGCAAAAGGGTAATGTTAAAATGGCCAGAGGCATGGGTTTTTTAGCTCAGTTGATTATCGACTCGCATTTTATTCAAAGAGGACGTTTCGGCAGGCTTGCTGAAGCAGTAGCTAGATTTCCCAAAATGCTGGGTATCGGACTGGCTGAAGATACCGGTCTGATCATCCGGAATGGCAATGAATGCGAGGTGATTGGTTCTGGTATGATCGTTTTATTTGATCCCAGAAATTTAAGTCACAATCGCTATCTTGATCTTGAGCAAGGTACGCCGATGTCCTTAAGCAATCTGACCACCCATATACTGGCTTGTGGAGACCGGTTTAAAATCAGAGAGCGCAGTTTAAAAATCCTGCCTATGGAGGCTAAATTTAGCTATTCCTGAGCATTCCAATTTTGTTAATATCCTGATTGTTTTTCAAGGGATTAAGCTAACATTAGTCTGAAAATTAGCATTTAATAAATTTTAAATTAAATATATTTAAAATTTACCCTCTTATATTCTGTCAGGTGTTCTTTTTTCGTAGTTTAATCTTTATTTTTGCGAGTAAATCCCCAGTAATCCCATGTCTCTATTCAAATTTAGTATAATGAGAAAAACTAAGCTTATAACTCTAAGTCTTCTTGCAATTGTTTGGCTAATAGCCTCTTGTGCTCGCGAAGAGGCCAAAGATAACTATACTCAGGACGATCATTTGATTAAATCCATTAAAGCTTCTGCCCCTACTGGCGATATCCGGGATTTTATCCTGGTAAGCGGTGAAGATTATAGCCAGATTCCAAATCAGGATCCTAAAAATCCAATGAACCCGACCAAAGTTGAATTAGGTAAAATGTTATTTCATGAACCCGGCATAGGCGTTTTACCCAATCAGCCCATTGGCATGAATACATTTACTTGTTCTTCCTGCCACATTGCCAGCAAAGGAATGACGGCCGGTCGAATTCAAGGAATCGCAGATGGAGCTCAGGGTTTTGGAAAAGCCGGAGAAGGCCGATCTAAATTTCCAAGTTATGCCGGAAGTGAGGTGGATGCCCAGGGTGCCAGACCATTACCAGTTATTAATCTGGCTTATGTACGAAATGCTTTATGGGCAGGAAGTTTTGGTTCTTTTAGCTTAAATGTTGGTACCGAATCAACCTGGAGACAAGATACCCTGACTGAAGTAAACTTTAAAGGCCTGGAAGGTCTCGAAGCCAATAATATACGTGCCTTACAGGTACACCGTATGACGATGAATAAATACATCGCTGAAACCTATGGCTACAAAAAAATGTTTGATGACGCCTTTCCGGATGTTCCGGAAAGTGAACGATATACGATTGAGACAACAGCATTTGCCATCGCTGCTTATTTCAGAACGATAAATACACATCAAGCTCCTTTTCAAAAATGGTTAAAAGGCGATCTTAACGCCATGACAGTTCAACAGAAAAAAGGAGCTGAGCTCTTTTTTGGTAAAGCTGGTTGCGTACGTTGCCATAACAGTCCATCTTTAAATAGCTTCAATTTCTTTGCACTAGGCGTTTATGACCTCCACGAAAATAAAGTGGGTGAAGTTTTCCGCACAGGACCCAATGATAAACGCGTTCTTGGAAGAGGTGGATTTACAGGTAGAACTGAAGATTTATATAAATTTAAAGTACCTCAGCTTTACAACTTAAAAGATGTTGGATTTTATTTCCATGGTGCCAGCAAACTGACACTCAGAGAAGTTGTTGAATATTTTAATAATGCCGTTCCAGAAAATCCTCTCGTACCTAAATCACAAATCAGTGGATTTTTTAAACCCTTAAATCTTTCTGAAAAAGAAATCGATGATTTAACAGAGTTTTTAGAAAATGGCTTATTTGATCCAACTTTGGAAAAATATGTACCAAATCATGTTCTATCATTTATGTGCTTTCCAAATAATGATCCAAAGTCCAGACGCGATATGAATTGTCAATAAATAAAAATAAATTTCTAATTAAATTATAAATTGGTTTGACTCGCTAAAGTCAAACCAATTTTTTTTCAATATTGTTGTGCAATTATTTAAATCTAAAATTACATTGTGATTCGTAGTGCAAATCAAAAGTTCAATTCAGACCTGGCCCCTCCAAATAACTTAACCAGGAAATCAAATAACAATTTCATGGAGTACTAAATTTCGAAATGAGAACAATGATTCTAACTAGTTGGTCTCGACTTAAAATTCTTATGACAATGTTGGGTTCTTTAGTACACCCATGTTTCTGTTGCCGTCTACGTATTAAAAACAAAATCTATCCAAGAATTTTCCAGTGTTTATTTAATATCATCAATCCAGCTCCAAGCCAAATTGCAAGTACCGGCATACTTAAATAAAACATTCTGGAAATATCTGATGATAGCAAGGCTTGTAAAATGACACTGGAGATATAGACAATAAACAATGATCGGTATGATTCAAAAATCTTTACAAACTCAGTAAAATATCGGATCGCCGCAAAAAATGGTATGAATAACCAAAATCCCAATATGGAGAATATATCGTACAATCCATGAAAACTAAACAAGCGTTTTAGTGAAAGCTGAATGCTGGAAACCGAACTCAAATCTTCGCGGATGCTAAGAAATATATTATGACCCAAATAAGAATCATAAGAAAACCGGAACGCAAAAACCAGCAATCCCGAAAGTACCAAATGAATCATACAACGCCAACGTTGAGAATCTGCAAATAATAAAATAACCGGTGCCATAAAAATATAAGCTTCTTTTGCCCAAGGTCCAAGCCAGATTGACGCAATTACATAAGTCCAGTTTTTAATGACAAGACCATAAATTGCCATCACAAGACAGGCAAAATAAAGACTATCTACTAAGGGAAGACCAGAAATTTCAGCGCTCCAACGACTGCAACAAATCGCTACAACGACTATTAAAGAAATCAAAGATGATAGTTGAAAATGCCTGCACAAATTATACAATAGGCAATTCACCCATGACATTATTAAGGTGTTGATCATCAAAAAACTAAAACACAAGGAAAAATCCTGATCAAACGACCAGGGATGAAATAAATCAAAAACACCTCCAAGCAAGGTATTAAGAACATAAGCCAACATCGGTATTATGATTCTGTATCGCCTCACAGGACTTTGATCAAAATCGAGCTGGGCCATTGCCAGATAATTTTGGATGTCAGGACTCAAATCCATTGGAAAATAGATCATTGTATGAAATCCCAGATTCCATAAGACAAAAAAACTAAAAATGAAAATCCATGTTATTTCTGTAACTTGAAAAGATCTTATAGGAGATTGAACTGACATGTATGAAAACAAAAGTAAGAAACTATCTATCTTTGCAGCTGATAATTTAATGAATGAACATTTTTAAAAATTTATACACTGCAGAACGGGCCACTGAAAATGCGGTATCAGACACACCTGTTTTTATGCGCCAGTTATTTGCTTACGAACAAGCTGCTAAAGAAATTCAGGGTACTGTGCTTGAAATAGGTTCCGGAGAAGGTTATGGTATTAAATTACTGGCACCAAATGCTAGCCGATATATCGCTATTGATAAATTTAAACCACATAATTCAGATAATTTTAAAGATGTTGAGTTTATACAAATGGAAGTTCCCTGGTTAAAAGGCCTGGATGACAATATGTTTAATGTTGTTATTTGTTTTCAATTAATTGAACATATTCAGGATGACCATACCCTGTTAAAGGAAATTTACCGCGTCTTAAAACCTGGTGGCTTCTTATTGATAACAACGCCCAACAAAACTATGTCCCTCACCCGAAATCCTTATCATATGAGGGAATATACAACAGACGAATTCCGGAAACTTATACGTAACTATTTTTTACAAGATCATATTTATTTCGGAGGAGTTTATGGCGATGACATCATTTTACAATATCACGAAAAAAATAAAGCAGGAATTGCCAAATGGAGAAAATGGGATCTATTAAATCTTGAAAAAAATTTACCTTCAAAATGGTTTCAACTACCTTATGATATATTAAACCGGATCAACAGAAATAGATTAAAAACCCAACATGACAGCCTTGTTGCAAATATTACAACTGCCAATTATTTTGTAAAAGAAATGGATGGAACGCAACTCGACTTTTATTGCCGGGCCATAAAATAATTTTTACCATAACAAAAACTACATAAAAAAAATGTACTTGCTTGAACATATCGAAAATCGTTAATTGTACCTACCCCACACACTGTTCAATTATTAATTGCTATTTGTACATTGTTAATTGTACATTGTTAATTGTATATTGTTAATTGTACATTGTTAATTGTATATTGTTAATTGCTTAAAAGTGCTTCCATCCCTGTGCTTTCAAGTCATGTAAATTGCCAGTATTTCCTTTTAATTTAATACCAAAATCTTCTGTTTTTATTTCACCAATATAATACAGTTCAGGAAGCAGTCTTGCCCTGGCAGAATCGTCGGGACTAAATGTCATCAAAAGCTCATAATCTTCACCACCGTTGAGCGCACATGTCAATGGATCCATATTAAATTTTAAAGCCATCATCTTTGTGTCAATATGCATTGGGATTAGTTCTTCCAATAATTCAGCACCCACTTTACTTTGTTTACAGATATGCATCAAATCTGACGACAGACCATCTGATAAATCAATCATAGAACTGGGAATAATTTCTGCTTTGTTGAGCCAGTCTATACAAATTTTTTTAGCTTCAGGTTTTAAAAATTTACCAACCAGATATTTCTGATCCTCCAGGTTGGGTTGTATTCCCGGTGTGGATAAATATATTTGTTTTTCGCGTTCGAGTAATTGTAAACCTAAATACGCCGCTCCCAGCTGTCCGCTCACAAAAATATGATCTCCGGGTTTCGCTCCAGAACGGTAGCTGATTTTATGTTTGGATTGTTTTCCAATTGCCGTTACTGAGATAACCAATCCTCGCAGCGAAGCAGTCGTATCTCCACCAATCAAATCGATATGATATTCATCACAGGCAGCGTGTATTCCTTCGTATAACACTTCGAGTGCTTCCAAAGAAAAACGATTGGAAACGGCGATGGATACAGTTACTTGCTGTGGTATTCCATTCATTGCATAGATATCCGACAAATTGCTGATAATACATTTATAACCTAAATGTTTTAATGGAAAATAAGCCAGATCAAAATGAATTCCTTCTATCATCATATCCGTCGTAATCAAAGTACAGCTTGTTTCATTTTGGATGACTGCCGCATCATCGCCGATACCTTTAATAGTAGAATCATTGTAGATTTTCGTAGCTTTAGTCAGATGATCAATCAATGCAAATTCTCCTAAATCAGAAATTTCTGTTCGCTGAATTGAATGCTTATCTTCATTCATGAGTTTGATATTATTTCTTTAATAATTGGCCAAATATCATTATCCGGAAGACTGGCTTCAAACTGGACCTCCTGATTTGTTGATGGGTGTCTGAAGTTTGCTTTCCAGGAATGCAAACCAATAGAACGGTCTTTATTTTTTCTGCGAGCTCCATATTTAACATCGCCACGAACAGGCATACCGGCAAATGAAAGTTGGGACCGAATCTGATGATATCGGCCGGTCGTCAGATTTATTTTTAATAATAAATATTGATCCAGAACATGAATCACATGATAATCTAAAGATGATTCTTTAGCATCCGGTTCATCCCGCACATATGATTTTTTAAACTGAGCTGATTTAACTAGCTTATTACTTAATGTACCTGATTCCGGTATATCCTTTTTTTCAACAATAGCCAGATATTCCTTATAAAATTTATGCTGCGATAATTGATCATTGATGGCTGCTGCTGAAGCAGGACTCTTACTTAATATTACTAATCCAGATACTGGCCGGTCAATCCTGTGGCATAAAAATAAATCCTGTTTACAATATGCCTGAAGTAACCTGTGAAGCGATGGATCTTTGCTTAAATCTTCTTGCGCAGGAAGCCCTGCAGGCTTGTTACAAACAACCAGATGATGATCTTGAAATAAAATGTAATCGCGAATTGATTTCAACTCAAAAGAACTTAGTTGATTTCTTCATAATCAGAATACTGATTTTTCTTTTTATGCTGATCTTTAGGAGTAATAATAATTGTCTTGTCTTTAATAAAAATGACATACAAAGCATATACAGCAAGACCTAAAATAATTAAACGCAACATACCGATTGATTTAGTAAATCCACAAACTCAAATATAGCTCAGCTTATACAATCCTGATGCATAACATCGTTATGGTCAAGTTGTTTGCCAATAACTAGCTAATCTCATTCAAAATTGATGGAGTTTTCCTACTTTTACATGCACAATTTTAATAATATCAATTATTTATATCTGTAATTTATTGAAAATAACATGAATAACAAATTAAACTTAACAAATATAGTTGGATGGATTGTTTTCCTACTCGTATTTACGGTCTATTTATTTTCAGCTGAACGCAACGGAAGTTTATGGGATTGCGGGGAATTTATTTTAGGAGCTTATAAATTACAGGTAGTCCATCCACCCGGAGCCCCTTTATTTTTATTGGTTGGTCGTTTATTTGCCTGGGTTGCTGATATCTTTTCTGAAAATCCTGCTTACATTGCATTTGGTGTCAACCTCATGTCCTCGGCCTGTTCTGCCCTGGCTGCGACCTTTGTCTGCTGGACAACGATCATGTTTGCCCGGCTAAGTCTGTATGGTCGGGATTATGAGCACGAAGGCAACATGAGCTGGACTATTTTAGGAGCTGGTTTGGTGGCAGGTTTATCGACAGGATACATTTCAACTACCTGGTTTTCAGCGATAGAAGGCGAAGTATATTCTATGTCAACGATGTTTACCACCATGACGCTTTGGGCAGCCATGAAGTGGTACTATCTCGAAAATGATCCAAAAAACGACAAATGGCTGATTTTTGCCATTTTTGCAACAGGCTTATCCACAGGTGTTCACTTATTAAGCTTATTGGCTTTTCCTACTATTGCGCTCTTGTATTATTTTAAACGTTACGATAAACATACCTGGATGGGTATGATAATCGCCGGTATCGCAGGAGTTATTGCCATTTTCCTGTTTCAGAGTCTGATTATTATTGGTATTCCGGATTTGTGGAGCTTTTTTGAAAAACTTTGTGTCAATTCATTTGGCCTTCCGTTTCATTCAGGTTTAATTCCGACCCTTCTGGTCCTGATATTGGCCAGTTATTATGCCTTGCGTTATTTCAAAAACAAGGGCAACGATTTAATGCATAAAGTGGTATTTACTACCGTACTGCTGATTGTTTCCTACTCAACAGTTGGTATTGTGATTATAAGAGCCAATGCAAAGCCACCGGTCAATATGAATGATCCATACGATGTCATGCGTTTAAAACCTTATCTTAATCGAGAACAATACGGAGACCGCAGTTTATTAAAAGGCCCTTATTTCGATGCACGACCTATCGATATGAAATCAGAACCTCGCTGGGGAAGAGTTGGAAATGAATATAAAATCGTTGATCAGAAATTTGATTATATCTATCGTGAAAAAGATAAGATCATGTTTCCAAGAATCGGTCACAGCGATCAGGGAAGACCCCAATTATACCGGATGTGGATGGACTATCTGGAAGGAAATAAAACTGGGGTGCCATCTATGGCCTTCAATTTAAAATTTATGTGGTCTTATCAGTTTGGATGGATGTATTGGCGCTATTTTATGTGGAATTTTGCAGGCCGGCAAAATGGTGAGCAAGGGTTTTATCCCTGGATCAATAAAGACGGAAACTGGCTTTCCGGAATAAAAGCATTGGATGGATCCCGACTTTATAATCAGGATCATCTCCCAAGAGTAATCCGGGAAGAGCCTTCCAGAAACCGGTACTATTTTTTACCACTGATTCTGGGTCTCTTAGGACTCATCTTTCATATGCGAAAAGACCGGAATGATTTTGTAGCATTAATGAGCTTTTTTATACTCACGGGCATCGCGTTATGTGTTTTTAATAACTCGCCTCCAAATGAGCCTCGCGAAAGAGATTATGTGTTGGAAGGTTCGTTTCTAACATTTTGTATCTGGATTGGATTAGGTGTCTTGTTTATTTCCAATTTCCTCCAACAAAGGTTAAAACTATCCGGCAATATATCAGGAATAGGTTCGACAGCTCTTGGTTTGGTAATACCCCTAATTCTCGTTACACAAAATTTTGATGATCACAGCAGAATGCAGAGTACAGCTGCCAGAGATTATGCTTCCAATATTTTAGAATCCTGTCAGAAAAATGCTATTCTGTTTACTTATGGTGATAACGATACGTATCCTGTTTGGTACGCCCAGGAAGTAGAAGGTATACGTCGGGATGTAAGGGTTATCAATTTAAGTTTGATTGCTGTTGATTGGTATATAGAAAATCAACGTAGAAAATTTAACGATTCTGGACCGGTTAAAATGTCGATACCTCAGGAACAATTGCGGGGTAGTTTGCGAAATCAGGTATTTTATTATAATCCTGAAAACCCCGATGGTAAAGGAGTTGATCGGGCATTTACAACGACTGCATTTCTTAAATATATAGGCGAAGATCATCCCGTAGAATCTGGAAATGGCAGAAAGTTTGAAACCCACATGCCAACACAAAATGTCTATTTTGAAATAAACCGCGATAGAGCTATTGCAGCTGGTATGGTATCTCCAACAGATACCAATTTCGTAGATAAAATTCCGGTAAAATTAAATCCGGGATATATCACTAAAGATGATATTGCCGTATTGGATATAATAAATTCAAATATGTATGACAGACCTATTTATTTTTCAGTAACCTGTAATGGAGAAAAATTAATGGGCATGGAAGATTATACGCGTCTTGAAGGAATGGCTCTGCGCATTGTTCCAGTCAAAACCAAAAGTGATCCGGGCCTCTATATCTATGGTGCCGGTGAAGTGAATCTGGATACAAGTTATAACATCATTATGAATAAATTCAGATGGGGTAATTTTGATAAAGTCGATCAGTTTGTAGATCATAGCTATGCTCCAAGTATCCAGGCCATGAGAATGATTATGATGCGGAATGCTTTAAGCTGGCAAAGTATTGGTCAGAATGAAAAGGCCATCGCGATTGCCAATAAATATTTTGAAGCTTTTCCAAACATGAATTTTCAATATGATGTCCGAATTATGCCGTTTATTCAGGTATTGATCGATGCAGGCGATGTCGAATCCGCTAAAAAACATATGCGTATTCTGGCAACTGAAACTGTCGATATGTTACAATTTTATGATTCTTTATCTCCAGACGAACTAAATAAAGGATTTTCACAAGATAAGAGTTTGTCAATGTCTGCCGTTCGGGAAATCATTGAGCGTTCTAAAACCATGAATGATCCGGAATTTTTAAAAGAAATGGAAACATTGATGAGTAAATATTATGCCGTAACTCCGAATCTGTCAAATTGATCTGACTTATGAAAATTGCAATGGGATCCGATCATGCCGGTTTTGAATATAAAGAATTTATAAAATCCTATCTTGTAGGAAACGAAATCGAAGTTACAGATCATGGAACTAATGGAACAGCATCTGTCGACTATCCTGATTTTATCCATCCTGTAGGAAATGATCTTGACCAAAATCTGGCCGATTACGGTATCGTAATCTGCGGCTCTGGCAATGGCACCGCAATGGTTGCAAATAAACACAAATCCGTGCGATGTGCACTCTGCTGGACTGAGGAGCTGGCAATCTTAGCGAGGGCCCATAATGACGCAAATGCCTTAAGTATACCTGCCCGGTTTGTTGATAAAGAACTAGCTCTTAAAATGGTACATGTTTTTTTAAATACAGATTTTGAAGGAGGACGACATAAAAACAGAGTGGATAAAATAAATCCAATATGAAAAGTCAGATTTTATTCTGTTTTATTTTTTATTGTATTCCAGCATTTTCTCAAAAATATTTTATAGAAAGTGTCATCAGGCCAGATTCTACTTTGGAACCCATCCAAGATAATGCATATCAGTATGCGCAATTAATTCAGTCAAAAAATTTAAAAGAAATAATCCAATACCTGGCTTCTGATTCTTGTGAAGGAAGAGAATTAGGTACTAAGGGCATTGATCTTGCTGCCAATTATATTGAAGACTTATTAAACAAAAAAGGGATACCTAAATTACCAGGTAAAAATACTTATTTTCAACATGTTGATTTTTCATGGATTAGCTGGGATAAACTCAGTTTTAAAATTAAAGGCGTCAATTACAAACAACTTTGGGATTATTTAATTGTCCCTGCAAAAAATCAGGATTTGGATTTTAAGACCAACGAAGTTTTGTTTTTAGGTTATGGCATCGATGACGAAAAATACAGCGATTACAAAAATGTCCAGGTAAAAAATAAAGTCATTCTGATCTATAAAGGTGAACCGGTTAATAAATCCGGTATTTTTTATTTGACAAATACTATGATTCCTTCCCGCTGGTCATCAGATCTGGATTTAAAAATCAAGGCAGCTTCAAAACATGGAGCAAAAATGGTTCTGATCATCGAAGATAAATTTAAGGAATTTGTTGATCAGAACCGTCAGTTTGTTATTTCTCCTACTGTATTAGTTAAAGAAGAAAACTCAGATACTTCTTTTCGCTCAAACAGCATGCACCTTTCATCAACTACTGTCTCCTTACTTTTAGCAAAACAAATCCGTACTGTAATTAAAGCTCGTGATAAAATTAACCGGAACGGAAAACCACAAAATGTCATTATTAAAACTGATTTGGAATTTTATCAAAAGCGAAATCTAAAACATATCGAAGGAAAAAATATCCTTGCTTACATTGAAGGCACTGATAAAAAAAATGAGTTGGTTTTAGTTACAGCGCATTACGATCACATAGGTAAGCGGGGTGATGAAATATTTAATGGCGCTGATGATAATGCATCGGGTACATCAGCTGTAATCGAAATAGCGGCCACATTACAGCAGCTCAAAAACTCAGGTAAAGGACCCCGCCGTTCTGTACTATGTATGTTACTGACCGGAGAAGAAAAAGGTTTGCTGGGATCGATGTATTATGTAAATAATCCTGTCTTCCCATTGGAAAATTCGATTGCCAATATTAATGTAGATATGATCGGTCGAACAGATGATAAATACAAACAGGATACCAATTACATTTATGTCATCGGATCAGACAGAATTAGCTCGGATCTTCATAGACTAAACCTCGAAGTTAATCAAAAATATTCTCAACTTAAATTGGATCATACTTATAATAGTGAATCTGATCCCAATCGTTTTTATTACCGATCTGACCATTACAATTTTGCGGAAGCGGGTATTCCGGCAATCTTCTTTTTTAGTGGAGTCCATGAAGACTATCACCGTATTACAGATGATGCTCACAAAATTCTTTATGGAAAAACTGAAAAAATTGCCCGCCATATCTTTTTATTAAGCTGGGAACTTGCCAATCTAGAATCGAAATTGAATCACAATCCATAAGATCAATTTATCAAAATATAATTTTGAAAAATTGATTCCATTTATTACACACAGTATATAATTCGTTAAAATTGTCGAATTAATTAATTTTAGAATTGCTTCAATCCAATTGATAGAATCCTTCTATATTTAGGCTCGAAAAATCCAAATTTTACAACAAAAAAACGAATATGAATCAACAAACTGCACATCCAAAAGGACTGTATTTATTATTTTTTACTGAGTTGTGGGAACGATTTAGCTATTATGGAATGCGGGCTATTTTAGTACTCTTCCTAACCAAGCAACTTATGATGGATAAGTCCTTTTCATCAGAAATTTATGGAAGTTTTACCGGTCTTGTTTATTTAACACCAATTATTGGAGGATACCTTGCTGATCGGTATTGGGGAAACCGCAAATCCATTATTATAGGAGGATTAGTCATGGCTCTGGGCCAGTTTTTATTATTCTTTAGTGGCGAATTGACAAACCATTTTATCATGTATCTCGGATTAGGATTTTTGGTATTTGGAAATGGTTTTTTCAAACCAAATATTTCAACCATGGTAGGTCAATTATATCCTGAAAATGATCGTCGCCTGGATTCTGCGTATACGATATTTTATATGGGTATTAATCTGGGAGCTTTTATTGCACCTCTCATTTGTGGTTGGCTTGGAGAAAATATTGCTTTTAAATGGGGCTTTTTTGCAGCTGGTGTAGGTATGCTTATTAGTGTCGCTTCTTTTCAGTGGTTGAAAAATAAATATTTATTATCACCTTCAGGTGATCAAATCGGTGTAGAACCTAACCAGGCAAGGTTAAAAGAAGGTGAATCAACTGTTTCATCTAAATTGGATAATAAACAATTAATGATTATTCTATTAGGTAGTGCTGCTTTATTTCTTACATTTTACTATCTGGTTGGATTCGATTTTTTTGGTGCGATCATTTTTGCTTTTGCCATAAGTATTCCTCTAACAATAATTTTTGACAGCTCATTAAATGCGGTTGAAAAAGATCGAATTTGGGTCATTTTTATTTCTGCATTTTTTGTCATATTCTTCTGGTCTGCTTTTGAACAGGCAGGAGCTTCTCTAACTTTTTTTGCTGACGAACAGACAAACCGAACTTTTTTTGGATGGGAAATGCCAGCGAGTTGGTTCCAAAGTTTTAATGCTGCCTTCGTCGTTATTTTTGCACCTGTTTTTTCTGCAATCTGGCTTCGTATGGGTGAACGTCAACCCGCTTCTATAACAAAACAAGCCATAGGTATTGGTTTGCTTGCCCTGGGTTATTTATATATAGCATTTGGCGTCAATGGTGTAGAATCAGGTACAAAAGTGAGCATCATATGGCTGACTGGTTTATATTTGATTCATACCTGGGGAGAACTTTGTTTATCACCTATTGGATTATCCATGGTCAACAAATTAGCACCCGCGAGATTGGCTTCATTGTTAATGGGTGTCTGGTTTTTGGCCAACGCTACCGCTAATAAATTTGCCGGTATGCTGTCTGCTTTATATCCTGAAGAAGGAAGTTCTAAATCTTTTATGGGATATATAATGAATAATACCTATGATTTCTTTTTACTTTTTGTTGTAATGGCTGGCATCGCTGCTATTATTTTATTTATTCTTTCAAAGAAATTACAAAAAATGATGCACGGGATTAAATAAATTCAACCAACTAACTTCAAACAACAATTTATATGGAACCAGGCACACATAAAGAATTTAAACCGTATATATCTCCGGAAATTAGCTCTATCGCAGAGTTTTCAATCAAAGCCATTATTCTTGGTATTTTATTTGGAATTCTGTTTGGTGCAGCAACTGTGTATCTCGCACTCAAAGCGGGTTTGACCGTTTCAGCTTCTATTCCAATCGCTGTATTAGCAATATCATTGGGCCGAAGATTTTTTAAGACGACCATTCTGGAAAATAATATTATTCAAACTACAGGTTCTGCCGGCGAGTCCATAGCAGCTGGTGTCGTGTTTACGTTGCCAGGATTTATTTTCTTGTCAGCGGAAAGCGATGGTATAAGTTCTTTTAATTATTGGACAATTTTTACTCTGGCCGTATTAGGTGGTATTTTGGGTACACTCATGATGATACCCTTAAGAAAATCATTGATCGTAAAAGAGCACGGCACATTACCTTATCCTGAAGGTACTGCTTGTGCCAGCGTACTTGTGGCAGGTGAAAAAGGTGGTGATTTTGCCAGAACGGCATTTATGGGTTTGGGTATCTCCATATTGTATGCCATGTTTCAAAAAGTATTTCATCTGATATCAGAAGTACCAACTTATGTGACAAATCTCAGCAATAAATTCTGGCCAGCTGGAAGAGTACAGGGCGAAATCACACCAGAATATCTGGGTGTAGGTTATATAATCGGTCCAAAAATATCGGGCGTTCTGGTCGCCGGTGGTGTCTTAAGTTCATTTGTATTAATTCCTTTATTGGCTACTCTGGTTCCTGGTGACATTATATATCAACAGGTCATGAAACTTGGTTTTAATCCAGCGCGTTTTGGTTGGGATGAAACAACACGTACATTTTCGGATTCTGCAGAGGTGATTTACCGGGCATACATTCGCCAGATTGGTGCTGGTGCAGTCGCCGCAGGTGGATTTATAACTTTAATAAAAACCATACCCACAATTATCAGTTCGTTTAAAGAATCGCTGGGAGGTGTAAAAGATATCAACGCAGGAGCTGTTATTCGGACAGAACGCGACCTGAATATTAAAGTAGTTTTATTTGGTAGTCTCGGTTTGATCTTATTGGTAGCTTTATTACCCATTATACCCGGTCAGGGCATTATTTCCAAATTACTGGTTGGCCTCCTCGTTGTCATCTTCGGTGCTTTTTTTGTTACTGTTTCATCACGGATCGTAGGTATAATTGGCTCTTCCAATAATCCAATATCTGGGATGACCATCGCTACCATTATGGCAACTTGCCTGGTCTTTATTGGTGTTGGATGGACTGGAAAATTATACGAACCAATGGCCTTAGTGGTAGGTGGTATGATTTGTATTGCAGCTGCAAATGCCGGTGCCACTTCACAGGATTTAAAAACAGGATATATCGTCGGAGCTACTCCAAAGTATCAGCAGTTGGCTCTTTTTATCGGTGCCGTGTTCTCATCCATCGTAATTGGTTGGACTGTTAAATTATTGGATACGCCCGATTCAACTATGATATCTCAAGGTATTCAACATGCTATCGGGGAAAAATACAATGCGCCTCAGGCAACTCTCATGGCTACTTTAATTAAAGGTATCCTTTCGTTCAACCTGGATTGGCAATTTGTCATTGCGGGTATTTTTCTTGCAGTTGTTATGGAATTATGTGGCATTAAATCTCTTTCCTTTGCTGTAGGTGCTTATTTACCTCTTGCCACGACTCTCCCCATTTTTGCAGGTGGTGCCATAAAAGGATTGGCTGATTGGACAAACAAAAGAAATAATAAAAAGTCAGAAGACGAAGACCTTGGTAAAGGAGCCTTGTTTGCTACCGGATTAGTAGCAGGTGGTGCACTGGCCGGTGTGGTCGTGGCTTTGTTAAGTGTTAATGAAGGGGTTTCAAATGCATTAAAATCTATCTCCCTCGAGCATGGAATCAGTGCGGCCATTGGCAGTGGTGGCTTTCAACTTCTGGGTGTAGCGTTTTTTGCCGGATTGTCTTACATATTATACAGAATTGCCACTAAATAATATTCGATTTATACTTCCGGGTATTAAAATCGATTCTTAAAAAATTGTATTTACAAAAGAGTAATTCATTTCTTTGAATTACTCTTTTGTTTTTTGGATAATAAAAGATACTGATTCTGTTTCCTGTAAATGTTCGAAAATTCTGACTTCTTAAACAATCGTCAAACTTCTCATTGCAAATATGACGTATTCGATTGTATATCTTTTACTTCCAGGTTCCATCCAATAGATTCCAACAGTTGTTCCAAAGTACCAATCATTTGTTCTCTTTTTACAGTCGCTTTTTCCAGTAAGTCGCTGTCATAGGCTTTGGCAAGTATGATTTCTTTCGCTTTATTCTGAAGTGAGCTTAACTCCGCAGCATTAAATGAATTGAAACTGCCTTGCTGCAGATCATAATAATCCAATTTATGATCTACATAAAGAATTGATGGTTTATGATCAAATTGCAATACTATTTTTTTTTCCAATTCATCAATTTGAATTTTAGCAGAGTCCATATTGACACCTGCTGTAATTTTGGCCTGAACTCTGATGATGGCTGATTTGCGAAATGGACTAATATCAAACCACTGGTATTGTTTGTGTGTATATAGTTCATTGAAGTGTGCTTCCACCAATACCAGTTTAAATACATCTTTGATTTTTTCCAGAATTATCGTAGCCTCGTCTTTTGATACAGGTTTGGGTGTCATCAATTGCCGAGTAATGAGGACTCCACCCATAAAACAAATGACACACAATAATCCGTATATCCATTTCATAATATTATTTTATTTTACAGGTAAAAGGATATTTCAAATTACTATAAGCACTCAGAACACCTTTTGCTGATCCTACGATTAAAGGTGATTCCAACATGACAGGTAAACTATTAGGGTCATCACCAATCCAGAAATTTAACTGCACGCCACTTTTAAATACTTTGCCTGCAATCACATCAGCTACCAGCCGGAATGAATTATAAGTACCACTGTCCTTAATTTTTAAATTGTTATCCTGCTCAACGTATTTTAATGATAGTGCATACTTTTCATTGTCAAGGATGATATTAAAATCTACAGGACCGTTGGTTTTAATAGTATTTTTATTAATTCCTCTTAAAAAGTACATACATGATATCATATCATAATAATCTTTGTCCAAATCCAGCTCAGTAGATTTTACATCATTCATAGAGCGGCCCGTATAACTAACAGCCTTCCTGTTTGCATAATCAAAGACAATTTTTTCATAATGTCTGTAAGATCCTTGTTGTATTTCTCTTATATATAATTTAGGCAATCCTGTTTTTTTATCAATATAAGAATGATATTTATCTCGCACTCTGTAAAACCACTCATAAGATGGATAAGTTTTGGCTGTTACATCGATATGATAATGACTTTCTTCGTCTTTAATTTCAAAAGCAACTTCACCTGCTGTAAGCCATACAAAATTCCAGTTGTAGAAAATTTTATATACCAGCTTTTCACCTGCAGCATAGGCTTTGTCTTTTTCACTTTCTGGCCTGGTATCCGGACCTGAACCTAAACATAAGAAAGCCAGTACTAGAATCAGATATTTCATGATTTTAATTGAATTGTGTCTTTAAACAAGTATATCAGACCAAACATTGCCGGCACCATAGCATTTAACATAAATATAATTACAGAAAAAGAATTGGATTGTTCAATGGAGAAGCCAATAGATGGAAATACCAAACCAGTAATTGCTATGCGGCTAAATAATGAAAGTGAACCCGGCAACCAGATTACTGACATCAGCATTAGATAAACTGAACTTGCCTGAATACTCAAGATTATATCCTTAGCTCCAAACACAAATAACACCAAAACACATTGCGTCAAATAAATGATATAACGCAGCAGAGACCAGTATGAAATGATACACCAATCTTTAGTAGATAGATAACGCCAGGAGGAGTTGGTTCTTTTACAAAGTTTAGTTCTCCATTTTACGATGCTGCCATAATTTGATTTGTCTAATACCATGATAATAAAGATGGCAATTAGAATTATAATAACCGATAAAAATAAATCTTTGGCTTCAAAAGAAGTAATGGTAAGAATATCCAGGCAGAAATTTGCTCCAAGTCCAATACCCAGTATCAGATTACAAAATGTCTGACTTAGGGATGAAGCAGCAGTGAGTTTTGATATTTCGGAAAAATGAGCGGTAGATATATTCCACAAACGACCGGCATACGTACCTGCTCCAAAAGGTACGATCAGATTATAGGAAAACCCTTTACAAACTTGTGCAAAAAGCTCCCGGAAGCTCATGATATTTTTCATCCTGTAGTGAAGTTTGATTACTTCACAAAAGAGATTCAAAGGAACTAGGAGCATGGCAATCCATAAATACCCTGAACTAGAAGCCTGCAATTCAAGATCGTTTTTATTGTGGTAGAAATATTGACCTAATAAGTATATCAAAAGTACACTGACAAACAGGCTACACCAATTGACGTGTTTTCTAACTATATGGATCAAATTTGAGAATAAACTCACTGAATGCAACATAATTATGAATTACATTAAGTTTTCATATAATTTTGCAAATCTACCGAGATCCAATGAAAATTATAAAACCCAGACGCATTCTAGGTATAGACCCGGGTACCAACATCCTGGGCTATGGAATTATCGAAGTCAAAGATAATAGTCCTATATTACTGGATTTGAATGTGTTGCATTTAAAATCGTATTCCGATCATCAAAGTAAATTGAGGGAAATATTTTTAAGGGTTCAAGAACTGATTGAAACTTTTCAACCAGAATCTTTATCAATTGAATCTCCGTTTTTTGGTAAAAATGCACAAAGCATGCACAAATTAGGTAGGGCTCAGGGCGTGGCTATAGCCGCGGCGATGGTGATGGGACTTGAAATATTTGAATTTTCACCGAAGAAAATAAAAAAATCCATCACTGGAAACGGCAATTCTACTAAAGAACAAATAGCATCCATGTTGAAAACTATACTCAACTTTAATATAGATACCAAATATTTTGATGCAACCGATGCCGTGGCAGCTGCTTTATGTCTTCATTATCAAACCGGACGTACATCCGGCATAAAAAATGGTAATAGTTGGAAAAAATTTATCACCCAAAATCCTCAACGGGTCATCTGATTTCAAAAGGTCAAAGCTGCTTTAATTTCAGATGCCGTTTGAAGATATTCTTCTTCAGTGAAACTCAAACGGGCTATACTAAAATTGAGATCATGAATATCACGGATAGGAACCAGATGAATATGCGCGTGAGGTACTTCAAGTCCAATAACACTCATTCCTACCTTTGTACAAGGGATAACTTTTTTAATTGCCACTGCAATTTGTTTGGAAAATAAAATTAATTCGGTCAAAACTGGATCAGGAAGATCAAAAAAATGATCCACTTCTAATTTTGGAATTACCAATGCATGGCCACGTGCCAATGGTTTGATATCTAAAAATGAAAAGCAATTTGCATTTTCGGCAATTTTATAACAAGGAATATCTCCGGAAATAATTTTTGTAAAGACACTGGCCATCACGCTGTAATTTCCAGGACTTCTAAAATCATATCACCACCCGGTGTATGTATTGTTGCTTTTTCACCAACTTTTTTACCCAACAATCCGCTTCCTATAGGAGAAGAGACGGAAATGCGGTTAGACTTAATATCTGCTTCTGCTTCCGATACAATTTTATAGGTTACTTCTTTGTTCATCTTATGATTTTTAAGACGAACATTCGTTAACATGACCACTTGGGAAGTATCGATATCATTTTCATCAATAATGCGAACATTCATCAATTTTTTTTCCAACTCGTTAATTTTAAGTTCGAGCATCCCCTGAGCATCTTTAGCGGCATGATATTCAGCATTTTCAGAGAGATCACCTTTTTCACGAGCTTCGGCGATAGCTTTTGCCACTTCTTGTCTTCCATCTGTTTTGAGATGCTCCAGTTCAGCTTTACATTTATCATAGCCTTCCTGGGTCATATAATTTTGCATACTCATAATTTTTGGTTCATTAATATAAAAAAATAAAAGAACGCCCATTGTTGATCAACAAGAACGTCCTTTAAAATTAGATTGATAAAGCTTATAACAACATTACCGCTCTATTTGGTTCATTTAATAAAATCAGAATTGCAATCTGGCTCCAAACTGGTGAGTTCCTTCAAATGGGCTGGAAGCTTTCCACCCATAGTCGATCGATAATCTTGTCTCAGAATTTTTCTTTAAGGGTACAGAAATCGAGGCGCCAGCAGCTAAACCAGTATGAGCTGTTTTATTTACATCATCTGTTTCTGAACCTAATTCATACTTATAGGAAGCACGTAGTGCAAAGTATTCGCCTAAGCTTAATTCAACACCAGCACCGAGCTCGTCTCTCCCAAAAGAATTTGAAGTAAAGTTTATCATCGGTGTTGCAGAAATGAATTCAGAAGCAATAATGTCATAAGACAATCCAATATGCAGTTGTGAAGGCAATTCGAATTTTGATAATCTGACATCGTAGGTAATTTTTGTGTTTTCCGGACTATTTAATTGTGTAGATAATCCATCGCCACTAAAGCTCATAGGTCCTCCAATATTTCGAAGTGAAATACCAAATTTAAAATTATCCTGAGCACCAGTTACATATTGAATACCTGCATCAATGGAAAATCCAAAAGCAGTTAAATCCTGAATAGACTCAGTTATTCCTCTGAATAAAACACCTACAGATACTTTATTTCCAAATAAATGAGAATAACCAATTCCAATATTGCTAAAACTTGGTGAATAAGAAGCTCCTGTACCTTCCGGAGATGTCGTTGTTGTTACTTTTATGTCACCGAAATCAAGATTCATCAGGGACAATCCCAGAGTACCGCTTTTTCCCATTTTAATTGCAAATCCTAAGGCATTGATATTAATACTGCTGGGTACCAGCCATCTGGTTTGAGAAAATCCAATTTCCCATTCAGTAATCCTGGAAATACCAGCCACATTAACCATCATGCCTTCCATACCACTTACACAAGAAGCATTTAAACTATTTAGAGCTCCGCTACGAGCCCATGGATTCATTAATAATTCGTATGCACCTGCTTCACCCTGGCGATCCGGATTTCCAGCAAAGCCATTGAAACCTAAAAACAAACAAGCGAGAATAGTAGAAATTATTTTTTGCATAAGCTTAGTTTTAAATTGTTGTAGAAAAATGGACAATCCCTAATGGAATTGTCCACTCCTTTTTTTTTCATTATAATCCTGATGGGTCAAATTTTCTGGCCACACCAAACCATTTCACAATTTTTTCTGCGCCACTATCATTATCCTTAATGTGAATAATATAGGCACCACTTGCAACCGGAATACTCTTGAAATTTGTTAAATCCCATTCAAGGTCTGGTGTAATCTGTCTGTCTACAGCACCTGGATTAGATCCTCTTCGGACCACCGGCACTTCATCCCGTTTATATTGTTTGATAAACTTACCATCCATAGAATAAATTGTAACAATACAACTGGCTGGCAGATTGGTGATTTTAACCACATTGCTAAACTGCCCAGATTCATAACTTGAAAAACCATAATACGGATTTGGAACAACATTCACATCTTTCATCACATCTTCTACAGCCTCCTTTCCAGAAACAAGGTCAGCTTCTTTTCCCCGCACACTAAATGAGTAGAAATTGTGTCCTTTGTTTTCATTTGTACCGACTGTATATTTATAGGCATTGTCCACCCGTAATCTAACAATCAAATCATTAGGAATCAAACCGTCCTGATAAGATAACATTTGTGCATCAGGTAAAAGTGCTGACATTGAGCACCAGGTAAAATTCTGGAATAATTGATTTTTTTGTCCTACACTGGTAGAATTTAACCTGCTTCTAAGAGAACGGCAGGAATCATAAGGAGTTCTTGTGACATAAATGTAATGATGTCCTCCAAGGGCAACACTAAGAAACGACTGGAATAATGGACACAAAGGATTATTGAAGAAGTATTCATCCGTCGGATTATACATCATATCATCTCCTGTCATAGGTTTAGAATTACAACCCGCTATCAGTGGATTCGCCGGAGAATAAAAAGAATTTTCGCCAAAAAGTACATTGAGACGTTGACCTGTTTCTACATCTACGACATACCCCGGAAACCATCCATAACCCGTACTATCTTCTTTAGTATCAATGTCAGGCAATCCGTCGCCATCGAGGTCGTCTTTGGTAACAGATTTACTTCTTTTAATAGCAAAGTTTCTCAAACGGCTTACGGGTGATGTCAGATTCCCACCTGCATTAGGATTATAGCTTTCCAACACGAGACATCGACTCCATTTTGATTTATCTTTGGTAAAGACGATATCCACATTATTTAAATCCTGTAAGTTTTTAGGCGAACTAACGGCTTTCCATAGTGGATCGACCCAGGCAGGAGTCAAATTAGCTGTGTCTGCGGTCATTCTGAAAGGATACCAGGTACCATTAGCTATGCCGGCACCTAGGTTGGAAAAACATTCCTGTGGATCCAGTGCAAAGAGTCCCTGTCCTAATCCCGTTTGAATAAAATCGTTAACATCCGCTATATTCTGATCGGGCTGGCCAATAAACCATGCCGGTTTATTTGGATCGGCGTAATCATAATAGAGTCCATCTCCTATGACACCACAACTGGCGGTTGAATCACTTCCGGCTTCGCCGGTTTGACCCAATAATACTGAAATACCAAATTTATTCAAAATTTGTTCATTGAGTCTTCCCAGACTGAATTCTGAACGAATTGTATCATGCGTGGTCAGATTGATTAAAGTCCAATTAACTGGATCATCCAATCGGGTATTATTCATATTCGCATCCTGAAATCTTAATTCATAATCTCCATCCTTTACACGTAAAGGATCATAAATCTTAACATTGATAGGTCCTCTGCCACCCTGATAATCAATTTTTCCATCAAAACCAGGTGCTAACATTCTGTCATACATATGAGGCTTGACTAATAAATCGATACCTCCGGCACCTACGCCGTCGTGACGGGTAATTTCGACGCCATCTCCATAATTAGAGTTAAGTTTTTCATAAACCTGAGGTCTTGGTACGGCAGTATAAGGTCTTCCATCAGCCGTTGGACCAATATTTAACCTGCCTGGACAATATTGTATGCGTTGACCCAGATTTTCAACTATATTATAATTTTTAAAATTATTATATCCATAAGCTATAACAATGAAATAATACTTCTTGTGGTTAACCAATCTCCGGTCACCAGCGGCAAACTGGTCTTCCTTCACCTGGAAAGTGTGTCGAATTCCCTGATTTGGACCGGCAACTTTTTCTTGTGGGACATAAACAATAGGATGGGTTGAAGGCTCTGTACTTGGATTCTTTATACCAATCCAGTTATAGACTTTACTTACATTGTTTTTTAAATCCACTGTATAGATCTCCCTTACTTTGGAAGGATCAGATAAATTCTGGTCGTTGATCGTAATCGTTGGATCGGAAACCTGGAAAATCCGGTATCCTTCAAATCGATAAACGCTATCAACTCCATCAGGCAAACCGATTCCGGCTTCTGCATATTTCTCATTATAATTATTAGAAGAAATATCATTGGTAAGAACTAAAATAAGCTCTCTGTCCAGTTCAATGATATCCACATCTGGTGCATCTGGTCCGTCTTTTATTCTAAAACAGTTATCAAAAAGGTCCTGAGCCAGTTTATCTGCAGCAAATAAATCGCTTGGATCAGGGCAAGGATAGTTTTGATCGGGCACATAGACGACACCAATGATTAATTCATTAATAGCACCAGGCTTTAATAACATGGGTCCTGTCGCCTGAAGTGTCCTTCTGTCTCCATCTGCGGCCGTTGTCGAACACATACTCCAGTCGGAAGGATCGTTAGGATTCCCGGAAAAAGCATAACGGGTAGGCTCTCCTCCACCTGGATTATAACCCGAACCTCCTTTAGTTAATGGGGTTCCATCCCGCCAAAAACCTGTCAGATACCGGTAATATTCAATGCTCGTACCCGGGTCAGTTGTTGCCGGAGGCGGATTATTGCTACTGGGATTGTTATAATACATAAAAGAAGACATACCTCCTTCCTGATATAGAGTAGTATCTCGTCCATTTATTACTGTATCAAAAACGATAATGGGCCCTCTAAAATAATCAATACCCAACATAGGTATTACCGTTCCATAGGTTTCGACACCCCGATCGCAATTGCTGCCATTATTTCCATCTGTAGCATCCCGGTTATAGATGTACATTAAACTTCTTTCAATATTACAGCCGATATAATCATCTGCATAACAACCCAAATCCGGATCAGCCCACATAGCAAAATAACAACGGTTAAGATCTTCCGGAGCTCGGTTAATCAGTTTATAACGCTGAAAGGTCATATCATTAATTTCATCCCCGGTGTTAAAGGCAAAGGCCTGGACCTGGACCTCCATGCGGATCGGCACCCCATTTGATTGAGTGTGAACACCTCCATTGTCATTGTAAATCCAGAAAAACATCTGATCAGGAAAAACTGGCTCGTTACAACCTCGTATATCTATGATGGGAAAGTCTCCTTTTTCAGGCTCATATAAATTATTGTCTGAAGCAGATCCCGGTTCTTCATAAAACAAACCCAATCCTTGAGGTAATAAAGGCAATTCAAAATTATATTTTGAAGAAAAATACTTGTTTCCTCTGGCGGGATAATAGAGGACATCTTCCGGAATTTCTTCGATGGTCAGACTTCTTTGACTTCCAACTTCTTTCCAAAGTTTTTGCTGTTCCCGGATGCTTTTTCCTGAAACAACAAAAAATTGATCCCAATTAAGACAGTCCGCTTTATCGGTTTCACCCAAATCAGCTGTCAATGGACCAGGCCAGCAATCCAGACTGGTTGCACTGGGGTAATCCTGTGCCATTAAATGCAGATTGTTAGCCGGATCATATCCACCAACCCATACTGCTCCGGAAAACAATGCGGAAACCTCTTTTTTTCCAGATCCAGGCTCTACTTTGGGTACTATATACCGTCCCTGGCTTTTATCCCACCACACGTCACCGCCATTTAACAAACGTGCTCTGACGTTATTCACATCCATATCAATTTGTTTGGTCGCTGCGTCGCAGGGTTGTCCCCTGCGCTCGAGAGTTGGATTCGTTTGAGTATTTTTTTGTACCCGTTTTTTTGTATCTGGTGTGTTAGCAAAATTGGTATTCAAACCAGTAAAAAAAGCAATTATTATTAAAATTAAATAGTTCATATTCTGATGTTAATAATTTGATTAAATTAAAATTCTAAAATGGCTCCGATAAAAATTCTCCTTGGCAAGGTGAATTTATCCGGATTAAGCACTCTGTAGTTATATTGGTTTATATAGTAGTCTACATAATCCTGTCCAAAAGTTGTCAACACGCTGTTGATTTCTGCTGCTCCTTTATTAGAGTTTAAAAATCCATCATCCCGTGCATCACCAGATCCTCTGTAAACTCCAATAATATTTTTAGTATCAAACAAATTCTGAATTCTTAAATAGATATTTAAATCCAAACGGTTTCTGCCTTTAGCCAATGAGATGTTTTTATCAATTCTCATGTCTACATTAAAATTCCAGGGCAAACGCGATCCGTTAATATCGCCTCTGAAACCTGTACCATCGTAGCGTACAATTTCAGTACCCGGAGAATAAGGTCTTCCGGATGCCGTAACTATTTGAAGATTCAAACCTGCATTGGCAAAAATATCCTGACCTCCGATTCTGGGACCATTATATTTATTACCTGATTCGTATCTGTAATCTGCCGTAAATGCTATGCGATGACGTTCGTCATAATTAAATGGAAAAATATTGCGGATATTAACTCCTTTTTGCGTCAGACCTCTTTGAGATTCTGGATCAGAGCCGGTACCATCAGCAAATTGTAAGGTATATGCTGCCGTAAATTCAAAATTGCTGGTTCTTCTTAGGTCATATGAAAAATTAAATCCTTTCACGGTTCCAAAATCAATATTACCATAACTATCATAAGTACCAATGGTAGCTACACGACTGTAGGTAATCCGATTAATCATATTGCGTAATTCTTTATAATACGCAGACAATTTGATTGCTGATGAATTGGATATTTTTTGTTGAAATCCAACTTCATAGTCTACTGTTCTGCTTGGTTTTAAATTTGCATTATCGGCAGGCGTTCTTCCCTGATCGTTAAAATAATAATAAGCAAGGGCGGAAACACTGGAATTTGAGCTGGGTCGCTGAACCAGAATATCATAATGCGCAAAGAAATTGGAATTATCAGAAATTGGAAATGAAAATGCCAACCTAGGCATCCAGTTAGTCTGAGGCACATAATCTTCAAATGATTCATCCAATTTAAAATACCGGCCTTTAATAGAACGTAAACTGTCAACAGGCTGAATATATCTTGGAAACACCAGGTTACTTGAAAAAATCTGATCGGATGAGTTTACAGGAGTACCTTGAGAATTATACCACTGATCGCCGTTTCGGTAAGCTTTTACAGCAGTAGAACCTTCTCCGGTAATATAGACTTTAAAATCATCGCCGATGGAAGAAGGTTTGGCTCTAAGAGTATCAATGGTTTCATGAAATGTTTTTGCATTCATGATACCATATAGTGAATATGGATCTTTTATCACCTGAGTATTGGCATCGTAATGATCTACCCGCACTCCGAGACGGAATATGATATCTCTGAATGTAAATTTATCCTGTATATATCCCCCCACATAGATCGGTGAAAATGGAGCAACCTTAAAGGATTTATTGCCATCTGCATCAAGTGCATAAAAATCTTCAAACTTTACACTACCTGATATTTTGTTTCCTTCGTAATCAAATCCTGAATATCCAAGAACACTCTGATCTGTCAATTCTCTGGAAGCAAACATGTTTAATGTTAAATCATCTTTATTCAACTCATTAACGTTGCCATCCATGTAAATTGCTTCGTCAATAGGGACGTTAGGGAATAATTTCGATCTGACCGAACGGTAAAATTTGGCACCATCCTGAGGTGTTATTAATCGTCTGTAGATATCTCGTCCAAGAGAATCCGTATAAAGTATATTAAATGTGTCTACACCAACAATGTGATTATTGGTATAGAGCCTGGCCAGGTTCCATAATCTGAAAGGATCAATGGTATATGACCTGTTGATCCGTTGCTCATAAACCAGTCCAAACTGTATATTATGTCTTCCGCTTTTAGATCCGCCGGGTAAGAAATCAAAACCACTGGTTACTTGCAGAGTGGTTAAATCATTATCCGTCTTTTGGTACCTGTTATAGATACCACCCACATTATTGTGTAATGAGCTCCAGGTATTATCATAAGCTGTACTTACCAAACCATTGAATGCTCTGAAGCTTTCAAGATTAGTAGGAAATTGATTTTGATTTTTTGGTTCTCCTTGTGGAAAAGCTGCTTTATTTAAAGCAGCGTATGCTGGATTCGGACTGTTATCTCCTATAAAATTATCAATGGATAAATTCCAACCGGAATGTTGGCCTTCCCTGAATTCCGGATTAAAATGTCCGGGAAAACGACCAATATATCCATAATCAAAAAACCGGTCTTTATGCCTCCAATCCTGTGTTGTTTGTTTTGTATTCTGTAATCCCGCTTGTATAGTATAAAAAGCATTTTGGATATTTGAAATTTTACGGCTTTCCTCGTCGTTTTTTGAATTAAGATCCACCAATCTTCCCAATCGATGACGCAACCTGACATTAACTCTATACGTTTCGGTTTCTCTTACGGGATTATTTTCCCAGTTAAACAAGGTCCAGGCACCCTGACCAATTGTATTATCATCACCTGGATTAAATCGATTGTTGACAGAAGAATAATTACCTGAAACAGATAGATCGATATTGTCGATCGGTCTGAAATCCAGTTTTCCGGTTAAATCGTAAGCCGTGTTTTGTTCATTTGGATTATAATCGAGAAATTCTACATCGTCATCTTCCAGAAACTGACCTGCCACAACGGGTGAACCACCAAATAATCGTAAGGGTTCGTTAGTCAATCTGGCAATTGTCGACTCTTTGGCTCGATATATATTGTAAGCAGGTGGGTCATCGTCTTTTTGATAATTATATTGACCTGCTACACGGAATCCTAAAATGGTTCTTCCATAGGTCGAGTCTGTCAGTTTTTTTCTAAGCAAGGGTCCACTAAAATTAGCACTTAACAAATTATAACCAAATGCGTCCAGGTTTTGGGATGTTTCGGCTTCTATGCCCCCAGAAAATCTGGCAGAAGGACCTTTACTGGTCAATGCGATAATGCCTCCTGTAACATCGCCATACTGTGCTTCCATACCCCCTGTTACAACCTGAAGTTGTTCCAATTCTGAAGTCGGTATCTGGCGTCCTGTGATTCTAAGACCATCCAGATAATACACAGTGGCATCTGTACGAGATCCACGGATTGCGGCTTCACCTCCATCAACGCTGGATAAGCCGGCAGCTGTTGAAGCGACTCCCAATACATTTTTTACAGGAAGGTTTTTAATTTTTTCTGCAGTAATAACTGTACCCTGGGTTGTATTATCCTTTTCGATTAACGGAGCCTTATAGTCTACTATTTCGACGGCTTCCAATTCGATTCCGGCACTGATTTTGATATTTAAGGTATTGGCTTTTCCCCCTAAAACATTGATTCCGTTAACCCGTTTTGGATTATAACCCACATATCGGGCTTCCACATCATATTTTCCGGGGTCCAGCTGAACATTGAAGTTTCCATCAAAGTCGGTTACAATGGTCGTAACCTGGATGCCATTTTTGTAAATAACCAGAGCACATTGTATAATGTCCTCTCCATTTTCCTGATCTGTAACTTTACCTGTTAAGGTAGTCTGACTGTAACTTGTTAAGGCACAAAGAAATGCCAGACTGAGTAGTAAGTATAATCGTTTGAACATAATGTGAAGTTGAGAAATCTTTCTTAAAAAAAATTTTGCAATGTTAAGGATTTCTAAATCCATTTCAAAACCTGTTAAATTGAATTTGCCGTTTTTTTAAGTGCCTTAACGTATATAAATAAATATAATTTTTAATGCACTCTATTACAATATAATAAGATTAGTAAAATAAATTCATACGATCAAGCTTATTCAACAAGGTTTTAGCAATCTTCTGTTTTGATTCAAAGGTCCAGCCAGCAATATGCGGACTCAAAACGACATTTTCCATCGAATTAAGTTCCCCATACATAGCCTTTTCGTCCATTGAATACCGTTCTGGTCTTTCATTTTCAAATACATCAAGACAGGCACCTTTGACTTTACCAGAATGCATGGCTGTGATTAAATCCTTTGTTTTTACAATATCTCCCCGGGAAGTATTGATAATATAGATTTCATTCAGGCAGCTTTGAATAAAATCCATATTGACTAAAAACCTGGTTTCCTCCGTTAACGGTAGATGTAAACTAATCACGTCGGCCAATTCTTTGATTTCGTTTACATTTGAAACGACCCTATAACGACCCTGGCGGTTTGAAAGCTGCTTGTATTTGTCATAAACTAGGATTTTAACTTGAAATCCCTGTAATATCTCTTCGAATCGCTGACCTGTATGGCCATATCCGATTATTCCTACAGTTTTTCCAGATAATTCAATGCCTCTGTTTTTTTCGCGTTCCCATATCCAATTTTTAAGCTCCTGATCCGCCCGGTTTAAGTTTCGAAACAGGGATAACAGCATACCCAGGGCGTGCTCGGCGACGGCATTACAATTGGCTTCCGGGGTATTCACTACACAAATACCTTTTCGGGCAGCTGCCTTAACATCGATTATTTCCATTCCAGAACCGAGGCGGCCGATCCATTTTAATTGAGTGGCAGCTTCAATAAACGTCTCATCCACAAGAATCTTACTATTAATAACCAATCCTTGATACTGGGCTATTTTATCTCGGGTTGTTTTTAAATCGATCTCAGGTTGATAATCCACCTCCCAGTGCCTGTTGTTCAGACCCTGAATGAGATCATCGTGTACCGAATCTGTAATTAAAACTCTGGGTTTTGTATTCATGGCTGATTTATTAGTTCATTCCGGATTTGCACAGATAATACTGAAATCGCAGCTTCAGGAAACCCTTCTTTTCTACCCTCATCCATTATCTTTGCGCAAAATAACGATTTAATGCCAAAAGACTCCTCCATAAAAACGGTATTGATTATTGGCAGCGGGCCTATCATTATAGGCCAGGCCTGCGAATTTGATTATTCAGGAACCCAGGCTGCCAGATCTCTTAAAGAAGAAGGAATTGAAGTGAGCCTGATTAATTCCAATCCGGCGACGATCATGACAGACCCCATTACGGCAGATCACGTCTACTTATTACCCCTTACCGTAGAAAGCATTATTAAAATTCTGGAAGAACGTCAGATTGATGCTGTCCTGGCCACCATGGGCGGTCAGACAGCGTTGAATTTAGCTATTGAAGCTGACAAACGTAATATCTGGAAAAAATACGGAGTCAGAATGATTGGCGTGGATGTTAATGCTATAGAATTGACTGAAAACCGGGAATTATTCAGACAGCATGTTATTGATCTTGGCTATCAGGTTGCCCCTTCACACATTGCCAATTCATTTCTGGAAGGTAAAGAAGCAGCACAAAAGATCGGCTATCCATTAGTTATCCGGCCTTCATATACTTTGGGAGGCACTGGTGCCAGTTTTGTACACAAAGCAGATCAATTTGATGATTGTCTGCGCAGAGGTTTGGATTCATCTCCTTCCCATGAAGTATTAATTGAAAAAGCTGTTTTAGGGTGGAAAGAATTTGAACTGGAGTTATTGAGAGATCAAAATAATAATGTGGTGATCATTTGTACAGTCGAAAATCTTGATCCCATGGGAATTCATACAGGTGACAGCATCACAGTTGCTCCCGCGATGACCCTTTCTGACACCAGTTTTCAACAAATGAGGGATCAAGCAATTGCCTTGATGAGATCGCTTGGAAATTTTGCAGGAGGTTGTAATGTACAATTTGCTGTAAATCCGGAGACGGAAGATTTGATCGTAGTAGAAATTAATCCAAGAGTATCCAGGTCTTCTGCATTGGCGAGCAAAGCTACAGGTTATCCCATAGCTAAAATTGCTTCCAAGCTCGCTATTGGTTATCATCTCGATGAATTAAATAATCAAATAACCGGAACCACATCCGCCTACTTTGAACCATCATTAGATTACGTCATCGTAAAAATGCCTAGATGGAATTTCGAAAAGTTTCACGGAGCAGATCCAAGGCTCGGTTTGCAAATGAAATCTGTTGGTGAGGTTATGTCTATTGGCAGAAGTTTTACGGAAGCTTTACAAAAAGCCTGTCAATCTCAGGAAAATGATCGTCACGGACTGGGTGCGGATAAAAAAGAATGGATCAATACCCAGGATATTCTGGAGCGGCTGGAAATCGTCAGTGATGACAGAATTTACAGATTAAAAGATGCACTCAGATTGGGAGTACCTGAAAAAACAGTTCATAAATTGACAGGAGTTGATCCCTGGTTTATCAAAGAAATTAAAAAATTGGTATTACTGGAGGATCAACTGATGAAATACAATTTACCTGAAGACATTCCGTATAGTTTTTTTCTGGAACTAAAGCAAAACGGATATAGCGATAATCAGATCGCCTGGTTAATGAGGGTAGATGAAAAAGATGTAACAAGCCAACGAAAAAATTTAAATATCCGCCGGGGCTACAAACTTGTGGATACCTGTGCTGCCGAGTTTGAAGCAAAAACTCCGTATTATTATTCCAGTTTTGACGCAGAAAATGAAAGTGTATCCCATGACAAAAAAAAGGTAATCGTGCTTGGATCTGGCCCTAACCGCATCGGACAGGGAATAGAATTTGATTATTGTTGCGTACACGGTGTTCTGGCAATTCGCGAAGAAGGTATGGAAGCCATTATGGTTAATTGCAATCCCGAAACTGTTTCTACTGATTTTGACATTGCGGATAAATTATACTTCGAACCCATTTATTGGGAACATATAGAAGAAATCATTGATCATGAGAAACCAGAAGGCATCATTGTGCAACTTGGAGGACAGACTGCATTAAAACTTGCTGAAAAAATACATCAGAAAGGGGTTAAAATTATTGGAACGGATTTTAATAATATGGATATTGCTGAAGACCGGGGACGGTTTTCTGATATGTTGAAAGACATGAACATTCCTTATCCGAGGTATGGCGTTGCTACCGATGCTGATTCAGCTTTGGAAGTGGCCCGAAAAATTGGTTATCCTGTTTTGGTAAGACCTTCATATGTCCTTGGTGGTCAACGGATGCGAATTGTAATAAACGATGACGAACTCGAACGGCATGTACTTTCCATTTTTAAGCATATGCCCGATAACAAAGTATTGATCGATCAATTTTTAGAACGGGCAAAAGAAGCTGAAATAGATGCTATTTGTGATGGAGAAGATGTTCATATCATGGGAATTATGGAGCACATCGAACCGGCAGGAATTCATTCAGGTGACAGCTCTGCCGTATTACCGCCATATAGCATCAGTGATAAAGCAATACAAACCATGATAGAATATTCAAAACAACTTGCATTTCACTTAGAAATTAAAGGATTGATCAATATTCAATTTGCTATTAAAGATGATCATGTTTATGTCATAGAAGCAAATCCCAGAGCTTCCCGTACTACTCCGTTTATTGCCAAAGCTTATGGTGTACCTTACTTAAATATTGCTACCAAAGTGATGTTAGGTCAGAAAAAACTAAAAGACTTTAAGATGATCAATAAGCTGGATGGCTATGCCATAAAAATTCCAGTATTTTCATTTAATAAATTTCCCGGAGTAGATATATCACTTGGCCCTGAGATGAAATCAACCGGAGAAGCCATCCATTTTATAAAAGATCTGACAGATCCATATTTCAGGGAAATTGATGCAAAGCGTTATATGTATCTAACCCGATAAATGATTACAAAGCGCGAAATAGTTGAAAACTGGCTGCCCCGGTATACCGGGACAAAACTTGAAGACTTTGGTCAGTATATCATTCTGGTTAATTTTAGTTTGTATGTTGAATTATTTGCAAGGTGGAATCAGGTAGAGATCCGGGGCAAGGACCGATCCATGATTAATGCAACGGCCAATAATATTACAATTATCAATTTTGGAATGGGAAGTCCCAATGCTGGAACGATAATCGATTTGCTTACAGCGATAAAACCCAAAGCGATTTTATTTTTAGGAAAATGCGGAGGTTTAAAAAGTGCAAAAAACAAATTAGGTGATTTGATATTACCGATTGCTGCCATACGGGGAGAAGGGACTTCCAATGATTATTTACCACCGGAGGTTCCTGCATTACCGGCATTTGCTTTACAAAAAGCTATATCGACAACAATCAGAGATTATGCACAGGATTATTGGACAGGTACAGTTTATACCACCAATAAGCGGGTTTGGGAACACCGACACGATTTTAAAAAATACCTGACCCGGCTACGGGCGATGGCTATTGATATGGAAACTGCTACCATTTTTATAGCAGCATTTAAAAACAGAATTCCGGCAGGTGCTTTATTATTAGTATCAGACATGCCTATGGTTCCGGAAGGTGTAAAAACAGAAGAATCAGATCAGAAAGTTTCTGAAAACTTTTTACATCTGCATCTTAAGATAGGTATAGATTCACTTCGCAAATTAATTGATAATGATATTACGGTAAAACATTTGCGGTTTGAAGAATAACCAAAATTTTAATTTCCTAACTTTTTATAAACTTTGGGAGAAACATCCTCACTGTCTCTGTAAAAAAGAATACCCATTGAATTATCGAAAATGAAACTAAAATTTTCTTCTTTGCCAATTTCATTTAATACTTTATTAATTTTATCCAGAATGGGTTGAACTAATTCCATTCTTCGTTTTTCCAGTGATTTTTTTGCAGATTCCCTGTAATTACCAATTGCTTCCTGATCTACTTCCAACTCAGATTCTACTTGTTTTTGTTGCACGGCAGTCATATTTCCGCCTTTAACATCGGTTTTATATTTTTTTAATTTTTCCTGAAATTTACCAATCATTTCTTCTCCGGTTTTAGCTAAAGAAGCTTCGTATTGTTTTAATAAAACGGAAGCTTGTCTTGCCTCAGCTAATGAATCGATCAGATGAACAGTATTAACATGCCCTACTTTTTGAGCATTGATCAATAATGAAAAAAAACATATAAAAATGGTACACGAAAGTGATATTACCCTCATTGAAAAATAATTTAAAGAAACAGAATAGCTATTTTACTTTTTGTCTGAATCCAATTCTTTCCGCTCAGCTTCTCTTACCCCTTCGCGGATTTCATTGGAAATATTGTTTTTGGCATTATTAAATTCCCGGATTCCGGAACCCAGACCACGCATAAGCTCTGGTATTTTTTTACCTCCAAACAATAATAATACAATAATCAAAATGACAAAAATTTCTGAGCCACCCAGATTTCCTAAAAACAGAAGTTCCATAATTTATAATTTAAAAGGTCAAAGTTATTTTTTTAATCCGATTTCTCTAAGCCGTTCATCTAAATAATTCCCGGCTGTAATGGAATCGTAGGCGGCTGTCCCGCCATTTTTAATACAACAATCCAGACAAGTAAGGTCCATCGTGCTTCTAGGATGCAGGAAAAACGGGATAGACAGTCTTGGAATATGCCATTCTTTGCGAGGAGGATTAACAACGCGGTGAGTTGTAGAAATAAGATAATTATTTGTTAATCTTTGAAGCATATCCCCAACATTCACCACAATTTCATTTTCACCAGGTAAAACATCGAGCCATTCACCCTGTCTGTTGAGTACCTGAAGACCACCGGAAGAAGCTCCAACAAGAAGTGTAATTAAATTGATGTCTTCATGTTGCTCCGAACGAATAGCTGAATTGGGTTCCTGAATGATTGGAGGATAATGAATTGCCCGCAAGATGCTATTGCCATTGTGAATTTTTGAATCAAAATAATTTTCATCCAATTCAAGATATAAAGCAATGGCTCTTAAAAGATGCATGCCTGACTTTTCAAATTCTTTATACAATTGATTTCCAAGGCTGGTAAATTCTTTTGGTTCTGTAACAATCACATTATCCGGATATTCTTCTTTGATTGGGTCATTGTCAGTTACGATCTGGCCTATTTGAAAAAACTCTTTCAAATCACCAACCATTGATTGCCTGGCATGCTCCATTCCAAAAGAAGTATAGCCTCTTTGTCCGGCAAGATCCGGTATTTGATAGTTTCTTTTTTTATCTTCCGGTAAAGAAAAGAATTCTTTAGTCGCTCTATAAAAACTGTCAACCAAGTCCTTTGGAATGCCATGATTGATAACACCTACAAAGCCAATTTCTGTAAATGCTTCACCCAGCGATTTAACAAACTCTTGTTTTTGACGTAAATCACCATTTAAAAATGTATTCAGATCAACTAAAGGAATTGCTCTGGTCTGCATCATCTTTTTTTAATATTACTAGCAATTAAAGAGCCAAGTTTGACTCTCTGGGTCATAACAAGCCATCGGCATCAATCGTTCCGGGGTTTATAATTAGATTCCGTTAATAGTTTCTGACTATCGTGATAATCAAGTAGTTCTGTCAAACTAATATCAGGATGTCGCTTTATAAATGCTTTGATAATCTCGTATCCGGTATAGCGACCGGTTTTGCCGGGTGCTTCAGGGGGCATTCCAGGAGAAACAGGACTTGGGTTAATGTATTTATTAAATTTTTGCAATTCGGTAGAATAAAGCAGATTACTGGTGAGGAAGAACGACCAAATTTCCCGTTTATTTTGCCTGCACCAGTTTAGTTGAGCGGGTGTATATTCAAATAACACGGTATCCTGTATGGCCGGTAATATTTTTTCCAGAACATAGAGTTTCTTTCCTTCCTGTAACATAAAATCAATAAAACGTCCATTGGGTAATACACCTAATTTATCTTCCAGCCAAACTTCCCAGGTTTTCTTTAGAAGATGATCCTTATTAAAACACCGGTTTAGATAATCTGAAAACATAGGGTTATCCGGATCAATTTTTTTATAATCAAACAGCCCTCCTAAAAAAAAATCCAGACTGATTCCTATTCCATCCTGATTTGGTGCATTCTGAAAAATAAAATTGCCATAGGAAAATTCACTAATCAGGGTATAAAAGGCTGGTTCATTTTCCTGTGGAAAATAATACTTCATGAATTGAAGTGATTTATGGAGTTCTGTCTCTAAAAATTTATCATCCGGATAGGTTTTTTGTACCAACTGATTGATTTCAATTACGACCGGATCCTTTATAAATTCCATTACAGCAGTAACAAAATGATCATTCAGAGTATCCCGATATTGAGGGAATGCGACAATTTGGTTAAAGTACAAGCTGGAAAATGCAGGATAGTTGGCAATCAAACTGGAAAGACTTTGACGTATATTTTGAGTATCCAATTTTAAAAGTTCCCGATCAAAACGAATCAAATTTAAATTTACTTTGGTGTCGGAAACATCCGGAATGTATTTGGTCTCCTGATTCTTACAAGCGACAAAACAGCACACTGCCAATCCTGTAAAGACATAATTTATCAAGTTCATAATTCAACAAAAATACTATTTAATCATCATTAAACTTTAATAAAAAGTATAATAGATAAAACTCAGACAATTAATAATAAAAAAAATTTAAAAGTGCAAAAATTTTAAATTTTCCAGAAAATTTTGTAGTTTGCAGGAAATAAACTCAAATCCGGATAAAGCATCCACGGGATTATTTTTCAAATAATCTTAGATTTACATTCATTATTATAATTCTTCTTATTTTATGAAAAGACTACTTTGTTTGTTTGTTGTTATCATACCCTGTTTACTTTTCTCACAAAAAATCCGATATAATATTATAGCCGGTCCATCTTTAAGCTGGATGTCTGCAAATTTTAATAAGATTGAAAGTGGCGGTGCAAAATTAGCATTTAAATTTCAGGCTCAGGCAGAATACTGGATCACAGACCGATTTGCTTTGACAGGTGGGCTTGGTATTTCATTAGGGCCGGGTGGTACACTGGAATATGAAAAGGGAGGAGATATCTGGAAGGAAGCCAGATTGAGTGATAATGTTTATCATGTACTGCCAAATAATTCCGTCATGTCCTATCGGATGAATTATATCGATATCCCCTTTGGATTTAAATTGCGGACTATTGAAGTCGGTAAATACCGGTTCTTTCTACATGCCCCGGAATTTGCCATATCTATGCGTACAAAAGCCCGGGGATCCATTGATGCTTCCGGTTTAGAAGCGACAGAAGATGAAGACATCCGTGATATTATCAGTTTTTTCACCTTGTTTTATGGTTTGGGAGCTGGAGCTGAATTTAAAGTATCCCATGATATCACTTTAACAGCAGGTCTACGGTTTATGCAAAGTTTTACCGACATAACCGATGACAATGGCCGCTATAATGATGGTACCAAAGAAGATTCGAAAGGAATACTTTCCAATCTTGATTTCAGAATTGGAATAAGTTTTTAATATGGAATTTTTCAGTATTGAGCAATTTATCCGGGAATCTTTAAAAGAGGATGTTCAAACCGGTGATATAACATCACTTGCATGTATTCCAAAAAATCATAGTTCCAAAGCGGTACTAAAAGTTAAAGAAGAAGGTGTAATTGCCGGTGTCGAACTTGCCCGGTTAATTTTCAACTATCTGGATCCGGATATAGAACTGACGATGTATATACAAGATGGCAGTTTTATACATTTTGGAGAAGTAGTTTTTGAAGTAAGAGGCAAAACAAGAGATTTATTAATGGCAGAACGGCTGGTATTGAATACCATGCAACGGATGAGTGGCATAGCTACTTTAAGTAATCGCTTTGTCACCGAAGTATCTGACCTGAATGTTACTTTGCTGGACACCAGAAAGACCACACCACTTAACCGATATTTGGAAAAATGGGCTGTCAGGCTGGGTGGTTGTCAAAATTACCGAGCCGGCTTATACGATTGGTTTATGATTAAAGACAACCACATTGCTGCATGTGGGTCGATCAGTAAAGCCATTAAAGCAGTTAAGCGATATCAGAAAAAACATGATTTGGATCATTTGGGGGTAACGATTGAAGTCAAAAATCTGGTAGAACTCGAAGAAGTTTTACAGAACGGAGGTGTGAATCAGGTAATGATGGATAATTTTGAACTGGCTTTACTTGCGGAAGGAGTAGCTATGGTAAACAAAAAACTTAAAACCGAAGCTTCAGGCGGTGTTAATCTCCAATCTGTCAGAAAAATCGCACTCACAGGAGTTGATTTTATCTCAATTGGAGCATTGACACACAGTGCCGGAAGCCTCGATTTAAGTCTGAAGATACAAGACTGATTTTTAAGCCGGATACGTTGCAATCATTGTTCCTATTAATAGAAACGTTAATACAATAACCAACCAAAAACGAAAATCTTTGTACAACACCGCTGGGGTCTGGTTTGTCTTCATACGCTTTCTGAAATTACTTTTATGAGAAATATTTATAACCTGTTCATTAACATGGTTTGGTAGTTTAATAAGCTTATGGAAAACTCATAAACTATTGAGTTTATCCATTGTAGTAGCTTAAGTCTTTATTTTGAGAATATTGATGAATTTCTTAAACAGGTTCAATCAGTATACCGAAACAGTTTCAAAAACTATACCATGACAAAAAGCTGTTATATGACCGTGTTTACGGCATTTTGATTCTTCAAAATAAAACTAATTGTTATATGAACTTGAAAATCCGTTAAAAAATACCTATTCTGTGTTAAGCTACTTATATACTGAAAAAGACATACGTTGTCTAAATGATTAATTTATAATGGTTCATAAATAATTAATTTGATTGTTCTATTTTTATCTTTCCGGTAAAATGTATAATTCGATTCTATTTTTAACCAGATAAGTTGTGACTAAATGAAAAAAATTATCAGTTTTAATGCCAATGGTTTGAGATCTGCAATTTCGAAAGGATTACTTGACTGGATCAATCAGAATAGTTTTGATATCGTCTGTATCCAGGAAACAAAAATGGACAGCTCTCATGCTGATCCGGATTATTTCTTAGCTCAGGGCTACCATGCTTTTTGGCATTGCGCTGAAAAAAAAGGATATAGCGGCGTACTAATATTATCGAAAGTATTGCCAGTTCAAGTTCATCCGGGAACCGGTATGGCAGAATATGATTCTGAAGGCAGGTTACTTGTTTTGGATTTTCCGGAATTCAGTATTGCCAATTGTTATTTTCCTTCAGGTTCATCTGGTGAAGAACGTCATTCCTTCAAAATGAAGTTTTTGACAGATGTTTATCCCGTTTTTCAAAAAATGCTTGAAGAAAAAAAGCAGCTTATCGTCGTAGGTGATTACAATATTGTTCACCGGGGCATCGATATTCACAATCCAGAACGAAAAGACAATCCGTCTGGTTATCGCACGGAAGAACGAATCTGGCTTGATAAATGGTTTTCAGAATTATTTTCTGATAGTTTCCGCGTATTACATCCTGATAAAAGAGAATATAGCTGGTGGAGTTATCGTGCGGGTTCATATTTTAAAGATAAAGGTTGGAGAATCGATTATCAATCAGTTTCCAAATCTCTGGAATCGCAGGTCCGGGATTTTAAACATCACCGGGAATTCCGGTTTTCAGATCATTGTCCTCTGGAAGCCAGTTATGACCTGTAAACTATATATAAAAATGAACCTTCCGTTCCGCAAATTGTATTAAATGATCTAAAATAGAATATTATGACCACAGATCAAACTACCAAAACATCTATACTATTATATACAGAGCAGACACCTAATCCGGAATCCTTAAAATTTGTATGCAATAAAATGTTATTTACCGGAATTGCAGAATTTAAAGATAAAGCACTTGCCGAAAAATGGTCACCACTGGCACTTCAATTGTACAAGGAAGATTACGTTCAATCTGTATATATCTCCAATAATTTTGTCACCATTACCAAAAAACCAGATTTTGAATGGTCGGAAATCATGTTACCGGCTAAAGAACTTTTAAAATCCATGATCGAAAGCGAAGTACTTATTGTAAATGAAGGTTATGAATCATTTTTATTAGCTCAAGAAGCTGCATCTGCACAAGGCAATTATGATGAAAAAGACGCCGAATTAGTAAAACGCATTAAAGACATGATTCAGATGTACGTCAAACCTGCGGTTGAAATGGATGGTGGTAATATAGAATTTAAATCGTTTCACAACGGTATCGTTACAGTAACGATGCATGGATCCTGCAGCGGATGTCCTTCTTCCACAGTTACTTTAAAAGCTGGAATCGAAGGACTTTTAAAACGGATGGTTCCGGAGGTACAGGAAGTTGTTGCTGAAGCCGATTAATTTCCAAACCTACAAAATAGTCTTTTATTTAACTGAGATAGGTTCCTTCGATAGGTAAGCGTCTGCCAATTCCAAATGATTTAGAAGAAATCCGAAGCACAGGAGGCGATTGATACCTTTTAAATTCGGCCTGGTTAACAAGGCGTAATGTTTTTAAAACAATGGCTTCGTCAAATCCCTGTGCAATAATTTCATGAGGTCCCTGGTGGCATTCGATATATTGGTATAAAATTTTATCCAGTAAATCATATTCGGGTAATGAATCAGAATCTTTTTGGCCGGGTCGTAATTCAGCAGAAGGAGGTTTATTGATACTATTCTGAGGTATTATTTCGGTATTTCTGTTAATGTAGTTAGCAATTTGGTATACCTGAGTTTTGTATACATCTGCCAATACTGCGATTCCGCCGCACAAATCACCATACAAAGTACCATAGCCAACGGCCATTTCACTTTTATTGGTCGTATTAAGCAAGATGAATGAAAATTTATTAGAAAAGGCCATCAGGAACATACCCCGTATTCTGGCCTGTATATTTTCCTCAGTGACATTTTCCGGAAGGTCTTTAAAAAATTCAGATAGTACAGATTTGTATTGCCGGAATGTTTCCTGGATAGGAATAATTTCATACGAAATACCTAAATTTTTAGCCAGTGCTTCGGCATCATCCAAGGAACCCTTCGATGAATACTGTGAAGGCATCAATAGGGCTTTTACATTTTCTTTACCCAAGGCATGTACGGCCAACACACAGGTTAATGCTGAATCAATACCTCCTGACAAACCCAAGATAGCTTTAGTGAATCCAAGTTTTGAAAAATAATCACGGATGCCCATGACCAGTGCTTTATAAATTAAGTCGATTTCATTTTTTTCCTGTTCACATGAAGAATGACCATGTAGTACTTTTTCCAGCTGATAAAACCGCAGACAGGGTTCAAAAAAGGGCATTTCGTCAAAGCAGCTTCCATCCGGAGACAAGACTACAGATCCCCCGTCAAATAACAAATCGGTCTGCCCTCCATAACAGTTAACATAAAACATGGGAATACCGTATTTTACTACATTTGCTCGAATGACATCCAGTCGGCTTTGAGCATGATTATAACTGAAAGGTGAAGCCGAAAGATTTAGCATAAAATCAGGATTTTGATGCATCATTTCATCCATCGGACAAATAGTATACATCGGATTTTGATTACCTAAATTCCAGATGTCTTCACAGATCGTTATGGCAATACACTTGTCCTTAAACCGTATTGTTTCAAAAATTTTATTCGATTCAAAATAACGGTATTCATCAAATATATCATAATTAGGAAGCAGCGCTTTTTTAACAATATGATGCACTTTTTTTTCAAATAAAAAAAAAGCAGAGTTATAAAGATCTTTTCCTTCGATATCCGGATTAACGGTAGGAGATCCGACGACAATAGCAATTGAATCTGACATCTCGCAGAGCTGGTTGACAACCTGTATTGACCGGCGGACAAAGTCTTTAAATTCCAGAAAATCCCGGGGTGGATATCCACAGGTTGACAGCTCACTGAAACAGATCAGATCGGCATGTTTGGCTTTTGCTTCCAGAACAGCTTTTTCCATTAAAGCAAAATTTCCCACAAAGTTTCCTACATGATAATTCAGTTGAGCCAATGCAATTTTCATATTTACAAATAAGGAGCAAAGTAAGGGAATTGTTGATTTAATACACAAACTATTCCTATCCAATCCTGCTTTTTGACTGAATCTCAGCTATAAAAAAGACTGAAGTTTATTTTTTAAATCAGTAAAACCCATACAGTTAGTTTTGGTATAGATTCGCTATTTTTATCAGAAAGCAATTTTTAGCGGTAGGATTCTCATCATAGCGCTCAATTTTAATTACTTTTGCCCCGACCAGAACACATGGAATCTTTTATAGTATCTGCCAGAAAATACAGACCCTTACGATGGGTGGATGTCGTTGGACAAGAGCATGTAGCGCTTACTTTGAAAAATGCCTTAGCCAAAGGACAAATTGCTCATGCTTTTCTTTTTTGCGGTCCCAGAGGAGTAGGGAAAACAACCTGTGCCAGAATTCTGGCCAAAGTATTAAATTGTATTAATCCCGGTCCGGACTGGGAGCCTTGCAATACCTGTGATTCCTGTAAGGCTTTTATGGAAAATGCCTCATTCAATATTTTTGAACTGGATGCAGCCTCCAATAATTCAGTTGATGACATTAGGGAGCTGGTAGATCAGGTACGCTATCAACCACAATCCGGAAAATATAAAATTTATATAGTAGACGAGGTTCATATGTTGTCAACTGCAGCATTTAATGCATTTTTAAAGACTTTGGAAGAACCACCTCCGTTTGCCAAATTTATTTTAGCAACGACAGAAAAGCACAAAATAATTCCTACTATTTTAAGTCGGTGTCAGATTTACGATTTCAAAAGAATCCGTGAAAAAGATATTGTTCTTCAGCTTCAAAAAATTTGTAAAACGGAAGGACTTTCAGCTGATGAAGAAGGTTTGCATTTAATCTCACAAAAGGCAGATGGTGCTTTACGCGATGCATTATCCATGTTTGACCGGATTAAAAGTTTTTCAGGTGCTCATATAAGTTATAAGGAGGTTGCAGATAATTTAAATGTGCTGGATCATGAGCATTTCTTCCGGTTTATCGATGCGTTTATCACGATGGATATTAAAACTTCATTACTGCAATTGGACCAGATTTTTCATTTAGGTTTTGATCCTGAAGTTTTGCTGGAAGGACTTTCTAGTCAACTTCGCAATTTATTAATCATGAAAGATCCTGCCTTACATGATATATTTGAAGGAAGCGAAGCTTTAAAACAACGTTATTTAAAACAAGCTGATACCTGTACATTATCCAAATTAGTTGCCTGGATGGATATGATTAATGAAGCTGATATAAATTTGGTACGAGCCAGAAACAAAAGGCTTCATACTGAAATTTTGATGATAAAATTATGTCATCACAGCAATAAACAAGTAATGGATACAGATTCCGGCACTGACAACACTCAAAAAAAAACTCCGTTAGTTAAGCAGGAAGTTGATTCAAATGAAAAAAGTACGGAAGTAATCAAGGAACCTGCGGCCTTGAAAAAAGTCATTGTTTCACCTAAACAAATTTTTAAAGACCCATTGGCTATTCCTAAACTGGGAAAGATTGAACAAATAAAAGAAACAATTGAACAGCAGGAAAAAATAAGAAAAGAAAAATTAATTGAATTTAATATTGAAAATGTTAACGAATTCTGGAAACGTTGTAATGAAGAAGAAAAATCTAATTCCTTAAAATCGTATTTAAGGAATGCCAAAATCGAAATTGACAATTACTGCATAAAAATTTTGGTAGGTAATATTATTGCCAAGGAAGCCATCCGGTCAGAATTAAAATTAGAAATCCGATTACGGGAAACATTTTTAGAAAAAAATGTCAGTTATAGCATTGAGATTGATCCTTCAATGGCTATTGTAGAAGAAAAGAAGATTGTAAAAATATTAAGCCCAAAAGAAAAATGGGATCAGATGGTTGCTATCAATCCTAAACTACTTGAATTAAAGGATAAAATTCAACTGAAGATTGATGAAGACTAAAACTATTATCAGATAAGGCATGTCTCCAGGTCTTGAAATTCACTCAAGAATTGTGTTTTTTAAATTATGTGGAAATTAATACGGTATTTCTTTTTTTTGCTGGAAGCTGAAAAGGCACATTACATGGCGATGAATATATTATCCGTTGCATTAAAGATACCGATATTAAATTATTTTCTCAAAATCTCATTTCGATTTGAAGATGTAAGATTAAACACTACATTAAATGGTATGAAAGCTAATAGTGCCATTGGTCTTGCAGCAGGTTTTGACAAAGACGGCCGATGGCTGGAGGTGCTGTCAGTAATTGGGTTTGGACATATTGAAGTTGGAACCGTTACTCCGTTACCTCAGGATGGCAATCCAAAACCAAGATTATTCCGGCTGAAAAAAGACAGAAGTATTATAAATCGGATGGGATTTAATAATGAAGGGGTTGATGCCCTGGTCAATCGCTTACAAAAATTTAAAAAACCGAAAGGACTAATATTAGGTGGAAATATCGGTAAAAACAAATTGACTTCACCGGAGCAGACTATACAGGATTATATAATTTGTTTCAATGCACTTTTTAATTATGTCGATTATTTTGCAATAAATGTCAGTTCGCCTAATACACCAGGACTAAGATCACTACAGGATAAAGAACCATTACATGCATTATTATCCAGTATTCAGGCTGAAAATCAGAAGCGGGATTACCCAAAGCCATTATTTTTAAAAATTGCTCCGGATCTGGAAGAAAATGCACTGAAGGATATAGTAGATGTAGTTTTGGAAAATAATTTCAGTGGTATCATCAGCAATAACACCACCTTGGAAAGACCTGATGCACTGCTCGAAAAAGAATTGGCAAAAGAATCCGGAGGACTTAGTGGTGCTGAATTAACCAGAAAATCAAACCGGATTTTAAAATACGTGAAAGCTCATTCAGGCGGACAATTGTCGATTATTGGCGTTGGTGGTATAATGAATTCAGAAGATGCAATTGAGCGTTTGAATTCAGGTGCAAATTGGATTCAGATTTATTCAGGATTTATATATGGAGGGCCTTGGATGATCAAAAAAATAAAAAAAGATTTGAGTCAGAACCCGTATTAATTTAAAGGTCCTATATACTCATGAGAATTGCGGCCGCTTTTTCAATTTGATTCAAATTAAAATATTTAACAGCAATCTGATGTTTATCTATTTTTTGAAGAGGAATTAAAGAAGCTAATTCCGGATCAACCGATAACATCTTAAGAGCTTCTTCTTTAGTTGGAAGATTTTTTAAACCAGCCAACATACCTAAATGATTAGCAGTAAGAATGTCACTGGATTTAATATGATCCGGTATATTATGATACCCTACAACCGGCAATTGCTGCGATTGCGGCATAAACAAAACTGCATCACCGCTGGCACGCACATAAAATGCCCTTCCCATACGACCCATGAGGTCAATTTTATGAGGGTCGATACGTTGATTTTCATCCAACACCGATTCATCAATATGAATACAAACCACATGGCAGATAATCAAATGACCTGCTCCACCTTTGTCGCCCAGTGTAATGATATCCTGAACTTTACATTCCATATTCACCGGAGACTCTTTAACGATGGGTGGTTTAACCATGGTGGATGGTACAGGAGTCAGGCCTGTTTGATCAAATTCACTAATATCATTGGGAAAATCAACTGAACTAACCATCATTTGCCTCACAATTGAATAGCTAACCACATTTACCACGCATTCTTTATTTATCAGTATATTATGTAGTGTATCCTTTGTTGTATTATTATCAACCCGGCGGTTGGAAGAAAACACCAGGATTGGTGGATTACTGCTGAATGCATTAAAAAAACTATAAGGAGCAAGATTCGGACGGCCAAGATCATCGATTGTACTTACAAAAGCTATAGGCCGAGGTGCTACAGAACCCAATAAATATTGATGAAGATCACCGGTTGGAATTGTACCGGGAGTAATAATTCGTTTCATAAACGCCAGTATTTGGTTTAGATCAAATGACTATAATTGAATAAAAAAGCAAGGATTTATTGATTTTTGGAAAAGCAGTTTTTTCAATTGATGTTTGTACGTATACACAACTTATTTATACAATAAAATGTTTAGAAACCTTAGTTCCATTTAATAAGAAATGAACCAGGAAGTTTCATCATTATGATTAAACTGACTGCTTAAAATTAAGCAATGATACCAGATTCAAATGATTACATAGCATGAAGAAATATTTACTTTTTATACCAGTTGCTGCAATTTTTGGCTATCTTATATATTATTTTTTCTTTAATAATGTTCTGGTGCTTGGACAGATGGCGCCGGAATTTTCGCAGCAGGATATAAAAGGAGAACAGATCGATTTAAAGCAATTTAAAGGAAAGTATTTATTAATTGACTTTTGGGGATCCTGGTGTGCTCCTTGTCGTAAGGAGAATCCAATTTTGGTCATGATGTATGAAAAATATAAATCAAAATCATTTAAATCAGCAGCGGGTATCGAGTTTTTAAGTATCGCACTTGAAAATCAACCGTCGGCCGGACTCGAGGCCATTAAAAAGGATGGATTAAGCTGGCCGTATCATATTATCGACGATCGGGGTATGAATAGTCCCTTATCTAAATTATATCAGGTGCGATATATACCTACAAAATATTTAATTGGACCTGATCAGATCATCATGATGGCAAACCCCAGTATAGCCGAATTAGATGATTTTTTGGCTTATCAAGTAGTTAAAAACTGACATTTTGGCTATTTTTTTGGAATGGCAAAATAATTGAGTGGTTTATACTCATTTACAAGATTACGTACGATGACAGAGGAACAAAAAGTAGAAGTAGTAGATCAGGAACTGTCTGATCACAATGATCCGATAAAAAATGATACGCCAGAGACGCTGTTAAATAAGGAGACTGAAACGCCTGCTCAGGAAGATCTGAAGTCCGAGATTGCGGAACAAAAGGACAAGTATTTACGTCTTGTTGCCGAATTTGATAATTATAAAAAACGTAATGTCCGCGAACGCATTGATTTAGTTCGCAATGCTTCACAGGAATTAATTCAGGAATTGTTGGTTATTCTGGATGATATAGACAGGGCTAAAAAATTATCAGAAACACAAAACAATCCCGATATTTATCCTGAAGGGATGAAATTAGTACATCAAAAGCTATTCAGTTTACTTCAAACTAAAGGTTTGGAAATAATGGAATCTGATGGAAAACCCTTTGATCCTCAGTTTCATGAAGCCATAACCGAAATACCTGCTACTGAAGAAAGCATGAAGGGTAAAATTTTTGATACCATAGAAAAAGGGTATTTACTGAATCAAAAAATTATCCGTTTTGCAAAAGTGATTGTAGCTAAATAAATGTAAGTAACTATTCATATTCAAGCCACACAGCCTACTGAATTTAAAAAATGTCAAAAAGAGATTATTACGAAATATTGGGAGTCAACAAATCCAGTGATGCGGATGCTATAAAAAAAGCATATCGCAAAGTGGCTATGCAATATCATCCTGACAGGAATCCAGGCGATAAAGCATCTGAAGATAAATTTAAGGAGGCGGCCGAGGCCTATGAAATATTAAGTGATCCCGATAAGAAAGCCCGATATGACCGATATGGCCATGCTGGTGTGGATCCAAATGCCGGATATGGCGGTGGAGCAGGTGGCGGTATGTCCATGGATGATATTTTTAGTCATTTTGGAGATATTTTTGGCGATTCAGGATCACCGTTTGAGTCATTTTTCGGACGTTCCGGAGGACGCTCGCAGGGGGGTAGTAAAGGAAGTAATCTTCGGATTAAAGTCAGTATGACTCTCGAAGAAATCGCCAGTGGAATTACTAAAAAAATTAAGGTAAAAAAGCAGCTAAGTTGTAAAACTTGTCATGGCTCAGGTGCTAAAGACAGTAAATCCATCAAAACGTGTGGTACCTGTAATGGTCAGGGATATGTAAGACAAATCCGATCTACTTTTTTGGGTCAGATGCAAACCACTACAACCTGCCCTAGCTGTAACGGCAGCGGACAAACTATATCTGCAAATTGTCCTTCATGTAGAGGGTCTGGAATGGAAGTTGGTGAAGAAACCATTGAAATTCAAATTCCTGCAGGAGTTGAGGATGGTATGCAATTGTCTATGAGAGGAAAAGGAAATGCTGGTAGTCAGGGTGGTCCGAATGGGGATTTATTAATCAGCATTGAACAAAAGGCACACGAACATTTTTCACGGGATGGAGCCAATATTCATTATGATTTGTATTTAAATTTTGCAGATGCTGCATTAGGTTGTCAGGTAGAAGTACCTACTTTACAGAATGCTGCAAAAATTAAAGTCCCTTCAGGAACACAGGCTGGAAAAATTTTCAGATTAAAAGATATGGGCTTACCTTCTGTGCAATCATATGACAAAGGTGATCAATTAATTCATGTCAATATTTGGACGCCCCGAACTTTGACAGCTGAAGAAAAATTAATGCTTGAAAAAATGAGAACATTACCGAATTTTCAACCTCACCCCGGAAAAGAAGAAAAAGGATTTTTTGAAAGAATGAAAGAATACTTCAGTTAATGATATTATTTTATAATTGCTACTCAAAGGTATTTATCATTTGTATTTCTGCACTTGTCTTTGTTCTGTTTTGGTCTTGTTCGGAGGAGAAGCTCTACTCAAAAAAAATAGACTTTCCTGATAATCGATGGAGTTACAGTCACCCTATTAAATTTAACTGGATTGTAAAAGATACAAATTTATGGTATTCCATGAATTTAATTATTGACCATGATGCTGAGATGGATTATCAAAATATTTATGTAAAATGTTTAACCACTTTTCCAGATAGTAGTGTTAAAGAACAAATAGTAAGCTTTGAATTATATACTACTTCCGGAAAACCATTAGGTCAATGTGGTTCTTCAAAATGCTCTACTGAAATCGATTTGCTTCCAAAAATAAAATTTCAGTTTCAGGGCGAATACAGTCTTGATTTAATACAGCATGGCCGAGATAGTATAATTTCAGGTCTTCGGAATATGGAACTCACTATATATCCATTTGTTAAATGATTCTAATACAGAATTTTAATAATGTGATTCAGGGATATTAAAAATCTGAATTGTGAAGTTAATTTTCATTCATAAAAAGAAATAGCCACTGAGGGTGTTCAATGGCTATTATCCCTATGAAAGAACAAATACAAACATCAGTTGACTACATAATTAACTTTACAAAAAGTAGCCGAACCAACAAAAAAATAAAAAATACAATAAACACTATTTATAAAGTCACGTTTGACTTTATACAAAAACCAATTTCAATGCAAATTATCAGTCTTTAGTAGCCTGAAACTTCAAACAAGCTGAATCTCATAGGCAGGTCTAAACTTGAATTAATTAATCAACTCTGAGGTTCGTCAGTCTATAAGTACACAAGCAAGGCTCAGGAGAAACATATGCTATTCAACAGGCTAAAAGACAGATCGATTGGATTGAGCTTGAATAATTTATCTGTCAGGTAAAATTCGCAACATCAGGAGCTGTTATTTAGTACCAAATCACGAAAAATTCAAACTGCATATACAGGATTCATTCGATAATCTGATCAGTTGTCAGGCAAAAGAGTAACATTTAATCCAAAAATGACAATTGAATTCTATTCCAATACAAAGTTGGTTTAATCACTAAGCTCTACTCGAAATTGGTGTTTAACGAAATTATTATTTCCTGAGCGCCAATTTCTTTGAAGGATAGCCCTCTTGTTTACTCATTTACTTCTCACGATGAAACACAAGAAATATATTGGAATTAATTCTGCTGCTTTTTTCCCAACATCAGCATTTCACTCATAATTATTTCAGTGAAATACTTTTTATCGCCGTCTTTTCCCTCATACGTGCGGGTAGTAAGCTTACCTTCAATTGCGACTTCAGAACCCTTTGATAAAAATTCTTCGACAATGTCAGCTGATTTTCCCCATGCCACAATATTGTGCCATTGAGTTTCGGTCACCTTTTTCCCTTCCTTGTCAGAATAAGTTTCGTTGGTGGCTATAGTAAATTTTGCCACCTTGTTTCCCTTATCTAAAGTTTTTACTTCCGGGTTCCCACCCAGATTTCCAATTAAACGAACACTGTTTCTTAGGTTGTTCATAATAAAATGTTTAATAGTTAAAAATAAATCATGTTATTTAACGACTTCCGTCGATAGTGCAAAGATGAACGATCCCAATAAGAATACATGATTATAAATGTTTACTTCCGGTAATAAACGTGTACAAACGATTACAATCACTTAATTTCATACCCGGGTAATGTCACGGGATGCCGTGTTAATTAAGCTCATCGTTAGATTTTATGACCCGGAAAAATGATCTAATTTTATAATCTGTAAAAAATATTTTTTTTTACGAAGTGTATAATATTTATATTTGCCTACGAAACACTAAACACCCTAATATGACACCTATTAAAAATTGCCTGCAATGCGGGCAAGCCTTACGTGGTAGGCTTGACAAAAAATTTTGTGATGATCATTGTCGAAGTAATTTTAATAATTTACGGAACAGTGATGTAACAAGTACCATGAGAAACATCAATTATCTTTTGCGAAAAAACAGAAGAATTCTGGCTGAGTTAGCCACCCGGAACGGTCAGTGTAATATTCCAATAGACCGGTTACAGCAACGGGGCTTTGATTTCCGGTATCATACTCATAGTATACTCTGTGAGCAAGGTAAGTTATACAAGACTTGTTATGATTATGCCTATACATTGCTCGATGAGAAGTTGGTTTCCATTTGTCTAATAAATACTAAAAGCAACGTACGGGATACAATACATCCAAAATATAAAACTAAATTTAAAACAGAAGATAAAGATATTTTACGATCCGTTTAATATGCCCTTTTGTATGTTTTTGATAGCAAATAAATTAATTTTGTATTATCTAAAATTTTACAGAATTAGCAGTTATGATTTCATTTAGTACAAGAATTCAAAAATTCAATTCAAAGGCTGAAAAAACAGGTTGGACTTTCATTCTTGTACCCCGGGAAATTTCAGAAAAAATTAATCCGGGTGTGAAAAAATCATACAGGATAAAAGGATTTTTGGATGACTATGAAATTCAGGGTATGAATCTTCTTCCTATGGGAGAAGGTGATTTCATTCTTGCCCTAAATGCAGCTATAAGAAAACAAGTTCGCAAAAAAAATGGTGATTTAATAAAGGTGCAAATTGATTTGGATGCTACTAGTTATCAGATAGATCGCGAGTTGATGAATTTACTTGACACTGAACCAAAGGCTTTGGCTTTTTTTCAAAGTTTGGCCAGGTCTCATCAAAATTATTTTTCAAAATGGATTGAGAGTGCTAAAACATTGGAGACCCGTCATGAAAGATTAGCTACAACAATTAATGCTTTGTTAGCAAACCAAAACTATGCTGAAATGATCAGAGCGCGAAAAAATAATTTTTAAAATTGCAATGTAAATCAATTTGTTTGAATGAATGAGAGTTCTTTAATTGATTCGTAATTTTAATAATAGAGCATCAAGACGCTGATCCAGTGTTAGTTCTTCAGTTATTTTGGAATACCCCTGCATTCCTTTTGCCAAAAAAATATCCCTGTTGAGATTAAGTTCGTCTTGAGCTACAGAATGAAACAATTTTTTGCGCTCCAGTTCATCTGATAAATATTCCTGTTCAGGTTGTCCTGGTGTTGGGATCAGTAATGCTGGTTTTCGAATCACCGTCAAATCAAGCAACGTAGAATAACCTGATCTGCAGATGATACATTTGGATGCGCACATGATTTCATTTAACTCAGCTCCAAGTACAAGATTACGTATTTCAAGATGTGATTTATAGCGCTCAGAATAAATACTCAAGTCCTTTCCATTTTCCAGACCCCGAATCAGAATAATTTTACCCGGCATTAGGGTATCCAGTTGGTTCAGAATAATTTCTTCCAGCATGGTCCTCTGAGGTTCGGGACCAGACAGCATTATGGCATAGTCATATTTTTCGGGAATATTTAATTTTTTAAACCGGCTTAATATTCCAATAAAATATTTTTTTCTGGATTTATAGAGATGAGAAAGATCACCTGATAAATTATCCTGACCTTCTACATCGGGTATCCACAACTGATCAAACGTAAGATAAAAGCATTTCATCCAGGTATCACAAATCCATTCTATTAGTTTATAACCTAAATTGAAATGCAGATGATGTGCAATTATCACTGATGGTATACTCTTTTGTGATGCACCAAGTCGCGCATCTGTGATTAATAAATTAACCTGTTGATCTTTACAAATTTTTTTAATTGCAAAATGCTCCTTGTATATTGCAATATTCATTTTAATAAATTGTAATGCAATATTGATGACCATGGATTTGTAGGGATATAAAATATTATAATCCGGTAAATCAAAAACTTTTAGTTCTGGAAACTCTCTTCTTAATAAATCAGTCCCGGCTCCAGAAGAAGCCAAAATAACTTTGTATTCCTTTCGTAAAAAATAGTGTATAACGGGAATGGTACGGGTCACATGGCCTAAACCCCAGTGTTGAGGACAAATTAGTACAGTATTTGGTTTGGCCATGAACTAATATTTACACTAATAAAAAATGAATTGATCAATCAACTATAATACTTACATGTCAATTCAGCCTTTCAATCTGATTTCATCGTCGGAGCCTTCATAAAACTTAAAATCTATCAAAGGGAGGTCATCATTTAAGCGAATTTTAATTTTCTTATAATATTTAAAATACCATTTCCATAAATAATTCCAAAGGCCTTTTTTAAGAAACGCACCGATAAAGGGATGGACTTCGAGGGTTATTCCTTTAACATTACGTGAAGAAATAATAAAGTCAAGATCTTTTTCTATAGAATCGATAATAAAAATTGAAGCATTCACTTTGCCGGTTCCGCTACACGAAGGACAAATTTCGGATGTATCCATTTTCAATTCCTGCCGCTCACGTTGTCTCGTTATTTGCATTAAACCAAACTTGCTAAGCGGTAAAATGGTGTGTTGTGATCGATCCTGATCCATAAATCCTTTCATCGCATTGTACAGCTCCAGTTTATTTTCATTGCTTTTCATATCGATGAAATCAATAATAATCAGACCACCAATATCTCTAAGTCTCAATTGCCGGGCAATTTCTTCAGCTGCCTCAGTGTTGACTTTTAAAGCTGCATTTTCCTGATCGAGACGTTGTGATTTTGGTCCGCTGTTTACATCAATGACGTGCATAGCCTCTGTATGTTCGATCACAATATAAGCTCCGCTATTTAATGTGGCTGTTTGCCCGAAAGATGATTTTATTTGTCTTTTTACCAAGAACTGGTCAAAAATTGGTTTGGAGCCTTTATAAAACTGGACAATATTACTTTTTTCCGGTAAGTTATTATCCAAATAAGATTTGATACCGTCGTAAATATCTTTATCGTTAACTACAATTCTTTCAAAGGAAGAATTCATTAAATCGCGAATGATACTGGATGTTTTATCCAGTTCGCTTAGAAGCTTTACCGGAGATTTAGCTTTATACAATTGTGATTGCAAGGTTTTCCATTTATCACAAAGCATATTGATCTCTTCATGCATTTCTGCCACTTTTTTACCTTCTGCTGCCGTTCGAACCACGATACCAAAATTTTTAGGTCTGATGGATTCTACTACATGATACAATCTGTTTCTTTCATCAGAATTACCAATTTTTTTAGAAATGGCGATTGAATTATTAAAAGGAGTGAGGACCAGAAATCTGCCCGGAATGGTAATTTCACAAGTAAGCCGATGTCCTTTTGTAGAAATAGGTTCTTTGAGAATCTGAACCAGAATATTAGTTCGTTTATCCGTTATCTGGGCTACTTTTCCATGTTTTGGAATCTCGGGTTGTAACTCAAAATGATCCAGGAGATTGGAAGTATATTTTCCTTCCATGGCATCTTTGGTATATTTGGCCACTGAATTAAACAGTGGGCCCATATCTGTATAATGCAGAAACGACTCTTTTTTATGACCAATATCGACAAAGGCCGCATTAAGTCCGGGCATTAATTTTTTAATTTGCCCTACAAATATGTCACCTACATTAAACTGTGTATTTGATTTTTGCTTGTGGAGTTCTACAAGTCTTTTATCCTCAAGCAAAGCAATCTCTACCAAACCTTGTTGGGAAGAGATAATTAGTTCTTTTTCCATGCATCTATATAAATGATGCGTAGTTTAAGCTATGAAACCAGAAAGAAGAAATGCGACAAGCCGAATCTCATATTATTTGCTTTTCTTTAAAAGTTTATCATTTTTATGAATTAATCATAAACTCCGAAAGAATTTAAGCAAAGAGTAATTTTCGGTTCGTGGGTTAATTTAACAGGTACTTCTGAAAAATTCCTTTTAAAAAGAATCAGGAGAAGTATTTCTTGTCCATTGAGTATGAGATTCATCGCGGAAATTTCTTTCTAAAGTGCGAATAGCTTAAGTTCCGCAGAATAAATTTCTACTACCTGTTCTTCTTCTTGTGCCTGTTTTTTCTTAATCGCTTCTTACGTTTGTGTGTAGCGATTTTATGTCTTTTTCTTTTTTTACCGCAAGGCATAAATTTTTTATTTACAATGTAATTGATATTTTTTGGCTTTATCAGCCTGATTTGTCTTTTCCAATAGTTGTACCATCAGACAATTAGCTTCGATATTCTCAGGTTCTTTGTCCAGTACTTTTTCCAACCGGAGCTGTGCTTTTTCAAACTGACCGGTTTCGAGACCTAGTTCTGCTAATTGCAATTGCAGAGGTAAATAATCCGGATGTTTTTTTTCCAGAGAAAGCATTAACTTAATACCCTGCATTGGATCATCTCCAGGTAATTTAACATAGGCCATTGCAAGATTTAACTGGTGTGAAGGTTCAGAAGTATTTAGTGAACTGGCTTGTTCCAGGCAATGGATTGCACCTTGTTGACAAAATTTCTTTTTCTTCAGGTCTGTTTCGCTTTCCAGGCAATATAAAAAAGTAGTGCCGGCTATTTGCCAGGCTTCTTCTTCTTTATTTAGCTCAGCCACTTTTCGGGCATAGGAGCCCGCGAGGGAATAAACACCTTGTTTAAACCAAAAGCCAGAAACAGACTTCAGTTTTTCCGCTTTTTCCTGATCGGAACCTGAATTTTTTATTTCTTTACTTAATTGACTTAACTCAGCTTTCTGAGTTGCCGATAAACCCGGATAGTATTCTTCTTCCAGATTTTCCAGACCTGTTACATCCAGATTTTTCATTCTGACATTGGCAGCCTGATGAATATCTGGTGCAACCGTATTAAACCCAAAATATATGATTGCCAAAAGACTTGCACAAAGCAAGGCCAGCCTAATGGGAGTATTAACCATAATTATTGGTCTTCAGTCTCGTCATCATCGTATTCAGCGCCTTCCGGTTCTTTACCCAGCTTTACATGATCAACAAATATTTTAGCTGGTTTGAACGACGGAATATGATGCTCCGGGATCTCGATAGCCACATTTTTCTTAATATGTCTTCCTATTTTTCTGGCTCTTTTTTTAACGACGAAGGAGCCAAAACCCCGGATGTAGACATTTTCACCCGATGACAGAGATTGTTTAACCTCTTTAAAAAACATTTCCAAAGAGACTAGGACGTCAACCTTGGGAACGCCTGATTTTTCTGAGATCAATGCGACTAAGTCAGCTTTTCTCATTTGCTTGATTTTTAGACAGTTATGAATCGAGGCCCTTAAAGAGCGTCGCAAATTTCGCAATTTTAATTGTTTATCAAAACATTTATTCGAATTTTTATTTAAAATATCTCTTGTAACAATTTCTTTATCAGGCAAATACAAGACCCTTTCCTGCTTTCCAGCCTTGAAAATAGCTATTATTAAATATATAGCTACCTTAGCAACTCAATTTTTTCGTATGCTATTATCCATGACCGGATTCGGTAATTCAAAAGGCCATTTCCAAGGTAAAGAAATTGTCATTGAAATCCGGTGCGTTAATTCTAAAGTAAATGATTTTAGATTAAAAATACCCAATAGTTATCGCCAAAAAGAACTGGAATTGCGAAAATTACTAAACGACAAAGTAATTCGTGGCAAAATGGATCTTTCCATCGCAATTGATACTGGTGAAGGCGAAGAAGAATTTGTTATAAATAAAAAGTTATTTATGGCCTTTTACCAACAAATTAATTCATTGTCGGATCATATTAATTTAAGTAATTCGGATATCTTAAATGCCATTCTGAAATTTCCAAATGTCATCTCATCGCAGGATACTCTTATTAGTCCGGAAGAGTATGCTTATACAATTGACTTGCTCGAAGAAGCCATTGAAAAGCTTAATGATTTCAGATCTATTGAAGGCTCTATGATTGCAAATGATATGGCATTGCGGGTAGAAAGCATTCTGGATCATTTGAAAAAAATCGAACTTGATGATCCTAACCGTACTATATTATTGAAAGAAAAATTATTAAAATCCTTAAATGCCAATTTCGACGGTGAAAACATTGACCGGAACCGATTTGAACAAGAACTTTTGTATTATTTAGAACGCCTTGATATCACTGAAGAAAAAGTACGACTGAAACAGCATTGTCTCTATTTTCTTGATGAGCTAAAAAAGAAAGGAATCATAAAATCCAGAAAATTAAATTTTATAAGTCAGGAAATTGGACGAGAGATAAATACCTTAGGCTCAAAAGCTCAATATTCTCCTATTCAAAAGTTGGTTGTCAATATGAAAGATGATCTTGAAAAGATTAAAGAACAAATGTCGAATGTGTTATGACAATAAACCAGAATGGAAAAATAATTATCATTACGGCACCCTCGGGTTCCGGTAAAACAACAATCGCCAATTATCTGTTGACTTCTTTTGATTCGCTTGCCTTTTCAGTTTCCGCCACCACAAGATCTGCCCGTAAAGATGAAATACATGGCAAAAATTATTTTTTTCTGAGTAAAGAAGAATTTGAACATTCTATTCAACAAAAGGAATTTGTTGAATTTCAGGAAGTTTATCCTGGGCAATTTTACGGAACCCTTCATAGTGAATTAACACGGATCTGGTCACAACAAAAAATAGCCTTATTTGATATTGATGTAAAAGGTGCACATGTTGTTGAATCCAATTTTAAAGAAAACATTCTGTCAATCTACATAAAAGCTTCCAGTCCGGATATATTGCGTCAACGACTGATCCTAAGAGGTACAGAAACTCCGGAGACTTTGCATAAAAGAATGGAAAAAGCAGCGGAAGAACTGGAATATGCCAAATATTTTGACTACGTAATTTCCAATGATAAATTGAGTTTATGTCAAAAGGTGGTACATGATATTGTCGCAGATTTTATTCAGGATCCTTTGAAATAATATATATTATCTCCGTACTTAAAAAACTCCTCAAACTTTTCCATTCTGTTAAATTTATTACCATTCCTGAGAACGGAAATTTTAACAAAAATAATTTATTTATCCTGTTGGTTAAAAAATAGTCGATTATTGAAATCACTGATCTCTTACTCTGACTAAAATAAAGTAACAGAGACTTCGGATTTTTTTGGCTGATTATTATTGTATTTTTAAATGAATCTTTCCAAAGCATTAATAGTTTTTCTTTTTGCATATTATCCAAATGGTCCAGTACACCCAGAATAAAAACAAAATCCGCCTGCAGTACCCTTTTCAATCCGATCTCTAACAAATCTGCCTGAACAAATTCTTTTGATTCAAAAAAGGAAATTTGATCCACACCGGTGTAACCAGATATTTTTTTTGGTAATAAATCCAGTAATAACATTTCTCCGCAACCCAAATCCAGTATTGAGTTCTGTGAAATAGTAAGATATGATAAAATAATCTGCAGTCTTTTTTTATAATACTGCTTATTCCGGATTATTCTATTTTTGGTAAGATTCATAACTACTTTCCCGTTCGATTTTTTGCCGTTTACATAGTTTTTCTAAATTATTTTGAAGTAAGCGGTTATATTTTTCTACAATAATTTGTACATCATAATTCTGTTGGACGAGTACCCTGCCGTTTCGACCCCATGATCTGCGTTCGGATTCACTCATATGATATATCTCTACCATAGCTCTTAATAGAGCTTTGGCATTGGCCGATGGCACTAATAAACCATTCCAATATGGTTTTATCAATTCTCTGCAACCGGCAACATTGGTTGCAATAACCGGTTTTTCCATAGACATGGCTTCTAAAATGGCTCTGGGAAGTCCTTCTCTGTATGAAGGCAATACCACGACATCAGCATCAGCTATAAACCTCGTTACATTTTTTACATTACCAAAATAATTTACAACTCTTGATTCAACACAATTCACCAATTCCAATTTAGAAATAGAATTTTTATTAGCATCATTAAATTCTCCTATGATCCAAAATTCTGCATGCCCTATTAAAGACCTTGCAGCTATTGCCGCCTGAATGTATTCATTGATCCCCTTATCCTTTAGTAACCTTCCGACAAACAAGAATATTAGTTTATCCTTGTTGGTTTTATTTGGCCTTGGAAAATATTTTTCCGTATCTACGCCGCTCCCTTGTATGATTTCCGCTTTTTGTGAATCAATAAGATTATAATTGACAAAATAATCTCTGTCTTCTATATTGTGAAACACAACTGCTATATTTTGAGATAAAGCAAATTTATAAAGCTTATGAAGAACATATTTATATCTATTGTTAATGAAGGCGTAACCAAGACCGGTAAGTGTTGAAATTGAATGAATTCCTAATAATCTGGCGGCAATACTCCCATAGATATTAGGTTTAATCGTAAAATGAAATACTACATCTGGTTTTTCTATTTTATAAATTGAAAATAATTCCCTGGTGAGTAAAAGATCTTTTTTTATTGACATTCCACGTGCTTCAAGCTGATATAATGCAATATGCCGGGTAAATGGTAAACTCTTCAGATAAAGAATATATTCATCTACCGGAGAAATAACGATCACTTCGTGTCCGTCTAGTTGCCAGAACCGTATTAATTCCATTCTGAAGTTGTAGATATTCCAACAGGAATTGGCAACTATGGCAATTTTAAGATTTTTCATATACTTTAATCATTTTATCGATAATGGAATCTGACATTTCAGAAACAATTGTTGAACGATTATATTTTTCAACAAATCCACTGCGATCATACTTTTGATAAGTATGATTGATTAAAAAATCAGCAAGCTCTTCAATTTCACAAGGATTAAATATAAAAGCAGACTGCCCAAGTTCTTTCTGAATAAAACTTCTAGCATAGCCTTTGACTCCGGCTAGTATCGGAATATCACCACAAGCATATTCAAATATTTTGGATGGCAATACTTTTTCAAATGATTTGTAATCATTCAGGTGAAGGAACAGATAGTCAACAGTCTTATAATACCTGAGTAAATCCTTCCTTGGTACTGCCGGAATTAAACGTACGTTAGTCAATTTAAACAGCTTAATATGTTGAATCAATTTATTTTTCGAAGCTCCTTCGCCGATAATAATAAATTGATGTGTTGACTGCAATCGCTTTGCCAAATGAGGAATAATTTTTTCAAGACCTTGTCCTTCGCCGATATTACCAGCATAACAAATTATTTTTTTATCGTTTAAAAGCTGGCTTTCTTGTTTCCACCCTATAAACTCATCGTCTATTCCATTTGGGTAAAAACTTATACTTCCTTTATAATTAACAGGAATGTTTTCCCTGAATCCTTCTGAATTAATATTAATATGACATGCATGTAATAGCGTTGATCGTTCAAATAGAGTTTTAATACCTAAAGAAATTAAAGCATTAATAAATGGCCATTTGATGTATTCCCTAATATTTTCCGCAAACAAATCTCTTAGATCCAGATAATACAAAATTTTTCTAGACTTTGATATCCGGTAGGCAAGGTATCCGCTAAAAAGTTTGGACGTTGAAACAAATAAAAAATTTACAGGTATGTTTTTAATTATCTTCCTGACATTTTTCTGATAATAATAGAATGCCATTATCTGCCCGAAAATTTTATTATTGTGTGGTGGGACCTCAATTCTATAAATTATTAAATTATCTATTTTTTGTATCGGATTCAGTTTAGAACTTAAACCGGAATATCGGTTTGGTTGGGTACAGATCAGATGAATTAGTGCTTTGCCGGAAAGTTTTTTACTGAGTTCTAAAGACAATGCTGTATTTCTGAATGCTCCTGCGCTCAGATCCGGTTGATAATGATAACTCAGATATACAATATGTTTTAAGTCTTCCAGCTAATCTGTGTTTTTAAATTTTCTGCAAAATACGCAGATAATTTTATCGCACAATTTTGTTTATTGAAATCTTCGGCCTGTAGATATTCCGCTAATACCAGATTCTGATGACCTTCAATTGTAATACTAACTTGAGAATCTGATAATGACACTATATTCTGACCCGAAATTTCAGGACGACATCGATAATCAAAATGGAGACAAGCCCTCAGATTGTTATTTATTAATTTAGAATCTGACACAGAGTCAACCAGGATTAAGGAATCCTGATCCAATGTAAAGGATCTGCTATGTACCAGGCCGGTATGCCAAATCACTTTTGCTTTAAAGCTGAATGCTTCATCCTGCAGAATCTGAAGCCTGGCGCGTTTTCCCATCCTGAAAGCCATCCACACTTGCGACTGATTTTCTTTTGCTACAGACACTGTATTGTGATAGCTGCTGGATTTTTGCAAAGATCTGGTTTCCCCATTCTCGTACGTTGAAATTCCCGGATCCACCAGTACAGGCTTATCATCAACCGTCATAATAAAACTTAGTATGTCTGCATGTGCGTGCCCGGGTTGATATGAAGGGGAAGCTACACCGCAATTTAGGATCACACAAATCCTGCCTTTTTTAAAAATACGAAATCCACTATCGGTCAAAACACAGTTCTCAGCTTGAATACCTAAAACAGTAGCGAATCTTTTCAGAAAAAGATATTCAGGACTTAAGGATTTAACGGTATCATTAAACAAGGGTATTAGTTTTCCATCCAAAGTAATCCGTTTATACCAGGACAGCATATTACAACAAAAATTATTTATTACAGGTAGGTCCTTTTGTGCGAAAGAACATTTGTCCATCACATAAAGCAACAAAAGCAATTGATACAAAATCTGTGCATGATACATCGGTGATCGTTCATAATGCCCCCCATCATTAAATATCTGTTGCCTCAACTGTGATTCCAATTTGTGAAAATACGCATTATATCGTTTAACATCTTGAATATGAATTGAGCAAAAACATAAAGCTATATAATTGCACAGGATATGGTTTGCAAGTATGTGGTACTCAATATTATTTTCAAGAAAACCAAATTGTAATCCGATCGCGCTTTTTATGTCATTATCCTTGATTTGATATTTGCAACAAAAAATCAAGCTATTCATCAATCGCAACGAAACAGGATAGGGCTCCAGGCTAACTTTTCCGGCTAATAAATCCATGGAAATACTTTGCAGTAATTGAGTTCTCTCAGCCTGTGGTTTAGAATCATCGAGCAGGTAAGTCATATATTGAAGCTGGTAATTCCATAGTTTGCCAAACTCTAAATACGTCCAGTCAATTGACTCTGCAAAAGTTTGTTCTTTATTTAAAAACCGAAAAGAATTTTTAGAAAATAATCCGGACTCCACGGGTAGCAGGTCCAGATTCACTTCCCAATGATAAGTTGAGTATTCAAACTTTTTGTATTTGTTAAACTTCGGTTTTAAGATTTTCCATTTAATGGGGTACCAAAGTTGATAGTAGATCTGAATCCACTTCAGGTGTTTTAGGGTATGATAATATAATAGTATTTTTTTCAACAAAAAAAAAAAATCAAGAAATCATCGTAATACATTTTTAATCAAACTATCAACTATTCGTTCTGCTGCTTTTCCATCCCACAATTCTGGTATTTTAGAATTTTTCCATTCATTGTTAAGAATCTTTTTCACTAAACATTCTGTCTGATTTAGATCAAAATTTTTAACCAGCTCGTTTGTTCCAAGCTCAATGGTAATTGGTCGCTCAGTATTATTCCGAAAGGTAAGGCAAGGTATTTTTAAATACGTGGACTCCTCTTGTATTCCACCTGAATCTGTTAGAATCATTCGAGATTCTTTCATCAAACTAAGAAAATCAAAATAACTCAACGGACTGGTTATTTTCACTCTGTCATTCGTATTTAATACATCCCATAATCCATAGGATACTAAATTATTCCGTGTCCGTGGATGAACCGGAAAAATGAGATTTATTTTTTCAGAAACTTTTTCACATAATGTAATAATATTATGAAGGCCAACTTCAGTATCGACATTGGCAGGTCTGTGCATAGTCATCACTGCATAATCCGAATCATCAATCCCGTAAGATTTCCTTACTGATAAGGGATCTAACAATGGGATAAAATGAGACAAAGAATCAATCATACAATTTCCGACGAAATATATTTTTGATTCATTTATAAATTCATTTTTAAGATTAACATTTGCGGATGGTTCTGTTGTGTACAAGAAGCTGCTCAATTGATCTGTGATAATCCGGTTAATTTCTTCCGGCATGGTTTTATCAAAACTTCTCAACCCGGCTTCGACATGAGCCAATGGTATTTGCAATTTTGCAGCCGTCATAGCGCATGCTAAGGTTGAATTTACATCACCAACGACTATGACAAGATCTGGTTTTTCGGCATTCAAAATTTTTTCAAATGCCAACATGATTTGCGCCATCATGCTGATATGGGATCCTCCACTAATTCCTAAATAATAGTTTGCTTCTGGTAAGTCTAGTTGTTTAAAAAAAATATCACTCATGTTATTATCAGAATGCTGACCCGTATGCACTATAACAGATTGTATGCCCTGTATTTTTTCCAGCACTTTGTGTATTGGATACACCTTCATAAAATTAGGTCTCGCTCCGACTACCTGAATGATTTTCATAGATCTGATCTTTGCATTAAAAATTCTGCAAATAATAAATCCAGTTCATCATTAATATCGACAGATCTGCTTGCCGGCATTATGAATGCCGCACAATTATCAGATAAAATTTGAGCATTTTTGATCAGTTTAATATTACTAACATAAACTGAGCCATTTCTAACATATACTTTTTGTTGTAAATCAGACTCCTTTTCTGATTCCGAAAAAAGATACAGAGGGTGTAATTTTTGCTTATCAAAAAACAAATGTTTTGTTGGATGAAGATCGTGAGGTAATTCTTTAATACTTACGGCGCAATCTGCATTGTAATCCAGCATATTTTGAATTGTATTATCGATATCAGAACCCTGAGTCATCGGGCTGCTTGGCTGTACGATGACAATCACATCAAATTGTTTGTCAAAGGAATTTTTAATAAAATCCAAGGCATGAGTTACATATTCGATGGCTGTGGAGTCATTACCAGATAAATGAGCTGGTCTTTCCACCAGATGTATCCGATCACCGTAGATTTTTGCTTTCTGCAATATTTCTTTACTATCGCTGCTCAAAATCACTTCTGTGCATAGATTAGAATCTAATGCAGCTTCAATTGCATATTGAAATAGATGTTTTCCGTTTAACACACGCAAATTTTTTCCCGGTACTCTTTGAGAACCAGCTCTTGCCGGTATGATTGCTGCAATTTCAGACATGCTGTAAAGTTTGAATTATTTTTGCGGCGATAAAGCATTCCGTTTTTTCGAATGATTCGTAGGTATTCCCACCCAAATGCGGTGTAATTAGTAAATTGGAATTATATTTTGCATATTGAATCAGGGGGTTATCTTCTGAAACATTGGGTTCTTCCTGTAAAACATCCAAAGCCGCACCGGCTATTTGAGCATTTAGCAAAGCGTTTAGCAAAGCAGATTCATCCAAAACCTGGCCGCGGGAAGTATTAATAAGGTAAGCTGATTTTTTCATATTTGAAAAAAAGCTTTTATCGGCAAAATGATAATTTAGCGGACCCCCATCGATATGCAAACTAATAATATCAGAATTTTGGATAAGCAGATCGAGATTTACGAATTCAAAATTAGTATCATTTGCGATTCTGTTTATATCTTTTTCATAGATCAACACCTTCATACCAAATGCCAGTGCATAATCAGACACGATTTTACCGAGTCTACCGTAACCAATTATGCCAATTGTTTTTAGATATAATTCTTTTCCACGGAACAGATCCCTATTAAATACACCATTATTTAACTGATGCGAAGCCGGAACAATATTTCTCAGCAAGCCCAGTATCAAGGCAAATGTTAGTTCAGCTGTTGCTCTGATTCCCTTAAGAAACTCAGATTCACCCTGAAGGCTTAGAATCTGAATCTGATTTGCCTGGCATGCATTCAGATCAATATGATTTAATCCTGTAACAGGAGTTGCCAGTATTTTACAACGTTGATTTTTTTGAATCAATTCAGCAGGTATATTGATTCCTAATCTGAATAAAAAGACATCACAATTTGAGAATACTTCTTTTAATTCTGAGCTGGTTACTTTTTTTAAAATGACAATAAAATGTTGTTCCAGCATTGCTCTGGCGGATTCTGAGAATCCATCCGGTTCTCCAATCCAAATTACGGGTCGTAGTTTTCCTATCAATAGGTAATTTTTTTATCAATAGATAATTTCACCTGAGCCAATGCATTTGCAATATTAATTCCAGCCATTCCGTCTCCGTATAATATTTCTTTAGGATAAGCTCCATGCAACATTTGTTTTATTACCGCTGCTTTAATTTCCTGTATAGAATGATTTACGTGCATTACATTTTGTCCATGCACTCTACCAGTTTGTCTTGTCCCAATGTCCACAACCGGTACTCCGAGATAAGAGCATTCACGCAGGCCTGCGCTTGAATTTCCAATCAGGCATTTGGATTTTTTTATTACCCGTAGAAAATCTTCCGGTTCCATATTTTTAAAAAAATGAATTTTAGAATCCCCTGTAATTTCCCTGAAAGCCCGAATACCCTTAGATGTTCCATCAGATCCTGCATCAACATTTGGCCAAAACCAAAGACAGGATATTCCAATTTCATAAACTGCCTGCAAACTTAATTCGATCTGTTTTCTTGCTTCTTCATATTCATTGGTTACCGGATGCTGCAATGCTACTATGTAATTGTTTTGATCAAAAGTTTCAGATCCTACTCCTCCATACTTATGAATCGGATTAAAATCTGCATTTTGTTCAGTTACAATTTGCGCTGCAAGATCAATGGAAGGACATCCAGTAATGATCACGGAAGCAGGATCTTCTCCTAATTTTATTACTCTTTTGTAAGCATCTTCAGATGAAACCAAATGTATATCTGACAATTTTGTAATAGCATGTCGTACTTTTTCATCAATATTTCCGGTTACTTCACCTCCCTGTACATGGATTAAGGGGATATTCATGTAGCTTGCTGCTACTGCTGTTGACATTGTTTCAAAACGATCTGCTACGGTCAGTACAGCATCCGGTTTTAATTGTTCAAACACTGTTGCTAATTCCAGAATACCCAGCCCGGTAGTTTTTGCCTGAGCCGTCAGATTTTCACCTTCGAGAACATTAAATACTTTTGATGAAATAGAGAAACCATCATCTTCAATATACTTATATGCATTTCCATAGCGATCCAATAATGCTGATGCAGCTACTACCAGTTGTAACTCCAGTTGTGGATGATGTTCAATAGCATGGAGTGCGGATTTTATTCTGCTATAACTTGGCCTTGCCGTTATGACGACGCATATTTTTCGTTTAAGCATTATTCCAGATCTGACCAATTAAGAAATTCGTATTTTCCAAGATTCCGTTTTATCTTTTTTCCAATTACTTTTTCAAATTCTGATGAAGTAATTCCATGTGACGCAGGTTTTTTAGATTCCAGATCTTCTTTTACAATTATGTGATCTTTTACTAAATCTTTATTGACGCAAAGAGACTGACCAAACAACTTTTTTAATTCCATAAATTGAGTAGTCATTTTATCAGGAACAGGGCGAACTGCCTTTTCTGTAAATGCCACAGCTTCTACTAATTGTTTCACTTCGTAAATAGTCAGCGAGGAGCTAGAATCCGGGCCAAACATTTTTTTATCAAACACGACATGAAACTCCAGAATTTCAGCTCCCAGAGCAACAGCTGCAATACCTGCATAAACAGATCCACTATGATCTGACAAACCTACCGGAATATCGTAGCGATTTTTAAATTCTAAAATTCTTAGAAGTTCTAAATTTTCAGGTGCACACGGATACGCCGTCGTACATTGCAATAAAGAAATTTTGTTATGTTTCTTCCGGATATTTTGAATAGCCAGATCGAGTTCTGACAGATCGCTCATGCCGCTTGATAGAATAACAGGTTTGCCGGTAGATGCAATTTTATCTATTAACAAGAGATCAGAGACAGAACCTGAAGCTATTTTATATCGATTGACATTTAGTTCTTCCAACAGATCCACAGCAGCAATACAAAAAGGTGTTGCTAAAAACCCGAGTCTTTTATCTTCACAATGTTGTTTAATTTCTTTCCATTGGGATTTATTAAATTCCATGCGCCTCCAATAGTCCTGACGCGTTTTATCTACATATGAAAATGGTATACGAAATTTTTCATACGGGCTACTTTCAGCATCTGCCATATGTACCTGGAATTTTATAGTTTGAACTCCTGTATCTGCCAGTGCGTCAATATAAGAATGCAATATACCCAGGCTACCATCATGTGCCTGAGCTATTTCCGCAATGAATTGTGTTTTCAATTTTACGTAGTTGATTTATCTGGCTAATGGATGTGCATCTTCTGTCAATCCAATCGCTTTAATATTTCGAATATCACTTACAGTTTTTATAGATTGCCTGGCTTCTTCCAAACCAAAACCATTTCCATTCAGAATTTCCTGATAGGACAAGGTATGAAGATCCGTAAATCCTTCACTGAATTCAAATTCATTTCCATCGATTGAAAGTTGTCTGAACGTTTTTTTTCCTGAATCTATAACTTCTACTGGTAGAGTGTTTTCATTAATACTTAAAAAATATTTGACTTTTGCTTGTTCGTATTCCAAATAACCTGCTACGCGGTCTATGTCATGAATATGAACAATATTTTGCTGAACTTTTCCAAATAACCAACCCAACAAATCATAAAAATGTACACCTATATTCGTTGCTATACCTCCCGACTTACTTTGATCACCTTTCCAAGAGCTGTAATACCATTTACCTCGGGAGGTAATATAAACCAGATCTACTTCGTATTTACCGGATTTATTTTCAGACTGCAATTTATTTTTCAATTCAATTACTTTGGGATGAACCCGGAGCTGCAGTATATTATACACTTTATGACCCGTTTCTTCCTGCATTTCCTGCAATGCGTCAATGTTCCATGGATTCAGCACCAGTGGTTTTTCGCAAATAACGTCAGCCCCAAGTCTTAATCCAAACCGGATGTGAGCATCGTGTAAATAATTTGGTGAACAGACTGATAAATAATCAATATTTTTCCCTTTTCTCTTCAATTTATCGAGATGCCGGTCAAATCGTTCAAACTCTGTAAAAAAATCTGCATCCGGATAATAACTATCCATGATACCAACGGAATCATTTTTATCCAAAGCGGCAACCAGGATATTATTTGTTTCTTTTATAGCTTTCATATGCCTGGGTGCGATATAACCACCTGCACCAATTAATGCGAAATATTTACTCATGCTATTTTCATAACTTTTGAATTTAGTAATTGATATTTTTCTTTAGACTCCGGACATACAGCAATACCATTTGAATCAAATTTTAATTTATGACCAAACTCACTCATCCAGCCGGTTTGTTTTGCTGGATTTCCCACAACGAGTGCATAGGCCGGAACCTCTTTTGTTACAACAGCACCTGCCCCGATAAAAGCAAATTGTCCGATATCATTTCCGCAAACTATCGTCGCATTGGCACCTATACTGGCACCCCGGCGAACCATTGTTTTTGCATATTGATCTTTTCGAATAATTGCTGATCTGGGATTGATAATATTTGTAAAGACCATTGAAGGGCCCAGAAATACATCATCTTCACATATCACGCCGGTATAAATGGAAACATTATTTTGAACTTTCACATTATTTCCAAGGACAACATCAGGTGAAATAACTACATTTTGACCCAGATTACAAGACTTACCGATGACTGCATTATTCATTATATGGCTGAAATGCCAGATTTTAGTTCCTGCACCAATGGAGCAACCTTCATCAATTACTGCAGTCGGATGTACAAAATATTCGGCCATTGATTAATTTTTTAAAAAATTAATAATTTCCTGAATGATATAATTCTGTATATCTTCTGTCAATTCTGTGTGCATCGGTAATGAAATGACTTCATCACTCAGGAGTTCTGTGACCGGTAAAAACATTTCCGGAGTACTGAATTTTTGATAGGCCTTCTGTTTATATAAGGGGACCGGATAATAAATTGCACATGGAATTTGATTTTTATCGAGATGTGATTTTAATGCATCACGTTGACCATTGGTAATGCGCAAAGTATATTGATGAAACACATGGGAGGACCAGTTATTTCGAAAAGGAGTGATTACAGAATCTAATCCATTAAAACCTTTATCATAACGGTCTGCTGCGGCTTTTCTTTCAGAAGCATATTGATCCAGGTGTTTTAGTTTTACGTTTAGTATTGCAGCCTGGATTGCATCCAATCTTGAATTAACACCCACTACATCGTGATAATAGCGGGTTGCTCCCTGTCCATGATTTGCAATCATACGAAGTTTATTTGCCAAATGCTCGTCGTTTGTAAATAGAGCGCCACCATCTCCATAGCAACCCAGATTTTTAGATGGAAAAAATGAAGTGCTGCCAATATGAGAAATAGTACCTGCTTTTTTAGCCGAACCGTCCCGGAAAAAATAATCTGAACCAATTGCTTGTGCGTTGTCTTCGACCACAAAAAGATTGTACTCTCTGGCAATGTTCATAATGTCTTCCATTCTGGCACATTGACCAAAAAGATGTACCGGAACAATGGCTTTTGTTTTAGGAGTAATTTTTGATTTTATTTCATCAACATCGACATTAAAATCATCCCGATACACATCGACCATAACAGGTTTTAGTTTTAGCAAAGCGATGACTTCAGCAGTTGCAACATAAGTAAATGCCGGTAGAATTACTTCATCACCTGGCTGGAGATCCAGGGCCATTAATGCGATTTGTAAGGAATCGGTTCCATTAGCGCATGGTATGACATGATTTACATTGAGGTAGCTTTGTAAATTTTCTTTAAAACTATTCACTGCCGGTCCGCCTATATACATATTAGTATTCAGCACTTCCTGAATTGCCTGATTTATTTCCAATTTTATTTTGGCATACTGTCCAGCCAGATCGACCATTTGTAATTTCATATTTCTTTCATTTAATTTTTTTTTGACTTAAATTATTGACTACTTAAGTGCTTTTTATTCCTAGCTAAGAATTTAATTACTAATCATCCTTTATATTCTACTCATTATTAATTATTCATTGTAAATTGTTAATTGCATCATCGCCTCCCCATACTAATGTAATTAAAACCTAATTCTTTCATTTTGGTATGTTCAAAAACATTTCTGCCATCAAAAATCAAAGCTTGATTCATTAAAGATTTCATTTTATTAAAATCAGGTGAACGAAATACGTTCCATTCTGTAATCAATGCGAGGGCATCCGCCTGTTGCAGCGTTTCATACATATCTTTTGCAAAATGAATTTTATCACCATAGATTGACTGAACATGTTTCATAGCTTCAGGATCATAGACTGAAATTTGTGCTCCCATGCTTAAGAGATCATCAATTATTTGCAATGCCGGTGCTTCACGTATATCATCTGTATTTGGTTTGAATGCCAGTCCCCAAACTGCAATTCGTTTAGATTTTAACTGATTTTGAAAATGTTTGATTATCTTTTGACTTAATATCTTCTTTTGAATTTCATTGACATTCATTACAGCATTCAGTATCTGAAATTGATAACTATATTGATCGGCGGTATGATGTAAAGCTTTAACATCTTTTGGAAAACAAGATCCACCATAACCTACTCCCGGAAATAAAAATCGTTTTCCAATCCGGTTGTCAGAACCCATACCTATGCGGACCATATCGACATTTGCACCAGTGTGGTCACACAGATTTGCAATTTCATTCATAAAGCTGATACGGGATGCCAGATACGCATTGGCTGCATATTTAGTGAGTTCTGCACTGCGAACATCCATAATATAGATGGGGTTACCCTGTCGGACAAAAGGCTCATACAGTTCTTTCATTTTCTCTGCTGCCTTTTCAGATTTAGCTCCGATTACTACTCTGTCAGGTTTTAGAAAATCTTCAACTGCCACACCTTCTCTTAAAAATTCGGGATTGGAAACGACATCAAACAATTTCCGGTCCAGATGATTCGATAAAATTCGTTCAACTTGTTCAGCCGTTCCAACAGGCACTGTACTTTTATTAACGATCACTGTATATTTTTGGATGAGATAAGAAATTTTATCAGCAACATCCAATACATAACTCAGATCAGCCGAGCCATCTTCACCAGATGGAGTAGGTAATGCAAGGAAAATTATTTCGGCATGGGCAACTGCGGTTGGTAAGTCAGTTGTAAATTTTAAGCGTTGTTCTTTACTATTCCGTTCAAACAATAAATCGAGTCCAGGCTCAAAAATCGGAATTATACCATTTTGTAAATTATTGATTTTTACAGTGTCGATATCCAGACACATTACGTCATTTCCGGTTTCCGCAAAACAGGTTCCTGTAACCAGTCCAACATAGCCCGTTCCTATGATAGTTATATTCATTATCTATTTAGTATAAATTTAGATGAAGTTTGTTGATTAAGATACATTATATGCTGGAATTATAATCTCCAATAGGTAATTTCCTGTCCTGGCTTTACATACAAAGCTTTTAAATCGATAAGAATTGGATCTTTTTTCATGATTTTTGTATAATGCTCCGGATTTAATACTTTGTATTCATCGTGAGCCACAGCAACAATTACAGCATCATAATCAGAATCTTTTTTTTCTGCCATCCTGATTTGATATTCTTGAAATACTTCATCTGGATCAGCTTGCGGATCAGCAACATCGACTTTAACAGAATATCCCTTTAGTTCGTAATACAATTCGGCTACTTTAGAATTGCGTATATCTGAAACGTTTTCTTTAAAAGTTATACCATTGATTAATACCTTGCATTCACTTGGATTTTTACCTTTTGCAATGAGCAGCTGAACGAGTTTTTTTGCGATATAAGCGGGCATTCTGTCATTTATTCTACGGCCACTTAAAATCACTTCAGGATCATATCCTAGTTTTTTGGATTTGTGAACCAGATAATAAGGATCAACGCCAATACAATGACCACCGACGAGACCCGGAGAAAAAGGAAGAAAATTCCATTTCGTCCCTGCTGCTTCAAGTACTTCCCTTGTATCGATTTCCATTTTATCAAATATTATGGCAAGTTCGTTCATAAAAGAAATATTCAAATCTCTTTGACTGTTTTCAATTACTTTGGCAGCTTCTGCTACTTTGATACTGGTTGCTTTATAGATACCGGCATAAATAATTTCATTATAAACTTTAGCAATTTCTTCCAGAGCTTCCGGATCACTTCCAGATACAATTTTTAAAATACTCTCAAGAGGTCTTTTTTTATCACCAGGATTAATTCGTTCAGGAGAATAACCTAATTTGAAATCAGTTCCTAAACGAAGACCTGATTCTGTTTCAATGACAGGAAGGCAATCTTCTTCTGTACAACCCGGATAAACTGTTGATTCAAAAATAACATAATCCCCCTTTTTTAAAACCCTGCCAATTGTATCAGAAGCGGATAAAATAGGTTTCAGATCCGGAACTTTATGTTTATCTACAGGAGTTGGAACTGCAACAATAAAAAAAGATGCTTCCTGCAATTTATCCAAATGGCAGGTAAACTCGATATCCGTTCCTGCAAAATCAGATTCAGATAATTCGCGAGACGGATCCTTCTGACTTTTCATCATCTCAATTCGTTCTGCGTTAATATCAAAACCAATAACTTTGAATTTTTTAGCAAAACACAATGCTAATGGCAAACCAACATATCCCAGACCAACGACGGCCAATTTTTTTTCTTTATTAACTAATTGATTGTACATAGATTAATCCTTGTCAGACCACAAAAGAAATGGTTCTTGCTCTTTTAAAATTTTTACTAAATCAGTATCCTGGTAGTTTTCAAATAAAGTGAATCGTATTTTGCGCTGAATGAGTAATTCAGCTTTTTTAATCAGATTTAATAAATACGTTTCATGTAAGTTTCCAATAAAAATCAGATCAATAAATTCACTATCTCGTCCTTTACTAAAATCACCTGAAAGATAGACTTCCTTAACAGCTCCCAACCGGTCGATCACTTTATCAACAATCTGATCGATTCCAATTTGTTTGAGTAAAATATTGTGTACTTCATTATACAAAGGATGCTCAGTGTTAGCTTTAAAAAACTTTTTGTTTCCTTTATTTTCAGAAGTCAGCATCCCGGCTTTTTCCAGGCGATTTAGTTCGATGCGGATTCCATTGGAGGATTCTCCAAATTCTGTTTCCAGACTTCTTAAATAGGTAGTGGTATTGCTATTGAGAAAAAACTTCATCAACAGCTTAATCCTTGTTTTTGAAGAAATAAGCGCCTCGATCATAATTGAGCAACAAAATTACTCGTTTTGAGCAAATAATAACGCAGGCCGGATCATTTTGTTATCGAAACCCTCCTGATTTCAGCTCAATTGATCCCTGAAGAATTTTCGGACTCCGATAAATCCGGCGCTAAGGACCAGACCATAGCAAATTGCTAAAAGAAGTGCTTTTAACCAGCTTTGCTGGATTATTTTTAAAGGTACTATGGGTAAATCGATTGCTTGAATAAATGGTGTGCTTGTTTCCAGGGCAAATGAGGCCACTTCCCGGTTTTTTAAGGCTTCCCCATAGACTACCTGAAGCATTCTGATTTCCTGGTCGAGCAAATTCTTTGGAACGTCTTCCTGATACAACCAGGTAGATCGTACATTATCTTTTATGCCAGCCAAGCGATATTGCAAGCGTTCGATCAAGGTCTTTAAAGAATCAGTTTTATTTTTGAGGTCTAAGTAGGTCACCCGCTGTTTTTCTGCCATTTTATCAATATAAAAATTGCTCATTTCCTGAAACAACCGTTTTGTCAGCTCATAGCATAGTTGCTGGTTTGTAAGTTGGACTGACAGTTTCATAATAGATGTTTTTTCACTGACGTCGGTTGATAAATTTTTAAGAAACAAATTGTGTAATTGGAGTAGAGCCATATTGTCCAGAAATTCAAATTTTTCCGGATACTGATTTTTAAAGCGAAATGAATCCAGAGGATGTTTTGAAAAAGTAAATAGATTCTTAGCCCATTTGCCATTGGATTCATATACAGCAATCAGGTGATTGGCGAGGATATCTTCTTTTTGATCGATCGTACATTTAACGAAAAAAACTTTTTCTGCAATTTTCCTCGATTTTGCCAACTCCAGAATCTTTTGAAGGTTGACATCGGCACCTACGTTTAACAGTCCGCCGATCTGACCAAAAGCCAGACCCAAAGCAGAAGAAGATCCCTCGTCGTTATTGATCATAAAACTTACTTCAGCTTCATAAATTTTTTGAGAATTCCAACGCAGGTACAATCCTGTGACTACACAAATCATTAAACTGATATAAATAATCAGGCGATGTTTCCGGAATTCATCCAGATAGCTATTGATTAAATCGACCAGATCTTTAAGATTTAGGTATTCAGAAGATCCTGGATTTTGTTGTCCTGACTCCATATATTAGGCCTTTCATATGCAAAAATAGTTTAATTTATAAGAAATTGAAATTCTTTCTTTAAAAGAAATCCTATTGGCCTGGCGCTGTAGATGGAGATTTTATCTTTGAGCGGTTTCTTATTTTATGACTGAAGTTGTGAGTTTCACATCGGCAAATTGCCAATTTTGCGAAAGTTCCTTTTCGATTCTGCGTAGATTCTTAGGATCTTTTTTCATTTGGTAAGCCTTTTTAAGACCATGCTGTGCCCAACCATTTTTTGGCCACCATGCTAAATCCTGCTGATAAATTTCGATCGCTTCATCTGTTTTACCGGCTTCCAGCAGGATGGCACCCAGATGATGTCTAACGGAAAAAAACCAATCCGGCGGTTCATTATAGTTAAGAGCATCTTCAAGTTTTATGGCTTCCTTCAACAAGAGAATGCTTTCATCAAATGAAGATTCTGCGGCCAGAATTTCTGCTTGCAATACTTTGCTTGCAATTTCGACAACGGTAGCTACGGAGTTGATATACCAAATAGTAATTTCTTTAAGGCTGGTATCTTTAGCGAAAACTTCAAGATAATTAAATTCTGTTTTAGCATTTTGTACATCTTTTTTACCCAGATAGGCAAGTCCCCTGGCATAATGACGGATTGCCTGTGGGTATTTTAATGTGGGATTAGCATTATTCATTTTCAACAAAGTATCCCATTTTCCAAATTTAGCATTTACGAAATAGGGAATGACATAGTAGTGTTGAAGAGTACCCCAAACCGGATCGACCATTAGTTCCTGATCAGCATGATGACTTACCTGATCTGCGGCCATTATGGCCCATTCGCTTTTACCTTCCATGGTTGCAGTTGCCGCCAGAAAATGGTAATTATGTGGATAATAGGCAAGCGGATATGCACCCTGGGCATGGCATGAACTAACATATTGGCTGTCTATTTTTACAGCATTAATATTGGCAAGAGATCCTTTATGATAATCACCTGTGCGGATATAAATATGTGATGGCATATGTACGAGATGGCCTGCAGCTGGCACCAGGCCATTATCAAAAAGGGCAGCGGATTTAAGACCTCTATCCGGACTAAAAGAGGCTTCTACAGCATGAATATAAAAATGATGTACGCCGGGATGCTGGGGATATTTAAGCAAAAGTTTTTCTAATATTTCGATGATTTCAGGTGTCCAGGATTTTGGATTCCCCTGTTTATCCCAGAGATCCCAGGGATGAAGGTCCATTATAGATTCTGCATAAATCGCAGCAATTTCCGGGTCATCGGGATATTTTTGATATAATGCTTTCATGGATTGTGAAAATACGCTGTCCAGTGGTGCTCTGTTTTCTAAGGGTTCTTCGCTATAGCGTGTTGCCATAGCTTGAATCATATCCCGTTCTTTTTCTGTGACGCCTGATGCCAGGTTAATCGCCTTTTGTATGGCGTCATACGCTCGTTGATAGTTATCGGGTTCCATACCTGCATTATAATTTGGGCCTAATACGAATGCATATCCCCAATAACACATAGCACAGTTAGAGTCGAGTTTGGAAGCATAATAAAAAGAGCGGGCTGCTTCTGCATGATTAAAGGCATAAGAAAGGATAAGCCCCTGGTTAAAATACTGTTGTGCTTCAGCTGAACTAGTTGTGATGATATATTTTAAATTTCCCAAACCGTCAAAAAGCGGTGCTACATTGTCAGAAGTATACCAGGCGGCATCCGTCGTTTTTGAAGCACACATGACAGTCTTGGCAGGTACCGGGTTTTGCTTTGTGATTTCCCGCTTACATGAAGAAAAATAAAAAATCAATAAAAAGAATCCAAAACTCAGGTTTTTCATATTAACTATTTTAGGTAAGAATAAGATCCAAATTTTTAAGTCCGTAAATAGAAAATACAAAATTATGGATACTTAAAGATTATTTACAATCCCATATATTAGGGATTTTTAGATACAAATCAGACCGGATTAATATGGTAAAGTATGCTATTTTACTTAATTTCAAAAAACGTACTAAATCCAAATTTTCAGATTCTTCGTAAATAGAAGAAATCAAAAAAATAAAATTATGAAAAATGTAAAAATTTTATTCACATTATGTGTACTAACAATCCTTGGAATAGTTTCATGTACAACTAAAAACTCACAGGATGCTAAGAATATGGATACTATCCGAAAGGCTTATGAAGCTTTGTCTAATAGAGATTACAAGGCATTTGCGAGTTATTGTGCGGATAATTATACTGAGCTTAGTTTAGGTCCTAAGCCAATAGAAGGTATTGAAGCTTCTATTGCTCAATACAAAGTATTTTTTGATGCTTTTCCTGACTTTAAAGTAGAAGCAACAGAAATCGCCCCGGCCGGTAATAACCGTTATTTTTCTAAACTCCGGGTGAGTGGTACAAATACCGGAAATTTCTTAATGCTACCTCCAACCAATGCACATTTTGAATTAACGGATATGGATATTATAGAAATGAATGCTCAGGGAAAGGCCATTTCTCATTGGGTCGCAAATCCAGCAGGTTCATTAATTGCCGTAGGATATGGTTCAATTGTAAATCCTAGTACAGGAGTTGTGATAGCTGCATACGATGCATTTGGCAAAAAAGATATTCCTGCCATTCTTAACCTTTGTAATGAAGATGTAGTCTTTGAAATCCACGATGATATTATTTATCCAAATGGAATTCAAACATTTAAAGGAAAGGAAGAAGTTGCCAAATTTTTTCAGGATATTGCTGAAAAGTTAACTTTTGAAAAATTTCAACCAAGCCGTTTTTTAGCTGATGGAAATGATGTGGTAGCACTGGTTAATGCTGAATTTAAGGTTCATAAATCCTCTGGTAGTTACAAAACAGGTTATTGTCATCATTTTAAAACAATGAATAATAAAATTTCTTATTTCAAGGGAGTGTTAGAAACTCCTGTGAAGATATAGAGTGAATTAAATTCACATTTGAAAATAACAAAAGTCACTCAAAACCAAATCAATTAATAATTCAAATTAAATATTTTATATGAAAACAAAATTATTCTTTTTATTTATCGTGGTATTATCTATCAACATGATTGGAATGACGCAGGAAAAACAAGCTGGAAAAATTATTACGGAATATTATGCCCAGCTGGATGCCGGCAATGCGGCAGCACTTGCTAATCTTTATACAACTGAATTAAGTGCAAATATTCCATTTTCCCCGGTACCTCTGGATAAAAATGCATTGTTAACTATGTCTGCAGGATTTAAACAGGCTTTCCCCGATATGAAACATGAAATTGTATCCTGGTTTGCCGATGATAATCGAGTGGCGGTTTCTGGTGTTGTTACGGGTACTAACACAGGATCCCTGATGGGAAATCCCCCTACTCATAACAAAATAAAACTTCATTTTATAAGTATTATGGAGTTGAATGGAAGTGGAAAAATACAATCTATCAATGTTCAAATGGATGTAAAAGCTTTTGAAGCTCAATTAATGAAAGGTATAAATCCTACTGCTTTAACAGAAAAAAACATCCGAGAAATGTTTAAAGCAGCTGACGATGGCGATGTTGAAAAATTTGCTGGCTACTGGACTGCTGATGGCGTGAATTATTTTTTGGGAAACAAATCCAGTGTAACTGAATTTAAAGCAAGACTAAGTGTGTACAAATCAGCTTTTCCGGATATCAAAAGAAACCTGGATGAAATTATCATTTGTGATAACAGAGTATCCATCAGGGGAACTGTGTCAGGCACCAATACAGGTATGTTTAAAGGCAAACCGGCTACAAATAATAAAATAAATGTTAGTTGGATGGGGGTTTACCATTTACGAGCAGATGGAAAGATTGAAAGTGGCTGGGTAGAATTTGACACTGCAACCATGGAAAAACAAATCGCCGGAAATTAATATGTTGAGATAGATGCCTGGAATTTATTTATTTTTCAAATTATAGATACAAATATCCTGACATTTTTTGATCTGAGCTTGTATTTCGGATCGGGTTGTGATCATACGTTGTTGACAAGTTTCAATGCATTGATCGCGGCTTACTGAAATATCTTCAATACATTTTTCGCGTTCTTTAGAATCCAGTGAATTGCACACATTTTTTTTACGGTCAAACAAATCGGTACATTCCTGAGTACAGATAATAAAATTATAACTTATATCAGTTGGAAGTTCTTCACATTTGGATATGCAAGCATGGAAGTTCAGAATTTCATTTTTAATGTCGGTTTTATTGGTACATGATAATAATGCAACCAGGAGATATGTGAATGACGAAAAAAATTTCATGGCAATTTTTAATCAAAAGTAATATTTTATTTTAATTACAATTGATACATAATCTGAAATTAAAAAGCCAGACCTAAATTTTAACGGTCTGGCTTTTTAATTTTTAAATTTCTATGTATAGAACCTATAATTATTACTGTAATCAATCAGTTACAATGTAGCTATCCAAACTTCCACCAGAGATGGTGCCACATTTTAAATTGTGACCGTTCGTATGAATATGTCCATCAGTCAGGGTCAATTCATTAATTGTAATGTTTCCAAATAACGTAACTGTTTTTCCAGGACCTTCCAATATAATACAATTGATGGTAACCATGCCTCCCATGGGTTTAATTTTTAAAGTTTTTGCTATATGAATACAAGGTTCATCATAATTACCGGCAGGAATCTGAAGTTCGTCATTATCACCAGTTAATGCTGCCATTACGGCTTCCTCAATTGTACAATAATACAAGTTATCATTCATATTGTAAATAGGAGCGGAAAATACTTCTATCGTAAAGGTGCAGAATCCAGAACACTCAGTAACAGGATCAGTATAGCTATATGTAATCAGGTGTACGCCGATTCCTGCTACGGTAGGATCAAATGTCGTACCACTTACTCCAGTCCCTGAATAAGTTCCACCTACTGGCATTCCGCCACTTAAAGTAACATTGCCCCCCTGCAGACAGGCCTTCATATTGTCAGGACAGGTTACCACGGGCAAGGCAGTGGTTGTAATAGTCTGCGTTGCTGTTGCGGTACATCCATTTGCCACTGTAACAGTAACCGTATAACTTGATGTTGTTGTAGGATTAACTACGATAGCACTTGTTGTCTCAGTTGTACTCCATACATAAGCTGATCCTGAAGATGCGGTTAATGTAGCCGGATCGCCACTGCAAACAATGGCGTCGTTGTCAGATACTTCTGAAGTTTCGGCCACACTAATGGAAGCCGTCTGGTTATTATTTACGGTTACGGTGAAGCTGCAGGTATTTGTATTATTTGATATGTCAGTTACCTTCCATTCAACGGTAGTCACTCCAAAATTAAAAGCAATTCCATTAAGACTTGTATTTCCGGTGCCGCTTGTAGCGCCTGTCAGGGTATAGCTAATTGTTGTCAAACAATTGTCAGTAACAGATACCGGATTAAACTCAGAGCCAGATGCTGTATACTGACAAGAAGATACGGCATTTTTACTTTGATTACCCGGGCAATCAATGTCAGGAGCTTCTGTATCCGTGATCGTCACAGTAAAGACACAAACATCCGAAGAACATGCATTTGTCGCAGTAACCGTAACTGTGGTAACGCCCACATTAAATGACAGACCGCTTCCTGTGCCAGATCCACTTCCTGAAGTTGCACCTGAAAATGAATAGGAATATGTAGGTGCAGGAGTTCCTGTAGCTGTGGCGGTATACGTAATTACCGCATTGCATACTCCAGCATCATTATTTCCGGTGATAGGTCCGGGACATACAGTAAAGTCAGGATCAATACAAATTCCTTCCCCTGTTACTGCAAAATCATATGGATTTTCATCACAATCACTACTCGATACCAGTATGGTAGCGTTTTGAACACCAGGTCCTGTCGGAGCAAACTTTACACTAAAAGTAGTTGTACCACCATTGGCTGGCACAGATCCTGCAGGACTACTGACTAATGTAAATTTACTGGAGCCGGTAATTGTTACACCGGAAATGCTAAGCACTTCAGTAGCGTGACTGTTGGTTATGGTAAAGGTATGGGTTTCTTCATCATCGATTCCTACCTGACCATAATCTGTATCGTCAGAAACATCCGGACTCATGTCTCCATCACTAATCGGATTTCCTAAACCGCTTATTTCAATTTCTCCGGCTGATCCAAAGTTTACAGTAGCTGTTCCTGAACCGGTTCCCGAACATCCATTAGCATCAACAATAGAAGTTATTGTAAAAATATCAGGACCTGGTTCGTCAACAGTAACTGTTATTTGTGAAACACCGGTGGAAGTTACATTGTGAGAACTCGCATCTGACAAGATCACTGTCAGGGGGGCGGTACCCGAAGTAACATTAATATTCAATTGTACGGAAGTTGTTCCGGGACATACCAGCAAATCATTTGTAAGAGAAGCTGCAGGTAAAGGATTTACCACAATTTGTTGTTGATCTGTTCCGGTACATCCATTAGCGTCTGTTACTGTTACTGTATACGTTCCCGCTGCACTGGTATTAATCACCTGAGTTGTCTCAGTTGTAGACCACAACCAGGAAGTATAGATTCCGGCATCCAGTGAAGCAGCGTCTCCGGAACAAAGTATACCATCATCATCTGTATTTCCGGAAGTCTCAGAAACCATTATGACAGGTACTGGATTTGGATTTACCGTGAGTATTTCAGTGTCAGTTGCCGAACAACCATTTGCGTCAGTTACTGTAACAGTATACGTACCATTAGTATTTACAGAAATAGTTTGAGTGGTTTGCGATGTACTCCAGGACCATGAGCTAAAGACTCCTGCATCAAGTAATGCTGTTGAACTCGCGCATATAATACCATCATTAGCACTATTGCCTGAGTTTTCAGTTAACACAATTGTTGGTGTTGGTAATGGATTGATGGTTGTTTGGGATGATCCACTTAAATCCGCGCAACAATTATTTGCATCAAACACTTTGGTTAGTGTATAATTGGTGGTAATGATTGGTGACACCGTCAGATAATGAACACCGGTTGAATTAACAATATGTACACTACCATCAGATAAGGTAACATTAAATGGAGCTGCACCTCCTGTAATGGTAATTTTGACACTGGATGGATTACCGATACAAACTGCTGTATCCCTGCTTAATGCAGCTGTATATGGATCACAGCCATTACCCTGAATTGTAAAATCATACGGATTATTATTACAGCTACGGTTTGAAATATTTACGGTAGCGGTAAATAATCCAACACTAGTCGGAGCGAATTTTATTGAAACAATGGTGGATTCACCGGGTGCAAGTTCTAAATCAGCCGGTTGAGTAACTACTGTAAAAACGGTCGCCGGTACGGTGGTCACAGGCGAAGGACCATTTAAACGGATTATACCGCCTCCATCATTTTTAATAGTGTAATCAACTATACTTTCCTGCCCAACAGGAATACCACAAACAAGAGTATTGTCATTAAATGAAGGAGTCATATCGCCATCATCAATAAGCATGGCATTTCCAAGTGCATCTGTATTGGGCAATGGTGGAGCACAGGCGTTTTGATCTGTTAAAAATCCAGTTGCATCTACTGTACCAGTATAACCATTTCCGCCTCCACCTAAATTACTAGGTCCATTGGGAGCTCCCCAATAATTGGCCATTGCATTTAAAGTACCAGGCGCAGTAGTTCTTAATCCTGTTGCATTACACATTAAACTATTATTTATCAGGCTAAGCCCAGATATAGCTGGTGTAATAAAATCCATTCCAAAGTTATTATCATAGAATGTATTGCACTTTATCATTTCACTACTACTTCCGTTGACCTGAAGACCAATATCTCTTCCTTGTGCATAGACTTTTTGAATGATGTTGCCAACACCATTTGTTAGTCGGATACCCGTACCTTGTCTGACAATACCAGACCGTGAAAGATCCAGAGTATTAACTTCTACATTACAAACAGATGATAAATGCAATACATATCCACTACCCTGTGAAACTTCGCTTAATCCATTGGTTCCATAAAGTCCAAGATTAACATTGGTTCCCGGAAACGTACCATCTGATATTTTCAGGTTAGACATATTGACAAATTTCAAACCAAAGAGAGCATTTGTACCACCAAACATATTATTGCTTATATTGAGTCCACCTGTCAAATTTCCTTCAGCAACATGTTCAATCCGAATTGCGGGTTCGTCATCTGCAATACCTGTTGTTTGAAAATCATTTCCTGAGATGGTATAATCAGCACCGTTATTAATGCGAATTCCCATTCGCCGGTTTTTAATCAGGTTATTGCTAAAGGTATTTCCATACTGGCCGGCAGCATCGTTATTGCAATAAATTCCCGTTCCGGTTTGAGACCCTGTAAAATTGAGGTTCAAACTATCAATTGTCACGCCGGTTGTATTTCTAAGTACAATGACACCTGGTGTGCTACCTGCATTGCCAAGAGCCTTATACAAACTATCGGCTAAAGTGACTACCACATGGTTTCCTGCTCCTGAGGTGTTTGTAATTTTTATTCCACAGAGATTTTCAAGACGAATACCACAATTTGTATTAAGACCATTCGATGCACCAAACTTATTTCCGCTTGCTGCAAGCCCCATTGGAATAGTAGCATCAAGCTGAGAAATACTATTGACATATAGAGCCGGATCATCAGAACTGGTACCCGATCCGCGCAGGTCATTATTTGTTATAGTATAATTCTGCCCACCCGAAAGACTAATTCCAATGCGGTGTCTTCGTGCATCACAATTTTTAATTGTAACCGGACCGTAATCCGAACTATTATCAACTCGAATACCGACCATATCCTGAGCTGGCGTCGCGCCGATTGGACGAGATACATCGATACTATCCACTACCACATTATTTACGTTCACCAAATGAAGAAGATAATATGACGAACTGTTTAAATTCATACTGTGGTTGTTTAGTCCACAATTATCTTCCAGAGTGATGTTTCTACCTGCAACGGAAGTATCCCCGATAATCAGATCTCTCATACCTTCGATACGCACACCCCCGCGAGCCGTTGCACCACCGAATGTATTTCCACTCATCAAGATACCGCCGGGTAAACTTCCCTCCTGAATGTTTTGCAAATAAATAGCAGGCTGATCGTTAGTCCATCCTGAATTCAGAAGTGTATTATTTAAGATAGTATAATCTCTTCCACCGCTACAATACAAACCACGATAGCTATTATTGAAATTGCAATTTTTGATAGTCACATTTGAATTTATGGAGCTATTGCTTATCCAAATTGCACCGCGATCTTTTACACCAGGTCTTGAAGCATCCACATTATCAATAGTGAAATTAGAGACAGTATTAAAAGAAAGAATTGGATTATTACTATTGTTATCTGTAATGGTAAGGTTATTGACACCGCAATTATCTTCTAAAATTATATGAGCGCCACTTACGGATGCATCGCCTACAATTAAATCCCGTATATTATCTACACGTAGCGCAGTACGAACATTTGCTCCACCAAATGTATTAAGGTATGCACTCACTCCAATAGGAATAGCCTGAGCTTGTACGTTGGAAAAATACAGTCCAGGGTAAGAAATGGATTGGCCAGATCCAGTAAGGTCATTACTAAATATGGTATAGTCCCTTCCAGCATTAAAATGAAAACCTTTATAGCGGTTAGATCCTTTCGTGTTTTTTACCACAGAATTCAGACAAGCATTTAAATACAATGCATATGAATTGGCCTGCCCACCAGTCGCTTTTGAAAAATCTACATTATCGATGACAATGTTTCTGACAGAATTCATTCTTATGCATCCTCTGTTGTTGGCATCTTCACCGACAATTTCATTCATTCCACTATTATCTTCGATGGTAATATTTCGTCCAGGCACCGTTATGTCACCAATAACCAGATCCCTCATATTATCGAAACGGATTCCAAAATGAGCAATCGAACCATTAAAAGATCCACCAAAAAGATTTCCACTCATGGAAATCCCTCCGGGCAGGCTGCCAGCTGTGATATTATTTAAGAATATAGTAGGCCTTTCTTCATACCAACCACTATATCTAAAATCATTATTGGTTAAGGTCAGATCTTTTCCGCCATTGACCCAAAGCGAAACGTGATGTTGCTTTAATGAGCAGTTTTTAATTGTAAAATTTCTGTATGCATTACTACCATTTTCGAGATAAATGCCCCAACCTTCTCTACCTCCAAAACTCCGTGAAACATCAACATTATCCACTGTCAGATTTGAAGTACCGACAAAATAAAATACAGCTGTACCATCAGTATTATTCAGATTATTCGCGCCACTATTGTCTTCTATGACGATATGGGCTCCAGCTACAGATGCATCACCAACAATAAGACCATCTGTTCCGTCAACCCGTAAAGCAGTTCTTGCACTTCCTCCTCCAAATAAATTTCCACTTGCTGCGATACCCATAGGAATATTTTTCGAGCGGACATTATTAAACCAAAGTGCAGGACGAGAGTTATCATTACCTGTATTAGTTAAATCATTATTTAGTACTGTGTAATCTTTTCCTGACCCACAATAGATACCCACATATCTATTATTTATTTTACAATTCTTGATGGTGTTATTGCTATTGTTATATGAATTTTCAAAACGAATTCCATGTCCTGTATAGCCAATGGTTGAATTTAAGTCTACTTTGTCAATAGTTGTATTTGAAACGTTACCGAGGTATATACAATAATAATCACCACCTGAACCGGTACCAGCTATTCCGCTTGCATCTTCAAGTGTTATATTTGTTCCAGGTACGGTTTGGTTGCCAATCAGCAAATTACTCATATTGTCAATCCGCAATCCGATCCGTGAAGTACCGCTTCCAAATAAATTTCCGCTTGCAAGAATTCCTTTAGGAATATTAGCTTCTGTCAATCCATTCAGCCAAAGAGCAGGTCTGTTAATGTCATTTCCACAATTCTGTATATTATTATTTTGTATAGTATAATCTTTACCGCCCGTACAATAAATTGCACTATATCGATTATTTATTTTACAATTTTTTATTGTAAAATCATGATACGCAGTTCCACCTGCTACAACAATACCCCAACCCTGGTAACCATAAGTAGTAGCCGATAAATCCAGATTATCAAAAGTAATATTAGAAGAAGTTTCCAGGTAGAAGCAATAATTGTCACCTGTACCTACCGCCGAAAATCCACTTCCATCTTCTATTTTAATATTGGCATTTGCAACAGAAGCATCTCCTATAATCAAGTTGTTCATCGCGGTTATTCTAAATCCAAAACGGCTTCTGTTCCCTCCAGCCGCATCTCCGTACAGGTTATTGCTCATTTTGATCCCACCTGGAATATTTCTTGACAATACACCATTAATCCAGACAATAGGATTATTAAAGTCCAGACCCGTTTGTCTGAAATCATTATTTTCTATCGTAATGTCACGTCCTCCGCTTACTGTTACAGAGCGGTAACGATTTAGGATAATATTATTCAGAATAGACACCTCATTACAGGAATTCAGATCAATTCCATAGCCATCGTAGTTTCCATTAGGTCGTGAAATATCCATGTACTTTATCGTTAACCCGGTCACCGAGTTTGCCGAAAAAGTTGTAGAGCCATTTGTGGTGTTAAGTGTAATTAATGCTGTGCCTGCGAATCCAGGTTGCGTTGATCCATCAATGATTAAGGGTTGTGTAATGGTTGGTAGTGTACCCAATGAAAGTACGATAGTCTGAGCTCCACCCCCTGCAACATTAAATTCTATAACATCGGCATCAGCACTGCTGTTAGCGACAGTCATTGCTTCCCGAAACGAACAATCTGTATCGCAGACACCATCATTTGTATCGGCAATTTTTGTAACAACCAGTGCGGCTTTACCGGTCCCTTTAACAGCTGCATCAAATGCAGATTCATCTGCATCATCATTGGCGATATTCAGAGTAGCATTGCGAGCTCCAGTTGCGGTTGGTGTAAATGTTACCGTAAAGGTTGCCGAATCACCTGGCGGTATAGGACTAGCAGGGTTCAACGCGCCGGCAACAAATTCGGAAGCTTGGGATCCACTAAAAGTAATAGAAGAAATATTAAGGTTCATGGAACCCCGGTTATTGATCAGAAATGTTCTTAAAACCGGAACAGAAACTTTCGTTGAATTGAAATCTGTATAATTAGATGTGGATGTAGTTAAGGTACCATCTTCTATAAGATTAAAGTTTCCAGATACTTCGATTTCAGGTAACGTTGTGCTCGGACAACCTGTTGGTGCGGTAGAAAGATAAGGATCGGCATCAACTGAGGCTGTTACTCCATTTGGTGTACCAATAGGGGGGGCTCCACCTCCGAAATAATTATTCTCTGCTTTTACTGTTGCTGCAGAATTAATGGCATAACCGGTATTTCCGGTAAAACTATTTTGCTCTATGGTCATACTACTCACAGCTGCGGCGATCTGAAGTGCATCCGTATTCAAAGAAAGGTCACTGCATTGAACAGTATGGTTGTTGCCAGAAACGAGATCTATACCATCCACTCTTTTTTGTATTGTCAATGATCTTGCACGCATAAAAGATCCACCGACTACATACAAGCCGGTACCTGATGCTGTGCCCGTTAATGATAAGGATACAAGTTCAATTTCTACCCTGTTGGTATTTTCAAGATGAATAGCTCGTGTGGTAGCCGTATTAATTCCGCAATATGGCTCCAACTGGATTTCCACATTGACAACACTGCTATCACCGATAATGACGTCATTTATATTTTCCAGTCGCAATCCATAAGTATATGTACCGCTGAAAGTATTGTGATGCATGGATTTACCCGCTGAAAAACTTGTATTTAATAAATAGATTGCCGGTTCTGCTGCAGCTGATCCACATGAAGAAATGCTGTTACTGTCAATTGTAAGTCCTGAAATTACATTTGCGTAAATCCCTGTACGACGAGTCGAAATGCTACTATTTTTAATGGTGAATGGATAAAAATTAGCATTGTTGTCTACACGTAGCCCGATTCCATATTGTGTAGCTCCTGTTCTTGTAAGGTCAATGTTATCTACAGTCGTATTAGAGACATTGGAGAAATACAATACCGCATCATTGCTGTTTGCATTATTACCAACGGTCGTAAGCGCACCATCCTCAATAGTTATTGTTCTGTTTGAAACACTTGCATCCCCGACGACAATATTTTTCATGGTTTCAAAACGCATTGCGTTATTGGCATTTGTACCGCCAAATATATTTCCACTGGCTGTAACACCTCCTGGAAGAGAACCTTCGATTACTCCACTACAATAAATTGCAGGCTCTGTTAAAGTGATACCAGATGATGTGAGTGTATCATTTTGAATGGTATAATCCAATCCACCAGAACAAAAGATACCCGTACGACGATTAGATATTCCGCAATTTATTATGCTGATATCTTTATTTCCATTTCCATTACTGACAGTGATACCACAACCATAGGGAGTAGCACCGTTTCTTGAAAGATGTACATTATCGATGAGAATCTTATTGACCTGGTTGCAATAGATCACAGATTCGTTGCTGCTAGCATTATTTCCAACAGTTGATAGGTCGCCATCTTCAAATACGATATCAGCGCCAACCACAGTGTTGTCGCCAATTGTAAGACTATCTAAATTTTCAACCCTAAGGGCTACATTGGCATTCGTTCCACCAAATGTGTTTCCACTCATAGAAATGCCTGCATCAAGGCTTGATTTTTTAGTTCCACTTATGTATACTGCGGATTCACTATTGTTACTTCCCGATCCTGTGAAGTTGTTTCCAGTAACTGTGTAATCTTTACCGCCACTCAGGTATAAACCAGTTCTGCGATTTTGAATATTGCAATTGGTAATATTTATAAATCCATTGCTCAGGGAGTTTGAAATACGGATTCCTCCATTTCGAATCGATGGCGAGGTATAAGAAGAAGAAATATCAACATCATTGATACTTGAATTTGTGACATTATTAAGTGAAATGACGTAGTAGTTGCTGTTTTGATCAAAACCTATGTTTGAAAAGCCGTTACCATCTTCAAATTTCACGTTGCCTCCGGTACCTGCATCGCCGATGGTAAGATCGCGCATATTATCAAATCGCACTGCAGCCCGAGCCACATTAGATGTAATCGGTACATTTCCGAAAGTATTTCCATACACTAATACACCGCCAGTTAAAGAACCTTCTGTCACATCCCGCATATCAAGCGCGTTGGCAGTTCCATCCCAACCACTATTTGTAATGGTATTATCAAATACTTTATAATCTTTTCCCCCAGAGCAATAGATTCCTCTGTATCTATTATCGGCTTTACAGTTTTTTATAGTAACCCATTGATTCATTACAACATTTGATACAAGGATGCCATAAGAGTTTCCTGTTGATCCTGTTGCTTTAGAACAATCCACGTTGTCTATGGTGAGGCTATCAACGGCTGATAAATACAAAGCGCCATTACTGTTATAGTCTGTTCCTACACATTGATTCAGACCGGAGTTATCTTCCAACACGATATTAGCTCCGGTTACAGATGCATCGCCAATTAAGAGGTTTCTCATATTTGAAATGACGACACCCCGGTTAAAATTCGGTGTGCCAAAAGTATTTCCGGAAGCGATGATTCCAGTAGGAATTGTACCCGGAATGATATTGGATAATTCAAACGCAGGTTGACCGTCACCACTTCCCACCATGTTATTATTTGTAATAGTATAATCCTTACCATTATCGACCCAAATTCCTCTCCGGCGATTTCCTGCAAGACAATTATTAATTGTAATATTTCCAAGTGTAGCACTATTGGCAACACGAATTCCCCACGAATTGCCCTGGCCAGCAGGTACTTTCGAGCAGTCTACATTATCCACGGTGATGTTACTTACAGAATTAAGATACAAAGCACCGATGCTATTTACATCGGAACCTGCTACCTGATTTAATCCACTGTTATCTTCAAGCTTAATGTGTACACCCGTTGCAGCATCTCCGATAATTAGGTTATGCATAGAATTTACATATACACCACCATTGCTTACCTGAGCTCCATTGGTGCCAAATAAATTTGAGTATACTAACACTCCACCCGCGACATTACCCGGTTGAATATTTCCTAATTCCAAGGCCCAATAGTTATTGTGACCACTTCCTCTCAGATCATTATTAAATATGGTATAATCTTTTCCACCTCTTACCCTGATTCCAGCAGAACGATTGCGAATTAAACAGTTTTTGATTACAATGTTTTTATGTGGAGTGGAGGACCCGCTATATCTTGAAGTTTCATTTTCAACATAAAGACCAAATGAATTAGTTACTGCGTTGCACGACAGGTCGACGTCATCAATTATCATATTGCTGACATCATCCAGATACAATGCTCCACGTCTGTCAGCAGTATTTGACTGAAATGTATTCAATCCACTGTTGTCTTCTATTTTAACATGTACACCTGTGGTTGCATCGCCAATTGTAAGATTACTCATTGCACCTATATAAATACAGATACCGTTAGGATTGACACCCGTTGGACTTATACCATATAAATTTGAATGAACTAAAATTCCACCAGGAATAGTGCCTTCAGCAATACTGTTAAGAAACAAAGCATATACATCTTCCCATCCACTACCTCTTAGGTCATTTCCAGTAATGGTATAATCTTTCCCATCATTACAATAGAGGCCTATATAACGATTTCTCAATAAACAGTTTTTTACTGTTATGTTTCCATGGGAAGGTCCATTGTTAATCCGGATACCAAATGAATTGGGTGCACCACCCGGAGTATAAGAAGCATCGATATTGTCTATAGTAATATTTGATACATTCTGCAAAAATAAGGCACCTCTGTCTCCAGCGCTATTTCCTTCTATGGTATTAAAACCACTGTTGTCCTCAATTTTGACATGAACTCCTGTGATGGCATCGCCAATTATCAGGTCATTCATACTATTTATTTTCAAACCACCTCTGCTTTGGACTCCACCATTATTACCCCAGGTATTTCCCGAAACGAGAATTCCACCCGGAATAGTTGCTGATGTAATATTTGAAAATTCAAGAGCAAAACGCGCATTTTCTCCAGTTCCTCTGAAATCATTATTCTGAACGGTATAATCTTTGCCGTTTGAACAAAGTATTCCTCCGTAGCGATTTTTAATTGTACAATTTATAAATTTGATATTGTAATTAGTCACCTGATTGCTTACGACTGCGGCATATGAATCATTATTACTAGTCGCAGAAAGATCGACGTGATTAACCGTTAAATTATTAAGATTTAAAAAATAAAACACATAATGACCACTAGCCCCAACGGTCGAAATACCACTATTTGATTCGATGACAATATTTGCACCGACTACCGTCTCATCACCAATCAAAAGATTATCCATGCTTTGAATGCGCAACGCTGTTAATCCGTTTCCAAATTTATTACCACTTGCCAATATACCTTTAGGAATGCTTCCCTCCGTTATACTGGATAAATGCAAAGCAGCATTATTAAAATCAGAACTTGTACCGACCAGGTCATTATTTTGAATCGTATGATCTTGTCCTCCGCTTATAGAAATACCTCTGTTACGGTTTCTGATAAAATTATCAATTAGACTGGTTTGATTACAGCTACTAAAACTTATACCTGTTCCATTGCGTGGACTAGAGTAAGAAATATCCAAACCCTTAATCGTGATTCCTGTTATGCTCGTTGCAGTGAAAATAGTCCCTGTATATACCCGTCCAATTTTTACATAGCTTGTCTGGGTTCCGGATATAAATCCAGCCTGGGTAGTACCATCTATAAGGACCGGCCCTGTAATATTTGGCAATGCTGAACCAAGGATGATATTATGTTGCCAGGTACCCGGAATCATGATCTGAATGGTATCCAAACCTGGATTAGAATTGGCATCATTCATCGCTTTGCGCAATGTACCGCTTGTATTTGTGTCTAAAGTATCAGTAACAGTATAAATCGTGGCGTGCCCACTTGATATATACAAATAAAACATTGCGAATACATGTAAAAACTTCATGGATTTCTTCATAATAATTAGCTTTAATTGAATTGGAAAGGAATTACCAGAACACGATTTGTTTGGTACGATTTTCTATGTAAATTTATTTTTGTGGTTTATTAACACAAATATTGATTTTCAATTATTTATATTAATTATAATATAGTTTGTACTAATTTTTACTTTAAATAAATAACAGCCTCACAAGAACATCTTGTTAAGGTAATTTAATTACATAATGATTCCGGGTATTGCTTCGTCCTGGAACTTCAATTTTGCCAAACTTATATATTATTAGAATGCTATAATTTGAAATGTTCTGAAATGCAGAATATTTGATCTGAATGACATTATAATTATAGGAATGTATAAAAACCAGATTACTAATCCGAATTTACCTCAAACTTAAAAAGACCTCTCTTACCTGAGTTTTTAAGGATCTGGATACCGGTATCGTATAGTTTCCAGCTTTTACATAATCAGAACCTAAAACTAACACATGGCTCATGTTGACAACATAAGACCTATGAGTTTTCACAAATTTAGAATTTGCAATTTCTTTTACAATGTTGGATAAACTATTGCGGTATAAATAAACTTTATTGACTGTATAAATTTTTACATAAACATGTTCACTTTCTAAAAACAGTATTTCATCCGCAATTATTCTAAGAAAGTTGTTACCCTCTTTCAATATGAGATATCCTGTATGCTCCAGACCACTCTTGATCACCATATGTTTAAAACTGGCTATTTCGATAGCCGCATAAATATCATGATTATTAAAAGGTTTGACCAGGTAAGCTGCTGGTTGAGTTAATTTGGCCCTGTCGATGGTTTTTTTATCAACATGTGCCGTTATATATATAACAGGTATTTTATAATCTTTTACAATAATCGCACCCAAATCTATTCCATCTTTTCCATCACCCAAATGAATGTCCAGTAATAGTAAATCCAGCTCATTGTTTTTTATCAATTCCAATCCATCCAAATAGTTATTGGCCGGAGTATAAACAGAATAATTCATTTCCGTTAATAACTCAAACAGACTTTGGGCTATGATAAACTCGTCTTCAATTATGCCTATTTTTAACCCTTGCATCCTGGTAATTTTAAATTAAGAAAAACTAATATTGAAGCAAGCACCCTGTTCAAATTTATAGTCCACTTTTGCGTCCATTTGTTTACATAATTGAATTATTAATTTTAATCCCAGACTATTTACCTTATCCAAATCAAGTGTTTCCGGAAATCCCTTTCCATTATCTTTATAATTCATATATAGCAATGTATCATGACTTACATTTAGGTTTTCATGTGCCGGATCTTTGGATCTGATTTTTAATTCAATCGCAATTTCAGCATCTTTCATTTTATCAAAAGCATGTTTATATGAGTTTGTCAGAAGCTCATTAATAATTAATCCCAATAATACGGCTTTGTCAATATGCAGCTTACCTGAATCTATTTTTAGCCCATATTTAATATGTATATCTACCGGCTTGAAACTTTGACCCAGTTGTGTGATCAGATCCGTAATAAAAGAATTAATTTCAACATATGTTAATGTTTCTTTTTTGATTAATTGTTGATGCACCATGGCAATACTCAAAACTCTGTCACGGCTCACTTCGATGGCTGCCCTTGCGTTATCATCTGTGAGCCTGGAACCTTGCAAACTCAATAAAGAACTGATTATTTGAAGGTTATTTTTAACCCTGTGATTTATTTCTTTTAATAAAATATCTTTTTCAATTAAGGAGTCTTCGATTACTTTATTCTTTTTTTCAAGCATCCGGCTTTTCTCCATTTCAATAATTTTCATTTTTTGTTCGAGTTCAAATTCCTTATTCTTCAATTCCTTTTCAGCTAATAATTTCTGGGTTTTAATTTTTTGTTTTTGAATCAGACTATAATAGACAAGTGAGGCAATAATAAATAGTAAAATGATCAATCCGATTAAAATATTCCTCCACATGGATTGCTCCATTTTTTCCTTAAAAGCCCTGTCTTCGTTTTGCCTGAGTTTTTGCTGGTTTATGGCGTCCAGTGCAATATAATTTTTCTTGGCATCAAGCAGCTTTTCAATTTTGTTATTATAATAAAATACAGAGTCCTGGTAAATTAAAGCTTTCAAAAAATTATTATCTGCACGATAATATTCGCTCAATGCATTATTTGATGCTTTATGAAATTTAAAAGCTTTGATTTTTTTAAAAACATTGCGATATTTATCAAACTCAGATGCACTAGATTTAGAAAGTATGGCATAATGGTATGCCATTTTAAAATTATTGTTGTCTAAATTAATTTTTGACAACTTTGCTGCAAATACACATATATTATCTGCCAATGAAACCTTGGAATTTATACAGTTTTTAATTCCTTCAGAAAGGAACTTTTCTGCCTGATAATAATCTTTTTGATAGAACCATGTTTCACCGGTTTTACCAAGAACTATTCCCTTCCATGCTGTTTTATTGAAGGTCGATTTTTCTAACCAGGACAAAACCAAATTGAAACATATCCTGGCACTATCATATTTACCTAAGTTTTTATAACATTCGCCCATCAGATCATAGCTTAACACCAATTTATCCGGTTCAACATTTTTTTCTTTGATGATTTCACCTGTAAAGCTTAAAGACGATTCAAAATCGTTGTATTCATAATACAAGAAAGCAAATGTATAATAGACAAAAGCTTTTTCCGGATATTCAGAAATATTTAATTGCTCATAGACTACTTTGGATTTAATCATGTATTCAAAAGCCAGTCGGTAATTATTTTCAATATTAAAATAAAAATGACTGAATAAGCTTAGCATACGACCCTCAATAGCTTTAAGTTTATGCCGGGAGGCCTCATGTAATAATTGGATTCCTTCAGATACAAATAAAGGGTACTTAATATTTTTACCCATACTCCAATCATAGATGCTATTGAGTCGCTGTTGTTTAAAATTCAACAAGTCACGATGATCACCCTGTTGTGTCAGATAGTCAATGATCGCCTGTACTTTCTGGTCTACTTCTTTAAAATCATAAGGATAGTCTTTGTAATAATACCTCACGACAGAATCCATTACCTTGAGCCGGGCTGGATAAGGCTTACTATATAAAAACTCAAATTGAGCAACAATGGGAGTACTCCATACTTCCAAAAGAAACAATACTACAACAAAGCTTTTGAATACTGTAAGCAGATAACTCATGTAGCCTCAAAGATAATACCGGAATCATTCCGGTATTATCTTTGAGTCGCTTCTTACCTACAATTAATATAATCCGAATCTTATTGGGCAATAAAATTTAACAGACCCTATGTCATAGGAATTTAATGATTATTTCTTCATAAACAATTTTTGAGCCGGAGCTTTAATGCCGTTTGAAAATTCCAGTATATAAAGACCTGGGATCAATTTGCCTACATCCATTTTTATTTGATGATAATTCAGATTGCTTAATTCAGCAACCAATTTGCCCTGTACATTCAAAATTCTTAGCAATGATTTATTCGTCAGGCTAGCCGGTTCGATAATAACATTTAAGACATTTTCAGCAGGATTGGGCAAAATGTAAAATGAGAGTTTGTCATTTAAATTTTTTGATCCTGTCAAGCAAACCCATCGATTCACAAAACCTTCACCCGCTGAATATAACTCACAGGGTAAAGTACCACATGAATCATATACTTCCAAGGCCCAGATAAGATGTTTCGGGTGGTTGGTACTAAACCAGTTGCTGCCATCCCATTCTCCTACTCCATTCAATAAAGTGCTACCCATCTGATTAATGGCTCCACCTGCATACAATTTATTATTATACCTAATAAAATCATGCACCGCATCGATTGTGTCAATTAAATCACCACCTGGCATTGCATTCCAGTTACTACCATCCCACATAGCAATATGCTGGGTCGATGCCAGATTGTCTGCATTTTTAAAATGACCTCCGACGATCAATTGATTGTTAAATACATATTGAGCAGAGACTCCATCATAAGGCACATTATTTACCAAAGTAATACCAGCACCATTGCTTGTCCAGTTAGTTCCATTATATTTTGCCGTATTCAAATGCGGCGTACTAAATGTACCTGCGGCGTAAAGTTGGCCGGCATATTCCCTCAATGTATAAACTGGGCCATTAAATACATTGGACAAGGTATTAAAATTATTTGTCCAGGATGAACCATTCCACAAGGCTAAATTATTTGTGGCCAATAAAGAAGTCAATCCTGCATTTTGAAACTGTCCTCCAGCTATCAGTCCGGCATTGGTACTCAATAATGCACCGACAAAAACCAATCCAGTCCCCGATACTCCATTATCCAGATGCGACCAGGAAGTACCATTCCAGGAAGCAATATGATTTACATTGTTGACATTGCCCGCAGACGTAAACTGACCTCCGACATACAATACTCCATTATGTACTGCCAAAGCTCTCACTGTACCGTTTACGCCTTGTCCTAAAGCAGTCCAGTTAGTACCATCCCATGCCGCAATATTATTGGCAGATACATTGCCAATCTGATTAAATTGACCTGCCACAATCAACTGACAGTTGTACACCACCATATCATATACAAAAGTGACGCCGCTTGCAAGGGTCTGCCAGGCTCTGTTACCTGAAGGACAACTCGCCATGTCACATAGAGTATCTCTTACCGGCGGACAATCAAATGTATAATCAAAGCTACAGGTATCCTGCACTCCATTATTATTATAAAAATAATGTACCGTTATAGTATAAAATGTGGATCCGCTTACACAAAAACTGGCAGGATTTACAATAACTGGCGGAATGTTTCCCGATGTATGATTTAAAGTAAAACTTTGACTGCTGCTCGATCCCACAATCCAGTTGACACCGGCTTGTACATTGACAAAGCTTCCTGAACTCAACATAACTTGTATGTGTGTAAAACAATTTGCGGAAGGCACATAAGCTTGCATGGTATAACAACAAAGTCCCGGTGAAGAAGAAGTCTGTGTTACGAGGTTGGATAATGAATCACACTTGCAGGGTACAGAAATTCCCGGGCAATCAAATGTAAAGTTAAAGGTACAAGTATCTTTGACTCCATTGTTGTTGAAAAAATAATGCACTGTAATAGTATAAACTGAGGCACCTGTTACACAAAATGTAGCTGGATTAATGGTACCTGATGGAATAAAGCCTGAGTTGTGATTTAGTGTAAAACTTTGTTGCGCAAAAGATCCAGCGGTCCAGTTAACACCTGCCTGGACATTGACAAAACTACCAGAGCTCAGTAAGACCTGTATATGAGTAAAGCAATTGGATGGAGGTACATTCGCTTGCATACTATAGCAACACAAACCAGGAACTGCAGAAGTTTGAGTGACAAATTGTTTTAATGAATCGCAGGTACAGGGTTTTGCAATTCCTGGACAATTAAATGTATATTTAAATGTACAGGTATCCTTGACGCCATTGTTATTAAAAAAGTAATGCACGGTAATTGAATATACTGTTGCACCAGAAACACAAAAACTGGCCGGATTAATTGTGCCTGATGGTATAAAACCTGAGTTGTGATTTAAAGTAAAGCTTTGTGAACTAATGGAAGTTGCTGTCCAGTTTGGATTGGCTTGAATGTTGGCAAAACTGCCGGAGCTAAGCAATACTTGCATTTGCGTATAGCATCCCGATTTTGGTACGCTACCCTGAATGGCATAACAACACAAACCAGGTACAGCTGATGCTTGATTGATAAAATTTGTCAGAGAATCACAGCTGCAAGGTTTGGATATACCGGGACAATCAAAGGTGTATCTGAATGTACAGGTATCTTTGATGCCATTGTTACTGTACACATAATGTACTGTCACTACATAAAAAAGTGAACCAGTAACACAGAAACTGGCCGGATTGATACTTCCGGCAGGGACAAAACCGGAATTGTGAGTAAGAATAAAATTTTGAGAATTGGTTGAAAACGAACTCCATCCGGTTCCTGGATTAATATTACTAAACATTCCAGAACTCAATTGAACTCCAATCTGAGTATAACAATTGGATTTTGGAATGGAACCTTGTATGGAATAACAACAAACACCCGGATTGACAGATACAGAATTTACCTGGTTGCGCAAAGAGTCACAATTGCAAACAGGCGGCGGCGGCGGACACTCTTTGACAAATGTTTTTTTGCATTTGTCCAGGACCAGACCATTTGCGTCATAATACTCGGCAGTTATCGTAACCGGGTTACTGGCACCGGTCATACAAAATGTCCCTGGATTAATAGGACCCGTCGGAATGAATTGTGCCAAAGGAGTAAAACAAAAACCTTGTGGTGTTACAGATGCAGTCCAACCTGGATTTGCAATAATATTTGAAAATGTTCCGGATGATGCTGTAAAACAAATTTTTGAAAAACATTTTGATTTTGTACTGTTGCCTGTAACAGAGAAGCAACAATTCGAGGGCATACCGACAGAATTAATTTGCAAACTGGTTGAATCGCAACAATCCTGAGGTGAAGTAAATCCAGGACAATCAAAAATAAACTGAAAACTACAACTGTCTTTACCCTGAGGTGAATTGTAAAAATAAACCACACGAATGGTTACCGGATTGTTTCCGCCACTAACACAAAACGAGACTGGCAATGTTTGACCAACCGGAACAAAACCTGAACTGTGTGTTAAGCTAAATTCCTGTGGATTTCCTGGAACCAGATTATATCCTTGAGATGTATTCGCCTGAATGGAATTAAACGTACCGGAATTGGTTGTAATTTTTATTTTGTCAAAACAATTTGGTGAAGGATTGTCAGTATGAAGATTATAACAGCAAAAAGCAGGCAGTGTATGCTGTTTTTCAAGATACGTAGAAAACAGGGAATCGCATTTAGGAGGTAATGGTGGTTTTGGGCAATCAAAAACATATTTAAATGTACAGGTGTCTCCAAAGCCACCGAGTGCATATATATACCTGACAGTTATCAGATAATTGGAAGCGCCACTAACACAAAACGATCCAGCATGAAATACACCGGGTGGAATAAATCCGGAAGTATGCGCGTATTGGATTTGTTGTGTGCCATTTAATTGAAAAGACCATCCATTGAGTGCATCCGCCTGAACATTGGTAAACCTTCCATCACTCAATAAAATCTGAATCGTTGTAAAACAACTCAGTGAAGCAATATCTCCACTTACATCATAGCAACAGTCCTGACCGGATTTTCCAATGGGTGCAATTTTGTTTTTTGTGTAGGCTTCGCATTTGCAAGGTTTGGAAACGACACAAATTGTATCTGAACAAGAGCTTCCACAATTACCTTCCCTGACATTGAGGTTTACAGGATAGCATCCCGGTAAATTATATTTAATACGCAAGCTATCCTGGCCGACAAAACGAACGCCTATCAGATTATCAATATTTATTGTCCAGTTTAAAATTGCATTCGGACCACCATTACCTGTATAATAAATCAATGCGGTATCGCCAACACAGATTGTATCCGGTGCAGAAAACGAACACACCAAATCACAGGCAAAATTTGTGCACACTGTATCCAGACAAAGACCGTTATCAATAACGACACAATAACATCCGTTTTGGCTTGGCGCAAAACACTCCTGATTAGATAATACTGTGGTAGTATTGCAAGCAAACCAGGTATATTTTAATCGGGAAGGTGTGGCGCAGAGAACATTGTGTACCTGTCTTACATTACCGGTAAAAGGAGGCAACACCGTGACATTTACCTCAGAATTTGGTTTGTCATTGAGACAAAAGAAGTCTTTAAGATTTAATAGCTTAAAATTTGTATTTGATCTTGGGCAAACCCTCAGTGTAAAATTATTCGTATTGCTTGAAAAGTTGCTCGTAGCGTTGTTAGCCTGTATCTGAAAAATAAACGGAGGTGTGCCTACCAGCTTTAAATTCAAATCAGTGCAATCACCGATACAAATGCTGTCTTTACTTAAGGAAAGTGTTCCCTGAGGAAGTGGAAATACTTCTACTTCTACAAAGCATGTTTCGGGTGCCTGACCGGGCTCCTGGGTAATGACTTGAATTCTACAAATACCCGGTACTTTAAAACAGGCTATGTGAGGATTTCTTAGAGTCGGGTTGCTAATTGTCCCACAGCTAATTGACCAGCTGTAACTGGCATTGGGTGATGCCGTCCCAATGTATTCCACCGGATGGCATTCTTCCAGACAGGCTGTGCTGACTACTGATATACAATTAGTCTGTGCAACCGTGACGGTAAACGATAACAGAATAAAAACAATTGCGCTAATAGCATAGCGGCATGGGTTCATGGCTAGAATTTTCATAGTAACTAATTTTAATGTTAGATCGGTCCTGAAATATGAACCTTGTGACGAGAAGGTGTTGAAAACCGAAGCAAATATACTACAGTAATCGGATTTTATAAAAACAAAAAATAAATTATAAAAACGTATCAAGCGATTGAAACATAATTACCCATCTTCCTTCAGATATTCTCAACCAGTTAGAATGTTACTTTTTAATTTTAGCTCATATCCAATTTTTACTAATTATGTAAAACAAAGAAATATAACATAGTGTGTCTCAAAAAAATAATTACTCCTTAAATTCACAAAAATGAATTAAATTTAAACGATATCTGGTCATTTTCAGGACTCACGAAATACCAGATTTAAACCATCTTCAGGATCATTTCATGCATACTATGAGATCAAAGCAATGTTTTGATAACCAGGATTTCTAATACATTTTTTTAAAGATCCTGTTAAAACATACATTGCAATTTTGAAATTTTTTTTTAGTAACTTTTAAAATTTAGGATTATGAAAGAAAGAATTCGAAGTCAACATGGTTCTTTGCTGAAGATCTGGTTTATTTTGCCATTGCTATTTTCAGCACATTTTTCATTCACTCAATGCGATTGCACGGCCACGGGTCTTGTCAATGGAGATTTTGAATATGGCACTGGTTTGGGCGATCTTGATTTTTTAGGTAGTCCTGCCGGCGGATGGACATCGACGTATTCCTTTATCGAAGTTTGGGGAAGTGGTTTTGGTGGAGTTCCTTCTCACTCCGGGGATAATTTCCTTGAATTGAATTCTGGTGGTCCCGATATTCTATATCAAGACATATCGACTTGTCCTGGTTCAGAATACAATTGGTCTGTGGCACACCGGGGAAGGTTAGGAGTGGATATAGCTCATTTAGAATTTGGTCCACCGGGAGGTCCTTTTATGACTGTTGCTGTAATGTCAGATGGCACAACAGACTGGGGAGTTTACATGGGAAGCTATACAATTCCTTCTGGGCAAACGACAACCCGAATCCGTTTTGTATCAATAAGCTATAATGGAGCTTGTCCTTCATGCGCTAATTTTATTGATGCATTTACTTTTGATGCAGTCGATTCAGATGGCGATGGAACGGCTGATTGCAATGACGCCTGTCCGAATGATCCAAACAAAACTGCTCCGGGTCAATGTGGTTGCGGTAATGCAGACACGGATAGTGACTGTGACGGAATTGCCGATTGTAATGATCTTTGTCCGGGTGGGGATGATAGCATTGACAACAATAATGATGGAAAGCCTGACTGTAAATATCCACCTGCTTATGCAAACATCATTGAAGATTGGAAATGTGGTAAAAATAAAGTCTATGTTTGCCATATACCCTCCGGCAATCCTGGCAATGCACATACTATTTGTGTAAGTTACAATTCTTTGCAGGCTCATATTTCTCAACATGGCGATTACCTGGGTCCATGTGGAAATGCAAACTGTGGTGGTGGTTTAAAATCATCTGACAAGCATTCTGATTTTATTTCCGGAGAAGAAATGGAACACGATCATGCAGATCATTTTTCCGGAGCGTTAGAATTTTTACAAATTTCCATACAACCGAATCCTAATCAAGGTGATTTTATTGTAGAATTTAATATGGAAATACCATCCGGAGATTTGATTATTTATAACATCTTAGGTCAGCAGGTTTTGTTTGAAAAAATCCTGACACCGATACGATCTATAAAGATCAACAATAATCAGTTTAATAAAAAAGGAAAAGGATTGTATCGCATGTTTTTGCAAACAAAGGATCATCGATTAAGTCAGTCATTTATAGTTTTGGATTAATCCTTATGGGTTTAGCTTAATATTGAGATTGGAGGACTTTTTGTCCTCCAATTTTTTTTTATAGAAAGAATTTTCCGGTTGCAAGTCTTCTTTTGCTTTTTTTATCAATTAGCTGATAGATATAAATTCCAGGCGTAAAATGACTTTTGATAAAAATCTGACCATGGTCTTTCAGATTACCATTCAAAAAATAAATTTCTACCACGTGGTCTTCATTTAAGTTATCAAAACTAAAGGAAGATCCAAAATCCAGAAACTTATATTTGTCATGCTGATACTGATTTTCCAATCCGGTAGCGGATTTTCGTTCATAACAACCTATGTCGTATTTCCCATTTTGCGGACGTGTTATACTATCCAAATCAATGCCAATCAACGAGGCTACTTCGGCCGTTCCGGCATCAATGGCTGGTGAATTTATGGCAAGCCGATAATTATTCATCGCCAAATTTTCAAAAACACTTGCATTATCGCGGATGAGTACAGAGTGAGCATCTTGTCCTAGCGATTGCCAGCCTAAAAAATTAATATAACTGTTACCCTGGTTGATCGTCATCTTATCATTAAGCAGATTATAATCTCCCTGATAATTGGTACAGCTTGATTCGATATCGAGGCTCCCTTTATTTGAAAAACTCAGTAGAATATTATTTTTCACAATAAGGCTATCGCTGTCAATCGCCAGAATACACCATTGGGAAGTAGAAGGAACTATGACTGTATTATTATACACTTTTACATCATTACACCCTGTGGCAGCATCTCCATGGAAAAAGGTCATCCCATTGCCACCTCCTCCGCTGCCATTATTATAAATTAAATTATTGTAGACTTCAGAATAATATATGCCCTGAAGATTCAGACCAATACGATTGTTATAACAAATGTTGTTATAAATTTTTACATCAACAGAAATGCCCGGTGCCCCGCTACTTAGATCAGGATTCAATTGGATCCCTGCAGCTTTAGAATTTCCGAAACACAAATTATATCTGATGATCACCCTGTCGCTGTTATTGGATACATAGATTCCATGTTCTCCATAAGAACGCTTACAGATATTATGCTCTGCTAAAAAATCGTCTGTATATCCGGTAAAAATGCCCCGATAGCAACTATCCACTTCACAATGTCGAATGATGATATGATTAGCGAGAACTGCCCGTATACCGTCTTCTCCATTGCCAACAGGATCCCAGATGGCTTTGACTTTAAACCCATTTACTTCGATATAATCACTTCCTTCAATATTTAAACCATCAAAACCACGTCCACAGGATTGATTGATGATGACATTTGATCCCATGGCATAATACACTATTTCTCTACCTGGTGTCCCACTCCCTTTATAAAAATGATCAAAGCCTTTATAAACTCCATCATAAACCAGGACACTATCCCCTGCTTTAACCCGATTGGTGGCAGCTTGTATTGTTTTAAAAGCGGTATTAAAACTCAGGCCGTTGTTTGAATCATTACCATTGGGTTGGATGTGGTAGTTTAATGAATAAGCTGGTAAATGAAGTACAATAAATATAGTCGTTAAAAATTTGGTCATAATTTGAAATTAAAACAAATACTCTTGGAATAGTTCACTATTAAAGGATACTGTAAGACTCAAAATAGCTGTCTGATTTTAAATTAATTTTTTAAAAACAAAAGGTTTCCACCGAAGTAGAAACCTTTTATTTTTTAGTTATTTCAATAAATTGAATTATCTCTCAATCATCAATTGTTCTGTCTTTTGTCTTTGTCCATTTGAAACACGAATCAGATAGACTCCCGTATGTACATTTAATGTATGTAAATCAAGTTCCAGATTATTATCTTCCGGTCTCAAGCTGACCCGAAACACCAATTTCCCATACAGGTCCATCATCACAATTTCTTTTTCTGCCGTCTCAAATCCCTGGATCAACACATTGCTAAAGTCTCTGGCCGGATTCGGTACCATGGCAATATGGGCCGGTAGACTAAATTCATTATTGGGAATTTCTTCTGATCTTTCTGTAATTTCTGTAAATGAAGATAAGGTATGAAACCATCCATTAATCGAAGCAGACACTTTACTAAAACAATTAGTACGCAACTGGTAATGATAAAAAGATCCAGGTATCAGACCCGTAAACAAATGTTCATAACCAGGACCTGATTCAGGTGCCCATGCACTGTACGCCCCCCATACTCCAGGAGAAATTTCTCTTCGAATTCGCAACTCATGCACTACAGCACATTTTCCTGGTTTCCATTTTACTTTGGCGGTGGTGGCAAATGTATCGTAATGAAATACCTGTGTGGGTATGCCGCAGGTGGCTGCATTTACTGTCACTTTTTGAGTACAGGTTTTGGAATTGCCAGACAGATCAGTTGATGTCCACATGACCATAGTCACTCCCAATGGATATTGAGCCAATCCATTATTACTTGTACTCGGTACATCGCAATTATCGCTGGTTGTTGGCGTTCCTAAGGCTACTGCAGCTGTACACTGATTAACTGCAGTCGTAACTGTTTTATCCGCAGGACAAGTCAGCATGGGTGCTTCGTTGTCTTTGACTTCTACGGTAAAGCTGCAGGTCTTCATATTTCCTGAATTGTCGGTTGCTTTCCACATGACTGTTGTAATGCCTTTATTTAGCATCACACCATTTAAATTACTTCCTGTGCCCATGGTTGCTCCTGACAAGGTATAGTTATTACTCATTATGCCACAATTATCCGTTGCTGTTGCATTAAACTCTGCTCCGGATACATTGTATTTACATACTCCGGGAGAATTATTTCGCATCGCATTTCCAGGACAGCTTATACCTGGCATTTCATTATCTGTTACAGTTATTGTAAATGAACAGGTTTTGGTATTTCCGCTCATATCGGTTGCCGTATATAGTACCGTATGTGTGCCTGTTCCAAAACTGGAACCTGAACTGTGGGTAGATGATAACATAACTCCAGGACAATTATCAGTTGCTGTTGGAGCTGTCCAGCTTGCTGTCGCACTACAAGTTCCAGGTGATGTATTTAAGGAAATATTTCCCGGACAGTTATTTATCATAGGCATTTCATTATCATTTACTGTAACCGTAAATGAACAAGTCTTGGTATTGCCACTCATATCGGTCGCGGTATATGTTACCGTAGTTACTCCTTTGTTAAAAGAACTTCCAGAACTATGAGTAGACGAAATGCTCACTCCCGGACAATTATCAGTTGCTGTTGGAGCTGTCCAGGTAGCTGTGGCACTGCACATGCCAGGTGCTGTGTTTACAGATATATTTGATGGACAGTTATTAATTACAGGCATTTCGTTATCTGTTACGGTTACTGTAAATGAACAGGTTTTCGTATTGCCGCTCATATCTGTGGCCGTATAAGTCACGGTTGTTACACCTTTATTGAATGAAGTCCCTGAATTATGTGTTGATGATATGCTTACCCCCGGACAATTGTCTGATGCCGTTGGTGCTGTCCAGCTTGCTGTGGCACTGCAAGTTCCGGTAGAAGTATTTAAAGAAATATTTGAAGGACAGTTGTTGATCACCGGCATCTCATTATCAGTAACGGTTACTGTAAATGAGCAGGTTTTTGTATTACCACTCATATCTGTTGCTGTGTAAATTACCGTGGTCACTCCTTTATTAAATGAACTTCCCGAATTATGGGTCGAGGAAATGCTACCTCCCGGACAATTATCAGTGGTTGTTGGAGCTGTCCATGTGGCAACAGCATTGCAAACACCAGGCGCTGTATTTACCGATATATTTGACGGACAGTTATTAATCATTGGCATTTCATTGTCTGTCACGGTTACTGTAAATGAACAAGTCTTCGTGTTGCCGCTCATATCTGTTGCCGTATAAATCACCGTTGTTACTCCTTTATTAAAAGAACTTCCCGGACTATGGGTTGATGAAATGCTAACTCCCGGACAATTATCTGATGCTGTTGGAGCTGTCCAGGTGGCGGTTGCATTACAAGTACCAGGTGCTGTATTATAAGACAAATTAGATGGACAATTATTTATTGTTGGCATTTCATTGTCATTGACCGTAATGGTAAAGACGCAGGTCGCATTTGGTGAGCAGCCATTTGTTGCTGTAATTGTTACTGTCGTTACCCCTTTATTAAAAGAACTTCCAGAGCCTGTGCCCGAACCACTTCCGGTAGTTGCTCCGGTAAATGCATAACTTAATGTTGGCACAGGATCTCCAGTAGCTGTGGCAGTGTAAGAGTGTGTTTTAGAACAAATACCTGACGATGTGTTCATTGAAATACTGGATGGACAGGCTGTAAAGGAAGGAGGAGTACATCCACCGCTACACGTCTGGCTTGAAAAATCACTTGTAATTGAGTATAGTTTTCTGGGATGAGAACCACTACAACTACCTATTATGGAGTCGGTCATTACAGCAAGCAAGCGGGAGTTTGTCATTGTCCCTGCATATGGAGGGCCTCCAAAACTACCTGTTCCTGAAAATAATGTATCGATTAGCCAACAAGTTTCTCCTGTTTTCTGGTATGCTGATTTCAAAAAGTTTGGACTCGTCGTTTTAAAAACGACAAATTTATCTCCATTTCCATTTAGATGAAATGAATGTCGGCCTATGGTAGCGATTACATCACCATTGATCCAGGTATGGACCCAAGAGCCTGAAGCATTGGTAGAATGTGTTAAATGGTCTTGATAATCATAACTGAAAATATGAATTTTTCCACTGTTGTCTACCTGTAAATTACTTCCATTACCATAATCAAGGCCTGTATCTCCATGAATTAATTCAGTAGGAGCTGGAAAAGATCCTGAAGTATTATTTACATACCACAATCCACCATCTAATCCTGATCCATTCATTTCACGCAAAAAAGAAATATGTGCAAAACCACTGGCATCCAAATCAAACCCAAGATCATCGACTTCATTACTGGGACCAGTTTGTGAAAAAGCATCCACACCAGACCAGGAAGATCCATTGTATTTAAAATACCGGACTGAATGAATTCTATTCCCATTGACATCTGAATACAAAAAAGCGATATGAGGGTTATTACTACCATCTACTCTGACCAAAGGATCATCTGCATTTTTCCAACCATTAGGATCCGTGTAGGCTTCAATTTCAGCAAAGGTCCAAGTCGTTCCATTTGTACTTTTACCATACCAAACGCCTCTTCGCTGACTACAACATCCAGCATTTTGAATTAACCTAAATGTTACATGAAAATGATTATTGGCATCAATTGCTAAGGAAACATCATCTGAAGAACTATAATTAGCAATAACATCTGTACTTAGAAAAGATCCTATATCAACCCAACTTGCACCATTCCATTTAATTAATTTGTAGGTATTGTCAAACTTCCAAAAATTATAAACTTCATTACTGGAATTATATGCCACTGAACTATAAGGCCAGTTGCATCCATTAGAATTAGCTACAAAAGTATGAGTAAAAGATTGAGTAAAAGATTGAACTTTAATCCCAAAAATTATTACTAAAAATAACAGAGTTTTGAATTTAAACATAATTAAAAATTTAATTTGCTATAACAATTATTAAAATAAATGAAGTCTCTTTTATGCGTATCCCATTTTAACTTATAAAAATGAATTGTATTTGATACGTTAAAAAAAGGCGTTCTACCGCTCAATCATCAATTGTTCTGTCTTTTGTCTTTGTCCATTTGAAACTCGAATGAGATAGACTCCCGTATGTACATTTAATGTATGTAAATCAAGTTCCAGATTATTATCTTCCGGTCTCAAGCTGACCCGAAACACCAATTTCCCATACAGGTCCATCATCACAATTTCTTTTTCTGCCGTCTCAAATCCCTGGATCAACACATTGCTAAAGTCTCTGGCCGGATTCGGTACCATGGCAATATGGGCCGGTAGACTAAATTCATTATTGGGAATTTCTTCTGATCTTTCTGTAATTTCTGTAAATGAAGATAAGGTATGAAACCATCCATTAATCGAAGCAGACACTTTACTAAAACAATTAGTACGCAACTGGTAATGATAAAAAGATCCAGGTATCAGACCCGTAAACAAATGTTCATAACCAGGACCTGATTCAGGTGCCCATGCACTGTACGCCCCCCATACTCCAGGAGAAATTTCTCTTCGAATTCGCAACTCATGCACTACAGCACATTTTCCTGGTTTCCATTTTACTTTGGCGGTGGTGGCAAATGTATCGTAATGAAATACCTGTGTGGGTATGCCGCAGGTGGCTGCATTTACTGTCACTTTTTGAGTACAGGTTTTGGAATTGCCAGACAGATCAGTTGATGTCCACATGACCATAGTCACTCCCAATGGATATTGAGCCAATCCATTATTACTTGTACTCGGTACATCGCAATTATCGCTGGTTGTTGGCGTTCCTAAGGCTACTGCAGCTGTACACTGATTAACTGCAGTCGTAACTGTTTTATCCGCAGGACAAGTCAGCATGGGTGCTTCGTTGTCTTTGACTTCTACGGTAAAGCTGCAGGTCTTCATATTTCCTGAATTGTCGGTTGCTTTCCACATGACTGTTGTAATGCCTTTATTTAGCATCACACCATTTAAATTACTTCCTGTGCCCATGGTTGCTCCTGACAAGGTATAGTTATTACTCATTATGCCACAATTATCCGTTGCTGTTGCATTAAACTCTGCTCCGGATACATTGTATTTACATACTCCGGGAGAATTATTTCGCATCGCATTTCCAGGACAGCTTATACCTGGCATTTCATTATCTGTTACAGTTATTGTAAATGAACAGGTTTTGGTATTTCCGCTCATATCGGTTGCCGTATATAGTACCGTATGTGTGCCTGTTCCAAAACTGGAACCTGAACTGTGGGTAGATGATAACATAACTCCAGGACAATTATCAGTTGCTGTTGGAGCTGTCCAGCTTGCTGTCGCACTACAAGTTCCAGGTGATGTATTTAAGGAAATATTTCCCGGACAGTTATTTATCATAGGCATTTCATTATCATTTACTGTAACCGTAAATGAACAAGTCTTGGTATTGCCACTCATATCGGTCGCCGTATATGTTACCGTGGTTACGCCTTTGTTAAAAGAACTTCCAGAACTATGAGTAGACGAAATGCTAACTCCCGGACAATTATCGGTTGCCGTTGGGGCTGTCCAGCTTGCTGTGGCACTGCACATACCAGGTGTTGTGTTATAAGACAAATTAGATGGACAATTATTGATCACTGGCATTTCATTGTCTGTAACAGTAATTGTAAATACGCAGCTTGCATTAGGAGAACAGCCGTTTGACGCTGTAATTGTTACAGTTGTTGCTCCTTTATTGAAGGTACTTCCTGAACCGGTACCTGAACCGCTACCCGTAGTCGCACCGGTAAATGTATAACTTAATGTTGGTGCAGGATCTCCTGTAGCTGTGGCTGTGTAGGAGTGTGATTTTGAACATGTACCTGATGAAGTATTCATAGAAATACTGGACGGGCAGGCTGTAAAAGAAGGTGGTGTACATGGAGGAGCTCCAGAGCAAGATCCGCTTACTTCTATTGCAAAACAACCAAAGGTCGCTACCCATCCTGTACAGGGTGGTTCTGCACTTGTACCCGTGTTATGCCAAAGAGAAATCCAGTTTACGCCACCAATAGTATCATCATCAGCCTGTAGCTCCCATCTGGAACCCGTCCAAACGATTCTTAAAAATGAATTTTTATAATATGCGGTTTTGCCATTCATTGTACCGCTTGCACTGTACGTACCGGCATTAGGAAGAGGATTTCCACAGTTATCCGGATTACCACCAGCAATTGCAACAATTATTTGAGAATCAGCTGATTGAATGAACATCAATAAACTAAGTACGAGAAATTGGAAGACTTTCATTTTGTAAAATTTTAAGTAATTGAATTTGAGTTTTTCTGAAAATTGTCATTAGAGTTCCATTACGAGTCAAAATAGCATCCATTACTACTATACCTAAAATTTACGCCCTATGAAATTATTATTTCATTTACGCTAATTTCTTGCGAAGATCCTAGTCTAAATTGCTCTTTTGATTCTAACTCTGAAAACCAATGACCATTTTGGCTTTAATAAATTTCCCTTAAAAGTAATTGAAATAATTAAATTAAATATAATTTATTTAAATGTGTCTAATGAGTAAAGACAAGCTATTTTTCTGACTGCAGAGGATACAAAATGAATTGACTCAGTAATACCTAACCACTAAGTTCTTTTAGCATAAACTAACAAAAAGCAAAGAGGCCCCAAATAACATTTGGAGCCTCTTTGTTTTTTATGGTCGGCCTTTCGGGCCTTTTCTGATTAAATTATCTTTCAATCATCAACTGTTCTGTTTTTTGTCTTTGTCCATCAGAAACCCGGATCATATAGATTCCTGTATGAACTCCCAAGGTATTGAGATCCAACTCGAGTCTGTTGTCTTTAGGTAATACTTTTACTTTAAAGACTAACTTTCCATACATATCCAGCATGGTGACTTCTTTCTCTGTTTTCTCAAATCCCTCGATCATTACTACGGTAAATTCTCTGGCAGGATTTGGAAGAACTGTAATATGGATAGGTACTTCAGGATACTGATTATCCGGTATTGTTGCTATACGATCCTGAGTGCCACCAAATGCCGGTAGTGTCCAGAACCAACCATTAATCGAAGTAGAGAATGTCGTTCCGCACTTAGATCTGATCTGGTAGTGGTGGAACTTATTAGCATTCAATCCTGTGAATAAATGTTCTAAAGCACCTGAGGAAACTGTCCAGGAACTCCATGGACCCCAGACACCCGGAGTAATTTCCTGGCGATATCTAAGTTCGTAAGAAGTAGCACATTTTCCTGCTTTCCAAATGATTTTCGCAGAATTAGAAGTTGTATCCGTATGACGTACCTGTATAGGTTGACCGCAGGTATAGGCAATCACTGTTACCTTTTGAGTACAGGTTGCTTTATTTCCACTTGAGTCAGTTACCGTCCATTTCACCTCAGTAATTCCTACAGGATAAGATCCCGGAGAATTATTCGTAATCGGATATTTCACCGCGCAGTTATCGCTAATACCTGTTGGGCTACCTAAGCTAACAGAACTTGCCGGTACAGAACACTGACCCGGAGCTGTTATGACCATAACATCCGGAGGACAGGTAATCTTTGGTGGTTCCAGGTCTTTAACATCGATAGTAAAGCTACATGTCGTCATGTTGCCATTATTATCTGTCACCTTCCAGGTTACAGTTGTCACACCTTTGTTAAGTACTTTACCTGCCAAACTATTTGAGCCTGAGCCTGTGGTCGCACCACTTAAGGTATAGCTTACACTCGCAACACCACAGTTATCATTCACACCTGTTGGATCCTGAATAGTACCCACTACGGTGTAGAAACATTTTCCTTCATCGACTCCCTTCATATTATTTGCTGGGCAAGTAATAGTCGGGAATTGATTATCAGAAACCGTGACTGTAAATGAACACGTTTTAGTATTGCCGCTCATATCAGTAGCGGTATAGACAACGGTATGCGTACCGACACTAAAGGTTGAACCTGAAGCATGCGTTGAACTCAATGAAGCCATCGGACAATTGTCACTTACTGTAGGTACAGTCCAGCTTACCACTGCATTACAAACACCTGGATCAGTTCCAACTGAAATATTAGAAGGACAATTATTGATCACCGGAAGCTCATTGTCATTGACTGTTACAGTAAATGAACAGGTTGCTGTATTTCCACTCATGTCAGTAGCGGTATAAGTAACCGTTGTAACTCCTTTCGGGAAGGCAAAACCTGAGCTATGTGTAGATACAAATGTCAGACCCGGACAATTGTCTGTAGCTGTTGGAGCTGTCCATGTAGTAACAGCAGAACAAACTCCTGCATCTGTATTCTTCACTATATTTCCAGGACATCCGCTGATGACCGGAAGTTCGTTATCATTAACCGTCACAGTAAATGAGCATGTCTTTGTATTTCCGCTCATATCTGTTGCAGTATAGATCACTGTCGTAACTCCTTTATTAAAAGTAGCACCCGGATTATGAGTCGATGTCATGGTAGCCATTGGACAATTGTCAGTCATCGTAGGAGCTGTCCAGCTTACAACTGCTGTACAAACACCAGCATCTGTATTCTTCACAATATTTCCAGGACAATTATTAATAACTGGTAACTCAGTGTCATTGACTGTTATCGTAAATGAGCAAGTCTTTGTGTTACCACTCATATCTGTAGCTGTATAGACTACTGTAGTCACACCTTTATTAAATGTAGCACCCGGATTATGTGTCGATGTCATTGTAGCCATTGGACAATTATCGGTCATCGTAGGAGCCGTCCAGCTTACAACTGCTGTACATACTCCCGGATCTGTACTTTTGACAATATTGGATGGACAATTATTAATGACAGGTAGTTCGGTATCATTTACTGTTACAGTAAATGAACAGGTCTTTGTATTTCCACTCATATCTGTTGCTGTATAGACTACTGTAGTCACACCTTTATTAAAGGTGGATCCAGGATTATGAGTCGATGTCATGGTAGCCATTGGACAATTATCAGTCATCGTAGGAGCTGTCCAGCTCACAACTGCTGTACATACCCCAGGATCTGTACTTTGTACAATATTCGACGGACAATTATTGATCACTGGTAATTCGTTGTCACTAACTGTTACTGTAAACGAACAAGTTGTGGTGTTTCCGCTTGCGTCAGTTGCCGTATATAAAACGGTTGTAACTCCTTTCGGGAAAGCGAAACCAGGATTATGAGTTGTCACTAATGTAACACCAGGACAATTATCAGAAGCCGTAGGAGCTGTCCAGGTATGAACAGCGGTACACTGACCTGCATCCGTATTTTTGGTAGCATTACCAGGACAACCTGTGATTACCGGAACTTCATTATCAATTATCGTAATTGTAAAGCTGCATGTGGATACATTACCCATAGCATCTGTAGCTTCATAAGTCTGAACCGTCGTACCAACCGGGAATATCTGGCCTGATGTATAACCAGTACCATCCGTCTGAACAATTGTAACAGACCCAGGACAATTATCGGTAGCTGTCAATGGACCGTAGAAAATCACTTTACCACAATTTCCTGGAATATTATTATCTACAATATTATTCGGACAATTCGTAAATGTTGGCGGTTCGTCATCAAACACCGTTACAGTAAATGCACAAGTAGCTGTTAAACCATTCACATCTGTTACAGTCCAGGTAACTGTAGTTACTCCTTTTTGGAACATAACACCTGCAAGGGTAGTAGTTCCTGAACCTGTAGTTACGCCAGATAAATCATACTCAATATCGGCAATACCGCAATTGTCGTCTACAACAGGATCAAATTCAGTTCCAACCGCGGTGTAATTGCAAACACCCGGATCTGTAATTTTCACTGCATTAGCAGGACAACTAATGGTAGGATTCATATCATCCACTAGATCCACATCAAATGAACACGAAGACTGATTACCACAATCATCCGTAACAGTCATTGTAACTGATACTACTTGCTGGCCAGAATACATTGTACCGGCTGCAGGAGACTGACTTATCGTAATATTAGAACCTGAACATTCATCTGAAGCCACTACTAAAGATGTATAATCGTCTAAAGTAGCATTGCAATCAGCATCCAAATTCTGAGTTTGATTAGAAGGACAAGTCACTATTGGTCCCTGAGTATCGAGAATAATGATTAAACCATACGTCAACGATTCATGTCCACACTCATCGGTTGCAGTAAATGTAACGATAGCAGATCCTGTTTCACCACAATCGTCAGATAAACCTGCGTAATCATTAGTCCAGCTTACTGTACCGCAAGCATCATTTGCTATTGCTCCTCCATTATCAGAGAGCCAAGCACTGATTTCTGCTGTATTACCACTTCCATCACATTCCAGAATTAATGGATCTGCACCGGTACTAATATCCGGAGGAGTGGTATCTTCTATGGTAAATGTTGCTGAAGTCGTACTGGTATTTCCACAATCATCTGTTGCCGTGAAAATAACTGTAGCTGATCCTGTTGCACCACAATCGTCAGACAATGCTGTAAAGTCATTAGTCCATGTAAGGGTACCACAGTTATCAACTGCCACAGCGCCACCGTTATCAGCAAGCCATGCGTTTAGCTGTGCTGTATTGCCAGATCCATCGCATTCTACTGTTAGATCCTCTGCTTGTATTCCAATAAACGGACCATCGTTATCCTCAACTTCTATAATTTGAAGGCAAGTAGCAAAATTAGAACAATCATCAATTACAGTGAAAGTACGTTCAATCGTATAGGTGCCAATGCAAGGACCGTCGATGATATTATCATTAAAGGAAACATCCGGATCCGGATCACAATTATCTGATACCACTGGTTCGCCGGTAACAAATGGAGACATCGAGGATGTACAATCCACGGTTGTATTTGGCGGACAAGTTATGGATGGTGCAGTCATATCTTCAACTTCGATGATCTGCACACAGGTACTTGTATTATCACAATTATCGGTAGCAGTCCAGGTACGGGTAATAGTATACGTACCTATACAAGAGGCTGTAGACTGATCATCATCCCAGGTAACTGTTGGGTTTCCACAATTATCTGTTGCAGTTGCCATACCGGTATCGGATGGATCGCTGGAGTCTTCACAATTTATAGTTACATCTCCCGGACAAGTAATGACCGGAGGAGTTAAATCTGTCATCGTAATGGTTTGTGTACAAACACTGGTATTTCCGCAATTATCCGTTGCAGTCCAGGTACGAACCAACACCCAAAGATTTGGGCAATTACCCGGATTGGGTCCAAACAATTCATCCTGATAAGTAATAGCCGGATTGCCACAATTATCAATAGCCTGAGCGGGTCCACCTGTTAAGTTGACAGCTACGCTTGGATCCTGTGGTGTATTTGGCGGAACAGGATTTGTATTAAATCCTGATGGCCATTCCATCGTCAGATCCGGAGGACAATACGTGATGGTTGGATCTGTCAGATCCGTCATCTCTATTACTTGTACACAAGTCGAAGTATTTCCACAATTATCGGTTGCTGTCCAGGTACGGTACAATTTCCATAATACCGGACATTCGCTTGGATTAGGCCCATCCAATACATCCTGGAAAGTAATTACAGGATTTCCACAATTATCGATAGCCTGAGCGGGTCCACCGGTTAAGTTGACAGCCACACTAGGATCCTGTGGTGTATTTGGCGGAACAGGATTTGTATTAAATCCTGATGGCCATTCCATACTCAACATAGGAGGACAATACACGATCGTCGGATCTGTGTTGTCAGTCATATTGATGACCTGAACACAAGTTGCTATGTTACCACAATTATCAGTAGCTGTCCATGTACGATACAATTTCCAAAGAATTGGACAATCTCCTGGATTAGGTCCATCCAATACATCCTGATAAGTTACCACTGGATTTCCACAATTATCCGTAGCCGTTGGAATCCCGGTTATGTTAGGATCAACACTAGGATCTTGTGGCGTATTAGGTGGAACAGGATTGATGTTAAATCCATAAGGCCATTCCATATTTACATCTGAAGGACAGTCAATTTCAGGTTCTGTAAAATCAGTCAATGTTATAACCTGATCACAGGAAACTGAGTTGCCGCAATCATCCGTAGCTGTCCAGGTTCTGGTCAGTGTCCAAAGATTAGGACAATCTCCTGGATTAGGACCATCCAACACATCGACATAAGTTAAATCAGCAAAGCTGCACGCATCTGATGCATTGGCAAAACCAGTGATCAACGGATCTACACTTGGATCCTGTGGTTGATTTGGAGGCATTGGATTGGTATTAAATCCAGCCGGCCATTCCATGGTTAAGTCTGCAGGACAAGTAAGGCTTGGTGCCGTTACATCATTAACATTTATGGTTTGCACACAACTAATCACATTGTCGCAATGATCTATTGCAGTCCAAGTCCTTAGGATTGTGTATTCTCCATCACATGAACCATTCACTATATTATCATTATACGATATAGCCGGATCAGCATCGCAATTATCTGTTGCTGTAGCGAATCCCGTATCCGTTGGATCATCAGATTCATCACATTCTATGGTAATTTCTGCCGGACAAGTAATCACTGGATTGGTAATATCTACGACAGTGATTGACTGAACGCAAGTATTATAATTATCACAATTATCTCCTGCAGTCCAGGTTCTTTCGATCGTGTAATTACCCGGACAATTGCCATCCACGATGACATCATTGTAGGTAATATCTGGTGATGCATCACAATTATCGGTAACAACCGGGTTGCCTGTATCTGAAGGATCCTGTGAATCTTCACAATCGATTGTAATGGCATCTGGACAAGTGATTGCTGGTTCGGTAACATCCTGTACCTGAATTAGCTGAACACAAGTATTGGAATTCATACAATCATCCGTCGCAGTCCAGGTTCTTTCTATAGTATATGTATCCGGACAAGATCCAGCTACAATGTTGTCTGAGTGAGTGAAGTCCAAAGATGGATCACAATTATCCGTAGCCGTAGGATTACCCGTATTGGATGGACTTTGATCGTCCTGACAATTAATGGTTATGTCATCCGGACAAGTAATCACGGGTGCTTCTTCGTCGACGACCGTGATAGTTTGCAGGCAGGTCGATTCATTGCCACAATTATCAGTAGCCGTCCAGGTTCTTTCAATGGTATATTCACCCGGATGAGCTCCTGCAATAATATTATCATCATGATCGATTACAGGTGTACCACAATTATCTGTTGCAGTAGCTGACCCTGTATCTGAAGGATCGGTAGACTCATCACAGTTTACAGTCAGATCTGCCGGACAAGTAATTACCGGATCGGTAACATCCTGAACCGTTATAATCTGTACACAGCTATTAATGTTATCGCAATTATCTATGGCTGACCATGTTCTTTCGATAGTATAATTACCGGGACAGTTACCATCCACAACATTGTCATTGTAAGAAATAACCGGATCTATGTCACAATTATCGACAACAATTGGATTGCCAGTATCTGATGGATCCTGAGAATCTTCACAATCAATCGTAACGGATGCCGGACAGGTCATAACCGGTGCATCAACATCCTGAACTGTAATTGTTTGAAAACAGAAATTCGTGTTATTGCACTCATCAAATGCAAGCCATGCACGAGTAAGGGTATAATTACCCGGACAATTGCCCGGCGTCGGAGTATCAAAGTAAGTTACAAACGGATCGGCATCGCAATTATCTGACGCTGTGGCTTCTCCTGTGATACCTGTATCATCCGGATCATCTTCACAATTTATGGTGACTGCAGAAGGACAGGTTATAGAAGGTAATGTTACATCCTCTACTTCTATGATTTGTACACAGGAAGAAAAGTTATCACAATTATCATTGGCGGTCCATGTTCTTGTTATCGTATAAGTATGTATACAAGATCCAGGAGTAATGGCATCATTATAAGAATAATCCGGTGTTGCATCACAATTATCTGTAACTATCGCGTTTCCGGTGATACCCGTATCATCCGGATCCTGTTCACAATTAATTGTTGTATTCGGAGGACAGGTTAAAGAAGGAGCTTCCGTGTCGACAATTGTTATAACCTGGTCACAGGAAGAAGCGTTTCCACAACCATCCGTAGCAGTCCAAGTACGGGTTATGATGTGTTCGTCATCGCATATACCGGCGACATCGTCATCTGTATATGTTATGCTGGCACCACTACAATTATCTGTAGCCGTTGCAGTTCCTGTATCCGAAGGATCTGTCGATTCATCACATTGAATAGTCATGTCTGAAGGACAAGTAATAACAGGAGCGTCGGTATCTGTAACCGTGATTACCTGGGCACATGTAGCTGCATTTCCACAACCATCCGTTGCAGTCCAGGTACGGTTTATCACATATTCGCCATCACATGAACCCGGATCTGTAACATCGCTATGAGTAACCGTTGCCCCACTACAATTGTCAGTTGCTGTTGCGGAGCCTGTATTACTTGGATCCGTAGATTCTGTACAATCTATATCGGCATTGACCGGACAAGTGATAGTTGGTGCATCTGTGTCAGTAACTGTAATAATCTGGGTACATGAAGCTTCATTGCCACAATCATCCGTGGCGGTCCAGGTACGATTTATAACATATTCGCCATCACATGAACCCGGATCTGTGATATCACTATAATTTACAGTCGATCCGCTACAATTATCGCTGGATGATGCTGTACCTGTATTGGAAGGATCTGTAGATTCTGTACAATCAATATCGGCATTAGCCGGACAGGTTATGGAAGGAGCGTCTGTATCTGTTACTGTAATTATTTGATTACAGGTATTCATATTTCCACATCCATCTGTTGCTTTCCAGGTGCGGGTTATAATATAATTTCCGGCACATGAGCCTGAAGTGATCGCATTAGTATGCGTAACTGTTGCGCCGCTACAATCATCTGTGGCCGTTGCTATACCCGTATTGGAAGGATCTGTTGACTCCGTGCAATCGACATCGGCATTTGCCGGACAAGTGATAACTGGACCATGTGTATCTGATACAATAATAAATTGCTGGCATGAAGAAGAATTACCACATTCATCTTCTGCTGTCCAGGTTCGTACGATAGCATAACTGCCGGCACATCCACCAGGAAGTATCGCATCACTATGAGAAATGGTATAGTCGCTACAATTATCCGTTGCTGTTGCAGTACCTGTATTGGAAGGATCGGTCGAATCACTACAATCGACTACTGCCGGAGCAGGACAAGTAATTACAGGTGCTGTAATATCAGTTACCGTAATCGTTTGAGCACAAGTGGCCGCATTTCCACAACCATCTGTTGCAGTCCAGGTACGTGTTATGACATAATTACCATCACATATACCTGCTGCAGTTGCATCGGAGTAAGTTACAGTAGCACCGCTACAATTATCCGTTGCTGTTGCAGTACCTGTATTGGAAGGACTTGAATCATCCTCACAATCGATCGCAGCATTTGCAGGACAAGTAATGGAAGGAGGATCCGTATCGGTTATAGTTATCGTTTGTGTACACGTAGCCATATTGCCGCAACCATCCGTTGCTTTCCAGGTACGAGTTATCACATGATTTCCAGCGCAATTGCCGGATGCATCAGAATCAGTATATGTCACAGTTGCACCACTGCAATTATCAGTAGCGGTGGCTGTTCCTGTATTAGATGGATCCGTAGAAGCGGTACAATCAATATTTGCATTAGCAGGACAGGTAATTGATGGCGGATCTGTATCCGTTATTGTAATCGTTTGATTACAGGTACTTGTATTTCCATGAGCATCCGTTGCCAGCCAGGTACGGGTTATTACATGATTTCCGTCACAAATACCCGGAGCATTTGAATCAGAGTAGCTAACTGTGGGTGGTGGAGTACAATTATCTGTTGCTGTTGCAGTACCTGTATTGGAAGGATTTGTTGAATCTTCACAATCGATGCTCACATTCGCAGGGCAGGTAATTGCCGGAGGTTCGTTATCAATAATGGTTACGGTAAATGTACAAGTGGTTGTATTTCCACCTGCATCTGTTGCTGTATAGATCACCGTAGTGACTCCTACATCAAAGAAGTCGCCCGGTATTTTATTAGAGCTCATACTAACGCCAGGACAGTTGTCTGAAGCGGTAGGTGCTGCCCAGAAGACTTGTTTTTGGCAAGTACCCGGAGCCGTATTTTGAGTAATATTAGAAGGACATCCTGTTATGACCGGATTTTCTGTGTCTTTTACAAGCACCGTAAATGAGCAGGTTGTCATATTGCCATTATTGTCAGTTGCTTTATAAGTAACTATAGTCGTACCAACCGGGAAGACTGCAAAAGCCGTCGGAGGTATGCTGAAAATAATTACCGATGGATTGTTTGTGCTTACTGTTAAGGAAGCAATTCCACAAGCATCTGCCGGCGTTGGAATAGTCCAGCTATGTATCTGCTGACAAGAGCCGGATACGGCAGTCAGAGTAACATTAGGAGGACAGGTAATCGTTGGGGGGGTATTATCAATGACAGTAACTGTTGCATTACAAGTGGCATCATTACCACAAATATCTGTCACCGTAAGAACCACTGTATTTGGACCTGTTGGAGTACAGTCAAAAGTACTCGGACTTACTGAGTAAGTCAAAGAAGCTGTTGGCGTACAATTATCTGAAGATCCTGCTGCAATAGCATTAATATCAGCAGGTGTCAAAGTATAATTACCCGAGCCATCCAAGGTTACAGATATTGGGTTGCAGACTGGGGTTGGATCGGTTATGTCTTGTACAGTAATTGTTTGGTTACAAGACGAACTATTACCACATGCATCATCCGCAGTCCAGGTCCTCGTTATGGTATAGGTATAAAAATCACAATCATCTGGATCGATTCCCTTGGTACTTGACTGACTTTCAGAAACCGTCGGACTAGCATCACAGTTATCTGTCGCTGTGGCCACTCCAGTTGATGCGGAAGAATTATCATCTTCACAGCTTACTGTTGTATTTGAAGGACAAGTAACAACTGGATCTGTTGTATCTTCTATTGTAAAGGTCGCTGTTGTTACACTTGTATTTCCACAATCATCTTCTGCTGTAAATGTTACTGTAGCTGATCCGGTCGCTCCACAATCATCTGACAATGATGTAAAGTTATTTGTCCATGTTACTCCTCCACATACATCTGTCGCTGTTGCACCTCCGTTACTTGCTAACCATGCTGCTAAAGCTGCTGCATTGCCAGCTCCGTCACACTCCACTGTCTCATCTGTTGCTGGTGTCGTTATCGATGGATCTGTTGTATCTTCTATTGTAAAGGTCGCTGTAGTTACAC
>CAZALD010000001.1:153513-157049 GCA_964486185.1 uncultured Saprospiraceae bacterium
TTGCTGGGGTCGTTATCGATGGATCTGTTGTATCTTCTATTGTAAAGGTCGCTGTTGTTACACTTGTATTTCCACAATCATCTTCTGCTGTAAATGTTACTGTAGCTGATCCGGTCGCTCCACAATCATCTGACAATGATGTAAAGTTATTTGTCCATGTTACTCCTCCACATACATCTGTCGCTGTTGCACCTCCGTTACTTGCTAACCATGCTGCTAAAGCTGCTGCATTGCCAGCTCCGTCACACTCCACTGTCTCATCTGTTGCTGGTGTCGTTATCGATGGTGGTGTAGTATCATCAACATTTATGGTCTGTGTACAAGTAGCCGTACCGCCACAAGCATCAGTCACCGTCCAGGTTCTGGTAACAACAATTGGACAAGTGCCGCTTGATACATCAATGTATTGTACAGTTACCACTCCGCATGCATCACTGACATCTCCCTGATTCGTGCCATTTTCAAATTCTGCTTCACTGGATGATGCCAGAGTTTCTGAATAACCAGGACCTGTAATCGCTCCTGTAGTACATCCTTCTATATTTCGGGTTACGGCACAGGTATTAATAACCGGATCTGTTGTATCATCTACATTTATGGTTTGTGTACAAGTGGAGGTATTGCCGGTCATATCGGATATCGTCCACGTTCTCGTTACTACCATAGGACAGGTGCCCACAGCCACATCTATATATGTTACGCTGGAAATTTCGCAATTATCTGAAACAGAACCCATATTGGTAGCATCTTCAAATACTGCTTCAGTTGAGGCTGCAGAAGTTGCAGAATAAGCAGGACCTGTTATGGATCCTGTACCACAACCTTCGATGTTTCGGGTTTTGGCACAAGTAGCTATCACCGGCGCCTGATTATCCGTCACTGTCACGGTAAACATACATGTTGCTGTATTACCGGATGCGTCGGTTATTGTATAAGTTACAGGGGTCACTCCTTTTGGAAAAGAAGTACCCGGATTGTGTGTTGTGGTCATGATCCAACCCGGACAGTTGTCTGAGCCAGTAGGCGGGGTCCAGTTAACCGTAGCAGCACAGGTACCCGGTGCGGTGTTGGCTGACTGATTGGACGGACAACCCGTGATAACAGGGTTTTCATTATCGACTACCGTTACTGTAAACGAACAGGTGGCCGTATTCATACTGTTGTCGGTGGCTGTGTACGTTACCGTGGTAGTACCTTTTGGAAACAAACCAAAAGCCATAGGAGGTGCACTAAAAATGACCACCACCGGACTGCTGGATACCGTCAGGGACATTATACCGCAGGCATCCGTAGGCGTAGGTATGGTCCAACTGTGTAGCTGATTACAGCTTCCTCCCGAGGTGTTTAAGGTGGCGTTGGCCGGACATGATATCACTGGAGGTGTTGTCTCGATCAGGACTGTAGCTGAGGACAGCGGAGATCCTGTGGACATACATCCATTATTATCTGTAATTTTTGTTAAATTAAATGTTGTATTAGAATTTACTACCGGACCTGCAAAAGGCGTCCCGCTTATAACCCCGCTGTAGGTAACACCATTTATGACTAATTCAAACGGATTGGAACCAGCTGATGCAGTAAACGTGAAGCTGGCAGTTGCACCTTTACAAACTGGGCTCACTGCTGTGAGGGTACCTGTAGGCAAGACATTGACAGTGACCGTAGCTGAGCCGGAGACATTGGCTGTACATCCATTGGCATCTGTTACACTCACCGGAGTATAGATGGTTGTAGAACCAGGAGAAACACTGATATCAGCTCCACTGGTATATCCGGTAACGGACACTGCGCCCGGATTATAAACCACAGTATAAGGGCCTGTACCTCCCGACATGGTAAATTTTATATTGGCGGACCCACCAACACAAATGGTGGAAGATCCTGTACCATTGGCGAGTACGCCGTTATACTCTGCACAATCAAATACACCAAATGGTGAAAAGGAAGTCTGAATATTATCGGTAGAAGCTTTATACACCATTGATGCCAAAGTGACTGTAGCATCCAGGGCATCCCAGGAGCCTGTATTATGACCTATGACGGTTGTTGTTAAGTTTAGTGCTGTATTGACACTGGTCTCAGGAAATTCAAAATCAAAATAGACCTCAGATCCTCCAATGACGTCTTCGGTAATTTCCCATTCAAACTTTGCAAAGTTATTGTATCCAATTCCGGGTGATGTGAATGATCCTTTAGTAGCCCGGTCCAAGACAGAAATTGTCAAATCATCAGTGGAATGGCTGGCTGTCGATCTTACCGTAACGGGTGCCATTGCCGTCATCGTTCCAATTGGAAAATTGATGGTTGAATTGGGCGGTACAGTTAATGTTAAACCAGATGGTGGTGGCATCATGATATACGATTCCTGGCTACCCCCTTTTGTAGCACCGGCCCGTATTTTATAATTACCAGCATTCAGATACCCTTTAGAAAACTGAATCGTGCCTTGCACGTTAAGGTCGGCCAATAAGCTCACTTTTTGACCCGGAGCGTCTATCTCCAGGTTTGCCAGGACGGCCCCCTTTGCCGGCATAAGCATAAGTGATTTATTGATGATGACAGACTCCTCCCAGTAACCCACCGGAATCATTACGACGGATCCGCATTTGGCTGAATTAATGGCAGACTGGACTGTGGTAAATCCTTTTTCGATTCCATGTACGTAGACCAGACCCGGAGAGGCCATAGCCACGTTGGAACTGAAAAAGCTGAAAAGAATAAAAAAGAACGTGCAACAAGCAGATGTGAATCTTCCTGACACAGGGGTACAATTTTCTTTCATAGGGGGTAAATTAAATTCGTAATTTATTAATATTTTTTTAAACATCTTATCTGAGACCTCTGAAAACAGAAAACTTTTGATGGTTTCCAGCTCAAAGAGGTATTATACAAATCAAAAAAAAGCATACATAAGCCATTGTTATAGCTTATGTTATACTTGTAAACGCGTTAAACTCAAACACAAAACTGTAATTGAGTACTCCTTAACTGCACAAATATATTAAAATAAGCCTAAAGTCACCTTTTTCACGTCAGAAAAGGGGTTTTTCCTGTTTTCAGACAGGTATTTATAGAATGCAAATTAATATATCCAAAAAATTCTATTTTATAAATCCACATTAAATTATCATTATGTCAATCCGTAATCACATAACTGGACGATGTACCTCCCGTTATTGATCCACACTTCAGATTATAGCTATTGGTTCTGATTTTACCTGCCGTAAGAGTTAGATTCGTAACGGTCAGGCTACTACCCATAATCAGGGTTTTTCCGGCACCATCCAGTATCAGGCAAGATAAAGTGACGGGACCTCCGCTGGCCAAAATCGTCAGATTTTTGGTCACTGTTATACAATCCGGATAACTAAATCCACTCATCAGCTCTATGGTAGCTCCTTCTGTTGTGACAGCCTCTGCTTCAGCATACGTACAATAATGCATCATGGTTGTCGAGCTGTAGAAAGGAGCGGCGTAGACTGTCCATGATACCTGATTGACATTTGAATTACATCCGTTTCCATCACAATTCCTTC
>CAZALD010000001.1:157149-224194 GCA_964486185.1 uncultured Saprospiraceae bacterium
CATACCTCTGATACATCCGGATCCTTTTCTATTACTGGTGCTACCGGATCTGACATTACTGTCCAACTATAAGTGTTTACCGGCGATGTGTTGCAATCTGTTCCATCACATACTTTTCTGATCTCTATTGTATTTGTTCCTGCAACTGCTGTAAAACTTGATGCTGTCGTACTCCATGATGTAAATCCTGAACCATCATTATGACGGTATTCTATATTACATGTGCCTGTTCCTCCTCCATTATCCGTCACTCCGGTTAATGTCAATGTCTGGCCTGCACAAACTTCTGCCACATTTGGTGATTTAGTCCCTGTAGGTGCTACCGGATCTGACACAACCGTCCATGATACCTGATTGACATTTGAATTACATCCGTTTCCATCACAATTCCTTCTGCTCTCCACCAGATTTGTTCCCGTTACTGCTGAAAAGCTTGGTATCGATGTCGACCAACTGCTCCAGCTACTTCCATTATCTGTAGAATGACGATATTCATCTGCACAGCTACCTGTGCCTCCGCTTCCTGCTGTTGTTACACTCACTGTTAATGTCGCTCCTGCACATACCTCTGATACATCCGGATCCTTTTCTATTACTGGTGCTACCGGATCTGACACTACCGTCACTGTCACACAATTACTTTCAATTGGACAACCTCCATCACTAATACAGTCCACCACTCTACGATAATATGTAGTTATGGTTAGGTTGGCTGGAGGGTCGTATGTAGGACTAGTTGCCATATCAATATTACTAAAACCTGAACTGCAATCTGTTGTACTGCTTTGCCATTGATAGGTATATGCACCACTGCATCCTGTTGGATCATCATCTTCCGTTAGTTCAACAGGATCACCTCCCGAACAAATAGTTTGATCTCCTAAAATGGATCCGGGAGTTATAGGACAAGCCATCATATTGAAAATGGAAGATGATGGTGAACTTTGTTTTTCGTACACAATTTGCTCAACTGATAATAAAGTCAGTAACTGAAGATTACTATATACATAGGGTATACCATTGATTTTATAAGTTGAATTTAAATACTCGTTTTTCTTAACCTTAATGCCAACATTCAAAATGGGTGATGCCGTAAGCTGTATGGTAATCAAAGTGCTAATTATCAGGCTTAAGCCACAAGTAATAAATTTCCTACTTGCCGTCAGGGATTTGCAGACTTTCATAGTTTGAGTTTGTTAGTTTTGAATGATAAATATTTTTAAACTATATATTAAATTCAGTCCTCGTTAAAGGTCCATGATTAATTTTTAGACAATACCGGATTTATATATTATTAAAAATAATTATATAAATCCTTGTCCACAACAGGATTATCATTCGAAGATGGTTTTTTAAGACTATTTAGGGATGTCTTTAAGAAGCAAATATACTTATTTTCTGAAATTATTGTGTTTTTAGAAAAAAACTTTCTAAAAACCTTCCCGCTGTCCAGGTTCCGTTAAATACCCTTCCTTCAATCGGTTATAATGTATGAATCCTTATGAGCTCCCGTGATTTTTTCAGCGTAAAGCCGGGTTCCTTTTAACACAATATGCCCATTGCTCAAATGTACAAGCCTGATACTTACATCTCCGGTCAATTCCAGTAACTTATTGATTCCATCCATTGCCACTTTATCAATAATAACTTTTTGTGTTTCTATAATCCATTTTACATCGTTCTGAATATGTACCCAGGCACCCAGATAGTTTCCTGCATATACCCGAATCTCATCGCCATCCTGAATTTCTGTGCTCTCCATCGCTTGTTGTAAACTACAATATTCCAGCCCACTGCGCAGATTTATTAAAGCATGTTCCAGAACCGAAATCATAAAAAAACAGGAATCAAATTCTCCACAGTCATATTGGTATTTGTATTTAATCTGATGTACTCCGCTACCGGCAATCAAGGGATCAAAAAAACCGGCATTCACTCCCTTACCTGAATAAATACCTCCTGATGGCTCGGCACCAATCAATGGTATCATTCCTTGCTGTAAACAAACTGTTGTATCCTGCGGACAGTTTAGCCATTCTGTTAAACACCCAGATAGTATTACATCATCGATCAACCAGGCTTCATTATTTGAATCCGTATTTAACATTATCCTAAGTTTCATCCTCGTACATGAATCGGGAAGATCCAGGATCACAGTCGAATATCCATCCACAGTACGATTGCCTCCACCGGAAGGACCTGATTCTATGGCTATATTATCTCCGTCAAAATGGTGTTGTGCAATCGCTGTCCCCGTTGCATAATGCCACCAGGCATTGCTGAATCCTCTGATCCTGATTTCTTCTGAAAAAGTATTTCCACCATCCAATGAAATAACCAATTTTACTTTGTCTCCGGCATCTAATCCGTTGGATGATGAGTTGATGCTAAAAGCAGCGATTCTGAATTTGATTTGTTTTGAATGATACTGCTCCAGACTCATAATTTCTGCAAAGTCTAATGTAGCTGTTTGGTTTGTAACTCTGAATGCCGTATTAAACCCTGAATAAAAAGCTGCCGCAGCCATCCGGTCGCTGCTGGATGAGATGCCTGTTTGCAAAATACCCTGGGTATAGCTAAAATCGTAATGGCTACCTGTAGTTTCAAAATTTTGCATTGCAATTTGTGTTTGTGCTAATATACTCACCGATGCCAGATAAAAAATACCGGCACAAATGCGTTTTTTACCATGATTTATTTGGAAGCTAAAAAGTCGTTTTATCCCACTTGCTCTTTTTTTCTGATTGTAATAAACCGCACGTGCTATCAAGCCAAATTTTACCAAAGTAAAAACCAGATTCAACCTCATGTCTGTCAGGTATTTTATACCTCGTATATAATCATCTATTAATTTTCGTCTTGCTTTCCATGTTTGGAAAATAACCGGTACATGCCGGATGGGTGTGTTGGTGTTCATAAAAAAAAATTTCGTGTTTCAATTCGAAAGATACGGATTCGCCTATCCGGGATCCTGGTTTTGGATGAAACAATTCCGACAATTTATTGAGGCCCTAGATTGATTGATTGAATGCGGGGCTTTGCTGATTAAAAGCATTTTTTTGTATTTCAAAATTGCTTGCTGAGATATTCCCAGGCAAGATCCTGATATATAAATCCGGAAAAAATAAACTCCTCAAACTGGAGCGGTATTTGTATATTTGTGTATCTTATTGGATTTACCGGATATTCAAAATCAACAAAAATTTTAGTATTCCTGTTTGCCCATTTAACTCGTCACTTTTCGGTTTTTGATATACCTGAATCAGGCATAATTTATTTATTAAAATTTTTATTATGAAACGTTCCATTCTATTTGCTATTGTTTATTTTTTAGTTTGCCCTGATACTCCGGGTCATTCGCAACAAACCATCCGATTGTATCCTGTCGAAGATGTACACTATCAAACTTCTATGAATGGACTTGGCCATAAATCGGTTCTGAAATACGATATTTCTGCAGTGCCATCGGCTGCTACCATCCTTGGCGTACATCAGGAAATTGATGTTAAACGAGTGGGTACTAACTGGGATGGGGATCTTGTTTTTTATAATCTCAACAATCAAAACTGGAATAAAACCTACCCACCTGATTCGCTGGACGGCTATTTAAAAACCAATATGATCGTTCAGGATTCTTTATTTGCCTTATCAACCGGAGCTCAAAGTTCTGATAACATCAAAGCAATTTTTCTCAAGGACTACAATCAATCCAAAGTTTATTGTTCGGTCTTAATGACGGATCCGGATGATACCAGTTCCTTAAAGACAGGTGATTTATTAGCTGATCTGGATACTTTGATTTGCGGCGATGCCAATCAGGAATCCACGATTGCATTTCATTCGCGGGAAGCAGCCGATTCAAGTCTTCATCCGTCTTTGTTAATCCATTATTGTTTTCCAAGTTTATTTGAAACCGAACAAAGTGGATGCGATAGTTTACGTATCAATGGCACAGTCTATACCAGCAGCGGCACTTATTCTCAATTATTGGTAAATCATGACGGATGTGATTCTGTTATTATTCTGCATTTAATTATTTATAAAAGCAGCACTAAAACTTTGGTGCAAAAAGGCTGTGATAGTATCACAATCAATAAAGAAAAATATTATACCAGTGGTATCTACCAACAGTATTTTACCAATGCTGCAGGCTGCGATTCTATTCTGATACTGGATCTGAGCATATACTATGCAGTAACGGATACTTTATCGATTATTACCTGCGATAGTGTTGAAGTAAACGGACAGGTATTTTTTAATACTGGTTTATATTCTCAACTGTTTTTAAGTTCCCAAGGATGTGATTCGCTATTGTTGCTGGATCTTGTCATTTACCCAAGCTATGAAAACATTATCAGAACCACGGTATGCGATAGTTTTACCACAAATAATGAAACCTTTTATACTTCCGGCACCTACACACAAAATCTTAGCTCTGAAGGAGGTTGTGATTCACTGGTGATTATTGAGCTAACAGTCAATCACAGCTCGGGTTTTGAAATAATCGATACAGCCTGCGGTTTTATTCAGATCAATAATGAACTTTACACGGAAAGCGGTACTTATACGCAGGTTTTTACCAATTCACAGGGTTGTGATTCAATCCTTTCTTTTCAGCTTGTCATACATCCTGTTTATGATGATACTTTAATTGTGACAAGTTGTGAAAATTTTATGTATGAAAATCATTTTTTTGAAGAAAGCGGGTTTTATAGTTTTATCGAACAAACAGCTGAAGGTTGTGATTCTAATTTATTGCTGATACTGACCATTCATCATCATACGGATACTTTTTTAAATCTTAAAGTTTGTGACAGCATATTGTTAAATAATACATTATATACAGAAAGCATACAGGATACCTTTTTATTTGAGAATTCCGTAGGCTGCGATTCCATCGTATATCTGGATCTGGAAGTTAATCACAGTTCGCAAATTCATCTTGTCCGCACAGCTTGTTTCGGTACTACGATTAATGGCATAACATATACTCAAAGTGGAATTTATCAGCAGGTTTTCAACAAACCCAATGGTTGCGATTCGATCCTTATCATCGATCTGACGGTCTATCCAATCCACCGGGATACCTTAGTGGTCCACGCCTGTGATAGTTTTGAATATAAAAATATAATGCTGCATTCCAGTGGGTTTTTTCATGAACGATCTACCAGCGTCCATGGCTGTGATTCTTTTTTTGTTTTAGAATTACACATCCATTTATCCACTCTGGATTCTGTAAAAATGCAAGTTTGTGATAGTGTCTTAATTGGAAATCAAATCGTAACAGAAAGCGGGCGGTATTACTTACATTTAACGAGTACGTATGGTTGTGATTCAGTTATAGTCATCGATGTAACAGTGCAACATAGCACATCGGGATTTATATCTAAGTCGTACTGCGAAGCGGTAATAATTAATAATCAGGTTTACACACAAAGCGGAATTTATACACAGCAATTAATAAATTCTGAATTATGTGATTCCTTGCTGACACTTGATCTCAATATTGAAATCATCGACACCTCTTTGAGTATCAGCGGTACAAGTATTACAAGTAATGAACAGAAGGCAAACTTTTATCAATGGGTGGATTGTGATCAGTCTTATGCAATCATACCTGGTGATACCCACCAGATTTTTATTCCATCGATGAATGGAAACTATGCCGTGATCATTCATAAAAATTTCTGCGTGGATACGTCAGATTGTTATCCTTTTGTAATTGTCGGTACTCAAAATTCTGACGAACAATTTCTGGTTTCCATTTTTCCAAATCCTGTTAGTTCGCACTTACAGATTCAATGTAATCAGGCACTGGATCACATTGCATTGTTTACTGCCGGAGGATTACTTGTAAAACACTTTCAAGATGTAGAAGGTAAAACAGCCTTTCTCGACATGAGGGATGTTGCAAGCGGAGTTTATTTTATCAAACTGATCCGTGGAAGCGAAGTGAGCTTGTATAAATTGATAAAATTTTAAATGGGTAATATGAATAAGGTTTTAATCAATTATCTGGATTGCTGTATCCGGCAATTTGAATATTATAAACTTTTAGCTGAAAAGGCAATGGATCAGTTGGAAGAAGATGCGTTATTTAAAAAATTCAGTTCGGAAAGTAACAGCATCTCTATACTGGTTCAACATCTGCATGGCAACATGATATCGCGTTGGACTGATTTTTTACATACGGATGGTGAAAAATCCTGGCGAAACCGGGATGCAGAATTTGAAGATCATATCCAAAAACGCGATGAATTAATGTTAAAATGGAATGAAGGCTGGACATGTGTTTTAAATGCCCTGAAAAACCTTCAGGTGGAAGATCTGAGTAAATCAATTTATATACGCAATATGGAACATACAGTAGTTGAAGCTATTTGCAGGCAACTTGCTCATTATGCTTATCATGTTGGTCAGATTATTTTTATTTCCAAAATGATTGTCAATGATCATTGGGAAACTTTATCCATTGCCAAAGGAAATTCAGAAGCGTACAACAATCAAAAATTTGCGCAGGAAAAACACCGCCAACATTTTACCGAAGAGTATTTGAAGAAGTCATGATTTCAATTCGATCATTCCTTAAAAAGCTTGATCAACTTAACTTGTTGATGTTTTGAATGATGGATTAACGGCCTTAAATATTTTTAAGCAACTGATTTAATACTTCAATGGCTTGTACAAAACCAGAGACTTGTTCACGCACCAGTATAAGGTTTTTATTGGATTGTTTAATTGTAAATTTTGCTCCTTGCTCTGCAACAATTTTCATAATTTTTTGAAAAGCAGGAGATTCATAAAATGAAGAAGCCGGGTTTGAAATAAAATAGCACTGAAGTTTTTTCTTTTTCAGAATGATGCTTTCAAATCCAAGTTTTTTGGCAATCCATCTCAGGCGTAAACCATTTAATAATTCTTCGAGCTGCGCCGGAACAGGACCAAATCGATCAGCAAGTTCTTTACAATAATTTGAAATAGCTACTTCATTTTCCAGTTTATCAAGTGACTGGTACAAATTAAGTCTTTCCTGAATATTGGAAACATAATCATCTGGAATTAACATCTCGATATCGCTGTCTATGGTTACATCTCTGACAAAATTTTTGTCTTCCGGGGAAGCTTCAGAGTACAGATCTTTAAATTCAGATTCTTTTAATTCTAAAATGGCTTCTTCCAAAATACGCTGATACGTTTCATAACCAATATCTGCAATAAAACCACTTTGTTCGCCTCCCAATAAATTGCCGGCACCACGGATGTCGAGATCGCGCATAGATACATGAAATCCACTACCCAGATCTGAAAACTCTTCAATTGTTTTTAATCGTTTACGCGCATCCATAGTCAATACAGAAGAAGGAGGTGCAAACAAATAACAAAATGCTTTTCTGTTGGATCGTCCTACCCGCCCTCGTAACTGATGCAAATCACTTAAACCAAACTGGTGAGCATTATTAATGATGATGGTATTTGCATTGGGAATGTCGAGTCCGGTTTCAATAATATTGGTACATACCAATACATCGTATTTTAAATCTATAAAATCGATCAGCACTTTTTCCAGTTTTTCAGCTTCCATTTGTCCATGTGCTACCGCAATATCTACATTAGGACAAAGTCTTTGTAACATCGCGGCAACATCGGCCAAACTTTTTACTTTGTTATGTACAAAAAATACCTGTCCGCCACGGTATACTTCATGCATAATGGCATCATGAACCAACTGATCATTAAATATTCTGCGTTCGGTATGAATTGGCTGACGGTTTGGAGGGGGGGTCTGAATAACACTCAGGTCTCTGGCTGCCATGAGTGAAAATTGCAATGTGCGTGGAATCGGCGTTGCTGTCAGCGTTAAAGTATCAACATTGTGTTTCAAATGGCGTAATTTTTCTTTTGCCGAAACTCCAAATTTTTGTTCTTCATCAATAATTAATAATCCCAGGTCTTTAAATTTTACTTTGGCACTTAATAAACTGATAGTTCCGATGATAATATCTATTTTCCCGGAGCTTAAATTTTTAAAAATCTCAGTTTTTTCTTTTGTCGTCCGGAATCTTGATACATAATCCACATCCACCGGAAAATCCTTAAATCGTTCTGTCAACGTTCTGTAATGTTGTAAGGCCAGTATGGTGGTTGGTACTAAAATAGCGACTTGTTTGCCATCCTGCACGGATTTAAAAGCGGCACGAATGGCTACCTCCGTTTTTCCAAAACCCACATCACCACAGATTAACCGATCCATAGGATGAGGCTTTTCCATATCTGCTTTCACATCAAGTGTTGCTTTATATTGATCCGGTGTGTCCTCATACATAAAGGAAGCTTCCAGTTCTGCCTGAAGGTAATTATCCGGCATAAAAGCATAACCTTTGGAAGCTTTACGCAAACCATATAATTTGATTAGTTCTTTGGCAATGTCCTTGACTTTTTGTTTGGTGCGTTGTTTTAATATTTTCCAGGTATCTGTTCCAAGCTTATTGAGATTTGGTTCGGTTCCTTCCTGACCGACAAACTTTGTGATTTTATGCAAAGAATGTATGCTGACGTACAGAATATCATCATTTTTATAAATTAAGCGGACTGATTCCTGCAACTGACCATTGATATTTATTTTTTCCAAACCTGCAAATCTTCCTACACCATAATCCATATGAGTCACAAAGTCACCAGGCTGTAATTCCCGGAGTACTTTTAAACTTAATGCCTGATCTTTGGTAAATCCCTGTTTGACCTTATAACCATGAAATCGGGAAAAAATCTGATGATCCGTATAGCAGGCTATTTTTAGATCATGGTCTATGAATCCTTCCCGGATGGATTTTACTTCCGGGATATATTCTATTTCTGCTTTTAAATCAGAGAATATATTGTGAAACCGCTCCACCTGTGTCGCACTGTTAGTGCAAATAAATACATGGTATTTTTTTTGATTTAAAGATTGGATGTCTTCGATTAATAAATTAAAATTTTTATTAAAACTCGGTTGTGCCTGCGTATTCATTGTAAGACTACTCATGCCCTCTGTGTGTTCCGGTTTGTTTCTGAAGAAAACAATTGAAAACCTGTTAAGACCTTCTAAAAAATCATCTGTTGTAATAAATTCTTTTTTTTGAATAAAATTGATCTGCTGATCTTCATGATAATGTTTCATTTTATCAGCTAATCTGTTGGCTCCTTCAAAACAAGCATTTAAGGATTCTGCGGCAGCATGTACATCATGTATCCAGACTACCGAATTTTGAGGAAACAAAGAAAAGACTGATTGTTTGGATTCCGATTCATAATCAGAATGCATATTGGGAATTATTGAAAATCGCGCAATATTTTGTTTGGAAAGTTGCGTGATGGTATCAAATGTGCGAATACTTTCAACCACGTCATCATTCAATTCAATCCGATAAGGCAACTCAGAAGCATAAGAAAATACATCTAAAATGCCACCCCGTACAGAAAATTGACCTGGTTCGTAAACAAAATCAGTCCGTAAAAAGCCGTATTCATTTAATTTTTCAAGAATATCATCCAAATCCAGTTTGTGTCTGACGGAAAACTCCATTCTGGATTTTTCAATAGCACTGCCGGAAATCATTTTTTCAAATATAGCTTCCGGGTACGTGATGATAATCGATGAAGGATCTTTGTAAATTTTATCAATGGTATCAATCCGTTGCTGAGTTTGAAACGAATCGAGTTCTTCAAAAAAGCGGGGTCGTCTGAAGGAATCCGGAAAAAAAGATACCTTGACATCAGGAAAAAATTGCTCGATATCATTCTGTATATACGCTGCTTCTTCTTTGTCCGTACAAATAACAATATTAGGCTTTGGAGAATGTAAAAAGCTGGATAAAAGCAAAAAGCTATCCCTGGATCCACAAAGACCCCCGACAATAATATTTTGCTTTTCTTTCTGATCCAAAAGGGCAGAAAGCTCTCTGGCTTTTGGATCCCGGCTCAGGAAATCTGAAACCCGGACGATATCGTGCTGCACGGGGCAAAAATAATATAAAACATGGAAAACCCGGAAGTCAATGCTACCCAATTACCAATAGTCAGGATTTATAGCCGCTGCCGGAATTTTCAACACAATGGCCGGGATTTTTATTTCAGCTAATCTTGCCGTAAGTCAAAATGATCCTGACACCAGGATACCCCGGATCTTATCAAAATTGATTTAATTTTGTAACATGAATTCACGGCAAGTTTACCCTTCAAAAATTCTATTAACCGGAGAATACACTGTATTATTGGGTTTTCCTGCCATGGCTATACCCTATAATCGTCGTTATGCCTCATGGGTCGAATCAGCAGACGAAACCGATACGGCTATAAAGCAGTTTTATGATTTTTGTCTGGGCCATCCTGAATTAAAAAATGAATTTCATTTTAAGGATTGGAAAACATTTTCAGATCAGGGCGGAATGCTTCAAAGTACAATTCCTTATGGTTACGGGCTGGGGAGTTCGGGAAGTTTTTGTGCGGCCATATTAGATCGATTTGGAAAAATCAAAACAGACGATATTTATTTGGTACATCATGTTTTGAAAACTATGGAATCCTGTTTTCACGGAAAAAGTTCCGGCCTGGATCCGTTGGTGATTTACTATGAAAAAGTATTGCAATTTTCCAATAATGAATTATTTTTTCCGGATATAAACCCGGAGAACTTATTAAGCCGGTTTACGATACAGTTAGTAGACAGCAAGCATCCGAGAAATACGCAGGCGATGGTAAAGATTTTTACTAGTTTAATTGCGGATAGCAACTATCATTTTGTTCTTCAAAATGAAGTAGCAACTCTTAATAATTTATTGATTCAAAATATTTTGGATAATCACAAACCTGAGTTTGATAAAAACTGGAATAAGCTAAGTCAACTCAGTCTGACAATTTTCACAAAAATGATTCCAGGACCTGTCCGCTCTTTCTGGCAGGAAGGTATTCATACGGGTGCATATTACACAAAATTATGTGGTGCAGGCGGAGGTGGTTTGTTTTTAGTCAATGTGCAAAACGAAAATTTGTTTTTAGAAAAAATCCAAGAACATGGATTACAATTATTCCAATGATTTTTAATGGCATTTAGACATAAACATACTTGTCAATTCAAGCTTCGTAAAATATACTGTGGCTTAATATTCATCAACTTGTTTGAGTGTTTTCCATTCTGGATTTTCAAATGAACTATATTCATGCCGGTTTTTCTATTGATGATGCTCTATTTTATTTGAATTTTGATTTTATAAACAAATAAGGGAATCTCTAAAAATCGCTTAGACGAGGCATGTAAATTTTTTAAATTCCGATTTTACTTCTGTAAATGAGGTATTTAAAAAATTTGTATAACGAAGTATAAGTAGATTTTTAGAGGTTCTCATAAGATTTAAGTTCTACACGGAACATTCATTTGCTCGTTGTGGTGAAATACGGGAATATCCAAAAACAGATTTAAACAATATAGTACAAAGAGATCGGTCGAGAATACTACTCAAAATCCCCGAATTTAGAATGAATAGACTATTAGATCAAATTAGAGTTTCCAAAACTAGTAGTTTGTACACTAAAAAAAGATTTGGTATTATATATAAAATGCCATGTGGTGCCGCCCCATAAGTCATAAATTAACTATGCGTGTAAATGGGTATAGTTACCTAACATTACGTTGTTTTTGTAGCATTTCATCCTTTATGGTTGCATCTTCACTAATTATTATTGCTGTGTAATTTTGATATTCAAGATGAAAGTGCGGGGGATAATGCTCATTAAAATACATTTTTATCATTATTCCAAAGAAGCTTGAAATTTCCGGCATTATCTAATTTTAATGCCAGATAATGATATTTTATTGATTTGATAAATACGGTATTTCAAGCCAGTAATCTACCATTAAACGTCATACTTGACAATAAAGCTGGAGCATACAACAATTACTTTTCTGTAATCATCAGCTCTAATAAATTTTGGAGCGGGTAGTTGATAAGCTTCAATTGATTCAATGGCTTTGTCAATTTCAATTCCATTTCCTCACAAATATTTAAACTTCGCATTAAAGTAGCCTAATAACCTCCATTAGGGTAATTAGCAAAAGCAGAAATATGACGAGCCAGGCCTTCGCTTTAATCCATCAATTGACTTTTCCAGTCAATTTAACTTTTGCGGAACTGCATGCAGACTTTTGCTTAATACATGCGTAGCTGCTACAACCCAGTGATGGATTTTTCAAATGTATTATTGAATTTCAATTATTAACTCAACACAATTAAATCTGAATTAAATCAGGTAGTGGTATCTTCAATTTCTACATCGCCGGCATTGCTTTTAACTGATTCAATACCATTGGATCGTCCGGCTTCATTATCATACATTTGACTCGTGCCGATTACCTGACCGTTGGCTGCTTTCAGATTAAAATACAACTTACCATTAGAGGCTGTTTTTAATTCAAAACGGCCCTCTTCCTGAGAATTAGTAGAAACGGATTGAATACCATTAAGACATGCAGCTTTAGAACTATATCCTTCACTATTTAAAATAATCTGGCCATTGACTGCTTTTAGAACAAACTGGTATTCTCCGTTTGTTCGCATAGAAACTGTAAATTTTCCCATATAAAAATTGTAAAAAAATTAAGTAAAACTTAAAAATACAAAAATAAAATCAAATTTCAAAATCAAATCATGCGCTTTATTTAATTCGGCACACACAATCTGTTGGTTGACAATTCGCCACTGGGAATAGGCCAGATATAATTTTTTGCTGTAACGGGTACTTCCGGTGCTGTACCAATGCTTCCTTTTTTAGAAGGTAAGGGTAAAACTCTGCGCTGCAAATCCTGAAGCCTTAATCCTTCTCCTAAAAATTCAATCCGACGTTCGTTAATAATGGTTTCAATTAATCGCTCTTTGGAATTTATGGCCTCATCTGGAAAAACATAGGCAGCATTGGCACGGGATCGAACTGCTTTGAGTAAGTTGGCGGCAGTATTTAAGTCATTATTCTGGGCTGCAGCTTCTGCATAATTTAATAATACTTCTGCATAGCGTAGTACCGGCACATAATCTCTGAATGGTGCAGTAGTTATGGCAAACTTTCTCAATACTTTTTGTTTGGCCGCATTGACCGATATCAAAGCAGAACGGGTGTCCGAAGGATCATTTAATTCAGGACCGGCTATAATTCCACCAACCGCAAGATAAATTATAGGTTGTGTAAGATAACTAAAAGCTAAAGAATATTGTGAAGGTGGTGTTTCAGTATTGGAGTTGGCAAACGGGATAAAAAAAATCGCTTCAGGTCCTGTATAAGAACCGCTAAATACTGCACTGATATTTGATTCCAGTTTGTGGGTAATATTGCCATCCGAATATTGGTAAGGGGCATTGACCGGCACTAACTTGGCAGCTTCTTCGATGACCTTGAGATAATTTGCCTGATTCAGATAGACTCTGGTTTTTAATGCTATCGCTGTACTTTTATGTGCCCGGGAAGTATTTAATAAACTGGTATTATAATAAACCGGTAAATCTTTCTCAGCTTCATCCAGATCCGTGATAATTTGTTTATAAATTTCTTCCACCGTACTTCGGGCAAGATCATTATGACCTATGCTGGTTATTGGAATTAATCGCAAAGGTAGTCCTGGAGCTGTTTTATCCTGATTATACGGTTTGGCATACGTTTGTACCAATGACAGGTAGCTCAAAGCTCTTGTAAATTTTGCTTCAGCAATATAATGCCTGACGAGGCTATCAGAAATCACGGAAGTTGATTGCAGATGACTAATGAGAATATTAGCCCGGCTGATTACTCTGTATCCTGCCGCCCACACATCGTTGATGTATTCATTTGTCGAAGCAACATTTTGATTCCAGACTGCTGAACCTGTCGCTGCATTACCGTCGTTCTGCCCGAATTCATCAGCCCTTTGCTCATTAAAAACTATAAAACGACCACCATAAAAACTGGGGTTCTGAATTTGTGCATACAAATTATTTACCTGGGCTAAAATTTTTCCGGGTGTGCTGAATGCTTCTTTTTCATCTATGCTCGTATGTGTGTTTGTATCCAGAAAATCCGTTTCACAAGAACTCAATCCAGTGAGAATTAAACAGGAAAGACATCCGATTATCAAGTTAAAATAGTTAGAAAGTTTCATTTTTTAAATCTTTATGGTTTTTAGAATCCTACATTTAAGCCAATAGATACAATCTGTGCATTAGGTGATACATTCTGATCTTTTCCTGAATGGATGGAATTTCCGTTGATGGATACTTCAGGATCAGATCCCCGGTATTTTGTCAAGGTAAATACATTGGAAGCCTGGACATATATCCTTGCAGATGAAATTTTACCATCCAGCAGTGTATTAGCGACCGGAATTTTATATCCCAGAGTGATGGTTTTTAATTTTATATAATCACCATTCTCCACTTTTGATGTTGCAGCAAATGAAAATCCTGCCGACACATTATCTCCATAATATAATTTTTGGATTTCGGTAATTTGACCGGGAGTTGTCCAGCGATCTTTTATAAATGTCCCGTTGTTAAAATACCGCTGATCTGAATTGGTAGCGCGGGTTCCATTGTATAATTTATTTCCTGCTACATAGGTGAAATTGATATTCAGATCAAAATTTTTATACGAAATACTATTATTAAACCCGCCAAATAATTTTGGCAAAGAAGGCCCCTGGATTACACCATCTTTATAATTATCAATTGCTGGAGCCGGTGTACCATCCAGATAAGTCCATCTGGGTGTACCGATGTGATTGTATTGTACTGCTTTTCCTTCGCTGTTCATAAATACCATCAATCCATTCTCCGGATTGACGCCAATAGTTGGTACCGCGAAAATGGAGCCAATGGAATATCCAACACGGGTCATATTCTGAACACCAAAAATACTGGGTACGTATACATCACTAACCAACGAAGTTACTTTATTGGTCAGTGTTGAAAGATTTAAACTCATATCCCATCGAAAATCAGCTCGATTTATCACTTTATAATTTAATCCCAACTCGATTCCTTCATTATACATACTTCCCACATTGGCATTTATATAATTTCCAGGAAGTCCCGAAGACAACGCTTGAGGAGCTTTTAATATCAAGCCGTCTATATTATTTTTATAATAATCAAATTCCAGAATCAGGCGATCATTCCAAAATGCAAGATTACAACCTACATCAAATTTTTTACTTGTTTCCCAACTAAGATCCGGATTGCCTGCCTGGGCATAATTTAAGGTAGGTACCCCACCATATGTTGACGAAGTATAAGCACCAATCGCTGGATAATCGCCAATTTCACTATTTCCGACAACACCATAACTTAGTCGCAATTTAATATTATTGATAATTTCGCTTACTGAAGTATTCTGATAAAATGCTTCTTTTGAAACATTCCAACCAATAGATCCACCCAGGAAGTTTCCGAATTTATGGCCTTCGGCTAATGCTGAAAGACCATCTCTTCTGAAATTAAAACTCATTAAATACTTTTTATTAAAATCATAAGTAAAATTTGAAAAATAAGAAAGTAATGCATTTTCTGAAAATACATTTCCGATCGGCGAAATATTGACAAATCCACCTTGATAGTTTCCATAATCAGGATCAGTAATATTGCTGCGTTGTGCTCCCCAGGAATCAATGGTAGTACTGATTCGTTCATATCCTCCAAGTATTCCAAAATTATGCTTCTTGTTTAAATTAAAAGAATAACTTAAGGTGTTTACCCAATCGGCTCGGTAATATTTTGCAGATATATTGGTTGCAACACCATTTGCAGAAGCACCACCACCGTGTAATGGATTTAAAAACGATTTATTTTCAACCTGCAAATTGTTGATTCCATAACTTGATTTAAAAATAAAATCTTTCATAATTTTCCATTCTGCATAAGCATTTCCGATTAAGGTACTGTTATCAGAAGTGTTTACATCCAACTTTTGAACCATTGCCAGGTTATAGGCATTGATGGTGCCTATTGTACTTGGATTATTTTTTCCATAACCAACACTGGTTCCGTTTTGATAACTATACGAGCCATCTGGATTATATACAGGCACGTTTGGTGGAAGTACATAAGTCATTCTGCCAAGAGGTTCATTCGTAATATATTCTGAATTGTAGGAAGAAGAAGAAAGAGAATTACTGGGTATGGCACCTGTATTCGGGCTCTTATTATAACTATTATTATAAGAAATATTTGCACCAACTTTCAAATGATCATTTAACTGGTGTTCAATATTGAGGCGGGCTGAATAACGTTCAAAGCTATTGTATTTAATATAGCTGTTTTGATTATTATAGCCTAAGGAAAAATAATAACTGGTGGCATTATTCGCTCCAGAGACACTCAGATTATGGCTTTGAGAAAAACCGGGTTCATAAGCAACATCATACCAATTGGTATTGACCAAAGATCCATCGGGATTGTACATTAAAGAATATCCGGGTTCTCTGCCAGAGTTTACCATGGCTTCATTTTTAATCATTACGTAATCCTCTGCACTTAAAAGCTCGGGTAAATTATAGGGTGTACTCCGGCTAAACCAATTATCATAATTTACTCTTACTTTTCCCTTTTTACCTTTTTTAGTTGTAATGACCATAACACCATTGGCCGCTCTTGAGCCATAGATCGCTGCAGATGATGCATCTTTTAATACATCAATAGATTCAATATCATTTGGATTAATATCAGACAAGGGATTATTACCGGCCATTCCACCAATCGAACCGACAAAAACGGTGACCCCGTCAACAACAACCAAGGGAAAAATTCCTGAGGTGATGGAATTTAATCCCCGTACCCGCATAACAGGTGTATTATTTAAGATATTGGTAGGTTGTATGATATCAATTCCGGGCGCCTGGCCACCTAATAACTGATCAAAACTTAAGGCGGGTTTATTAATTAATTGCCGGTTGCTGATTTTTGTCACTGCACCCGAATATTCACTTTTCTTTTGAGTTGTATAACCACTCACCACCAGTACTTCATCCAGCTCCAAAGCTTTTTCCCTGAGCGAAACTTTGACGTATCCGGGAGAATTTAATTGGATTTCCTGGGTATCATATCCAATATACGTTATGACTAAGGTCATCGGAAATTGATCAGGTACCAACATCGTAAATTCTCCAAGTGAATTAGTCAAAACAGACCGGGTACTTTCTTTTAAATTAATGCTTACCCCTTCAATGCTGGAATTATTTCCGGCATCATTTACTTTACCGGATATATTGATTTCCTGTGCATTCACGACGGCCGAAACCGATATGAACAGTACTGCAAAGAAACTTTTTATCGAGTAAAAAATGAATCGTCTTTTCATCAGGTTTCAGGTTTAATTAAATAGTTTGAAAATAAATTTTAACTAGAATGAATTGCAAAATTAGGGGAATCCCTGCGGCAAAAAAGTCACATATAACTCATGGCACTTATATGAGGACGAATGACCTTAGATTCTTTACAAAACCGCCAAACTAATTGATGAAATTCTGACCCAACTGAAGATCGACTTTAAATCTACTTCTCGTAGAAATGATACTATATGTCTGTATTACAGATACTTATGTCATTCTAAAGCCATTTGAACTCGGTAAACGCACGGCGTTTAAGCAATATCTGTTTTTATCTGTTAAACCAATTCTGATGAGGATCTCAGTCTGCCTTTTTGAATACCCGGAGCTTAATAATATTCGTAATTTTCAATGGCCAGGCTATTCGTTCCTGAATAATTAGTTACTTTAATAATTCTGTTTTTATTGTCATAAACAGGTTCATAAGCAAATTCCGACATACCGGAAATATTCATAATGCTAACTTTTTTTGCCATGTTTTTAAATCGCTTTCCTCTAAAAGCCTGACCGATATGTTCATTGTCCAATGTATAAGTCCTGTTTAAATCGTAATTACTGTATTGATACAGATAATCCTGTAAACCGGATTGGGTAACCGAACTAATTGACGATATAGTACCATTTACGATTTGTTGACTCAAGGTTTCCAACAGTTCATTATTAGTATTATACACTAATTTTAAAACCAAGTATCCATTATTGTCATAATGGTATTTTGAACGGGTCAGACTTGTATTTTGGAGTGATGAGTCCACTAAATTCTGATCATTCAGAAACAAGGTGTTTAACTCGACAATCGCACCAGTCACATCATACCTTGTTTCAATAATGGTTTTTCCATTGTATTCATAAACTGTGCTGTCCCCATATGAATTTTTACTCAGGATAATCCTGCTTTGAGTATCATAGAAATAACTAGTTGAGAATGTGCCCAGTGCAGGGGCTGCATAAGAATATTTTTTTATGAGTGGAACACCGGATGGACTTGAATTATTTTCATCTTTTGTATAAGAATAAAATACAAGAGCAAGGCTGATTAGAATAATGTCAATTTTTTCATAATGTAAACTGTTTTAATTTATTAAATAAAAAGACTATTAGTTGCTTTATTTATACAGTATTCGATGATAATATTTTAGGCAATATTTTCGCATCTTGTCGCAAACCAATGTTAGAACATCATTAAATAGTCAAACTTAAATGATTTTTATCCATAACTTTAAAATAACATCGAATTACCTCCCGAGTCTCCGCGCTGATCTAACAAAATTAGCGAAAAACAAACAAATTATGTTGTATTAACAAATACATCTGAGCTTTATACTCCGTATGTCAGTACCTTAAGCCACAAACGCTGTAATTCATCCTGGCTATGAAGTACGATCCCGGTTTTTTTAACTGATTTAGCATGTAATTTAATAAAACGAATCAATTCTTCCGGCTTGTTTTCGCCAATCTTATATTGCAATAATTGTGGCATTTTCAATTTTAGGAACAGAAAAGAAGGGTCTGTTTCGGAATAATAAAACTGAATGACTGGAAGACCACTCGAAAGATATTCATATAATTTGCTGGATAATCCGGGATAATTTTTATTGGCAAAGTCCAGAAGAATATCGGTACGACAATATGCATCGATTAACTCCTCTTCATTTGCACAATGCGTTATTTCAAGTAACTCCGGATCAGCTTTTGCCATCTGTTGTAAAAACTGATCCTGCCTGCCAACTAATTGGATGCGCAATGGAACGTCCGATGAGTTCCTGACTAATTCCATTAATATTTTTATTTCTTCTTTGCCTTCGCGAACACCTGCATAGGTATTACCAATGTAACTCAGCCGGATCAGTTCTGAATCAATTTTTTGAATTCGACTGTAATCCAAATGTAGTGGATTAGGAATCACAGCTATTTTTTGCAACGGAATAGAAAAAGTTGATGTATAATACGATCGTATGGATTCAGCATTCACAATGATGCGATCCGCTTTATTTAAAACCCATTGTTCAAATAGTCTGCTGAATTTACTGTTGTGCTTATTCCTGTAATAAATATCACCGACATCTATAGTCCAACGATGATTAAAAAATAATTTTAAAAACAAACCGATGATGTGGCTGCTAAATGGATTCGACATTGTGATAATGCCATCTCCCTTTTGTTTGTACTTTACAAGATAAACCATCAGATGAATTATACATTGTATGATTTGTTCATCCGGCCAAATCCAGGAATGCAAATACCTAAGAAATTTGTTGTTTTTTAATTTATCCCGATAATTAGTTTTACTGTCGTAATTAAATCCACATCGAACTATTTTATCATTTTTTTCAGCGACTTCATTAACTTCTGATGTAATGCATATTACTTCCTTATGCTGTGACAACAGTGAAAATAAGATACCTGCCCTGAATGCCCTGGGATTCATGGCAGGAGGAAAATTTACTGCAAAGAGTACTGTTCTCATAAGCTGCTTCGATAAATGCTTATAAGTTCATTTGACGTAATATTTTGTTTCATATTTGCTTCGACACTCTGCCTGGCATTGGTGCATAATTGCAGGTACTGGTACTCAGATAATACCAAAATCTGATCTAATAAATTTGCAATCTGTTGATTATCATTTTCATCGATCAGAAATCCATTGAAGTTTTCAATTATCCATTCTGGGATATCACAATGCCTCGTTGTTAATATTGGTTTTCCAAGACTTAAACCATCTTTTATTAAAACGGGGCATCCGCCTTCCGTATCCATTTCTGACGAGCGCTTGCTGAGATTGATTGTAAAATGACAATTCCCTAATTCTTTCAAATAATCAGACCATTGCAGTTTATCATTCAAACTAATTGTATGCCGGGATTTAGTTTTTGCCATTTTTTTTAATTCATTGGCGTATTTCTTGTCGGCTGGTTCACCAAAAAATGAAAGAATAAATTTTCCGGCATGTCTGTTTTGTAATGCTGATATAAGTTCCAGTTGATTTTTTTTTGGGGTATAACTTGCTGCCTGAAAAAGCCTGATCGGTTGAATATACCTTTGATTAAGCTGTTTAACTTGTCGGTCAAATAGCATATGTACTTTGAAAATCTGAGCAGGAGGTACACCGTATTTTTCAAGCAAATTTTTTGAATAATTACCTTCAACAATAAACAATCCACCTAATAAACTTAGTTTTTGATATTCTCTTCTTACTGTTGGTTTTTTATACACCAGGTATTCGTAATCAAATCCATACAATGAAACACAAAATGGTAGATGTAAATGCGCAATCCATTTTTTATGCTCAATAGCCACATGCCCAAAGTGAAAATGAACCATTTGTATATTGTGGTCTGTAATATATTTTTGTAAAATCTGCTGGTCATTGAAAGCAGATAAACGTATTTTTAGTTTTGTCATTTTTGACAATGGGTATTTGACCAAAACACCTGCTGGCACATAATGAAATTGAATATTTGGTTTTCGGGTATAATACAAAGCATAGATATGATGCACACAATGTTCCTGGCTCTGCACTAATAGTGCTTCAAGCCAATTCATTGTTTCCGGTAAAAAACAATCCAGGATATGTAATATTCTATAAGACATCCTTACTGTTTTTAGAAAGCATTTTCAGATAAATAATCAGTGATAACATGCGCAATTTATGTTCCCTGCTTTTCAAATGATAATTATATTGTAAATTAGCTATATCGGATGAGAACTTATTTATCCAATAGTTTATTTCCTTATCAAAAAGAGCGTAATTAATAAAATGTCGCGACGAATTTAAACATTGATAAGTGGCTTCTTTAAGTTGAGGTATTTTATATTTTAAAAACCAGGTATTCATTTTGATATGCTGAGGCGATAAGCCGGTTTTTTGCCAGGGTATATTCAGCAATTTTGGATCGAGATTCTGATTTAGAACTTCGAGATAAAATTTATGATTTAACTGCATATGATCATCGATGCTATAATTAAATTGGAGCCAATCCATGTTATAAAATGGAATAATCATACGGGTAAAAAAGGCCAATCGGTAGATACTATATGAAGACTGGTATCTGATTTTTTGATCAATGATGTATGGATCGATACAATCCATCTGATAAAACGGATCCTCAATCCCGGTATCCGGAGTGCTGAATTTAAAATGAGATTTGGCAGAATTACTTGATATTTTTTTATTACAATCCTGTTTGCCGGCATAAATACCCGCACCAAAAAAACCATGAAAACAATGTGTAAAGTTTGAGTATTCATTTTGAGGAATTAAGCCTTCATGCCAATGACCCAGATGCAACATGCCATCAGTTTTCCAAAATGAATCTATTCGATCTAATAGCCAGTTTTGTGCCTGAATCTTATATTGTGTACATGAAAGACCTAAATTCTTACAAACTTGATTTGCTAAAACCAATTCACCTTTGTCGCTACTTGAAAAACAAAATGGTTTCAGATTCCAACGTGCTGAAGCATGTTCTGCTATCCAGCGGCTATCCAAACCACCACTTAGACTGATACCCAATGAAGCATTCTCTGGCAATTCCAGATGATCAATACTCTGGTATAACAATTCAGAATATGATTTTATCAACTCCGCTTTAGTTCCAGGTTGTTTGCAAACTGATGACCAGGACCAATAATAAATTTTATCAACTGCTTTATCCTGAATTTGTATGGTATAGCAACTTGCCGGCCTTGTCCTTCCAACTTCATTATACCAGCTTCGGTTTTGTATGATGTGTCCATTGTATAAATAAGAAAAAATCGCGTGATGATCCAAGGTCAATTTTGCATTATACAATTTAGTAAAATATTTTATTTCTGAACTAAAAACCAATTGCTCATTATCTTCATAAAAATACAATGGATAAAACCCAAGCGGATCAGTAATCACAACTATTTCGGATTTCAAATAATCAAAAACAAATAAACAACAAAGTCCATTTATTTTTTTAAACAGAGAAAGGATTTTATTTATTTCTATATCATCTGATATAAATAGTTTAACTTCTTCGTTAAATCCTTTGTAAAAACTACAGTTTCCAATCAAATAAAAATGAAAACGGGAGGAATGAATCTGAAAGATTTGATTGACTGACCCTGATGTGCTCAACTCAAAATTTCCATTGGATATAAGAGTGTTACTTAATCCAACAGATAAATGTTTGGAAAAAAATTGCTCATTACCTGTTTTATTAAAATGAAAAAAACAATCTGCCATTAGATGATACGCAATCTGAATAAATCAATCAATTTATCTTTATAAAACAAAAAAGTAAAACCTATTATAAATACGATATCCAGAAAAAGGATTAAAACAAAATGAATGTTAAGAAAACGTAATCCGGCTATTCCAATGATACAAACAAACAAATACAACAGATAATATCCAATTTTTTTATCCAGTGTATTGGGATGAATAAAAAAAGTTCTTAGTTTTAACAAAATAAATATCATAACAAACAAACTCACAAATATATTAATGCTGAGAAAAGTAATAATCGAACTACCAGTAAGATAAATAACAGCAATAAAAATATAATTAAAAACAAGTACTGATATATTCCATTGCAATAATTTTTTGGATTCACCCAGTGCGAGGAGTTGAGTAAACATCACATTTGTTACTGAACGAATCATTGCCATGATCAGAATAAACTTTGCAAATTGCAGGATTAAACCATCCGGATCTTTTATTGCCAAAGGTATCAAATGATCTATATTAAAATACAATAGAAGGTATAGAGAAACACAAATTAATGCATGACTTATGAGTGATTCAGTAATAATAGTTTGCCGGTCTACGGGCATATCCTGATATTTTGCGAGTACCGGAAACACGGCTTTGTTAAATACCGGATTGATTTTTGAAAATAAGAGATAACTTATTTCTGATGCATAATTATAAGGACCTAAGATGACAAGTCCGAAAACCGAAGCAACCAGTACAGTATCAAAATTACCTTGTACAAAACTCAAACCCTGATTGAGCATTTGATAAGAAGAAAAACTGATGTGCTCTTTTTCTGAGGTACTGGCATCTTCATCAAGAATTAATTTTCGTACATAATATCCGCTTATCAAAAAATAAATAATAAACCGAAATAAAAGACCCATTGTAAAAACAAGGAGTGGCGAAACAAACCAAACGGCACTTATGATAAAAATAAATTCTATACTCGATGCAATCATCTGAGCCAGACTAATCTCTTTTTGTTTTAACTGTCTTGTCAATAAGGCTGTGTATTGACTAAAAAAACCAAACAGCCCGAAGAGCACTAAGCTGATTACAACGATACTTAAATTTTTAGAAGCATAATCCTTTTCAAGCACAAAAAAGAAAATCAAAATCACAATTCCGGCGATAGTCAGAATTCTTTGTATTCGTTTTTCTTTTTGAAGAATATTCTGATTAAAAATTTTCTTCTGAATTAGTGACACAAACATTCCTGGCTCAAACAAACTGATGGCGAGCCGAAATATAATTTGAAAAATAGTGTATATACCAAGCTCTTTGTACCCCAAAAACCTACCCAGTAAAATGATACTTATAATTTGTAGAATGCTCATATAAACTGAAGCACTAAACTGCCATCTGAATAAATGATTCAGTGAAGTCTGGGGAATTTGATAGGTAGATTGCTTACTCAAAATATCTTTTCATTGCAAAATAATAAAAAACAGGAGGAAGGTAATTAATTTTTTTAATCTTAAAATAAATTCCATCTTTACAGATATATGGAAATTTATATCCACTACTGTTTTGAGCCGTATAATTTGAATTTTCAAGATGAAGGAGCCAACGATTTTGAAAAATAAATACATTGCATGCGCTGCATTTTTTCCGCCAGTCTTTTCCTGATTGACGGGTATTCAAATTTATATATTGGAAATATTCCCTGGTTTTAAACCCGATCGCGTCATTTTCCTGTTGAGGAATAGACTGAATTGAACCAGCAGATATCCTGTATACTTGATTGGCGGCATGTCTGATCAGGGCATTAGCGATTTGTGATACAGTCCATTTTGATATAATCTCTGTAGGCAAAGCCAGCTTTTGTTGATAGACAATTTCACCAGCATCCAACTTATCGGTTAAGAAATGAAAAGAATATCCAAAATTTAAATCCCCCCTGATTTTTTGCCAAAATATCGGATGAGTTCCCCGATATTTTGGAAGCAGGGAATAATGATAGTTGATAATGCCATTTTTAGATGAAGAAATTACATCCCTGGAAATTTTTTTGCGAATACCTGCAGTAAGTACAAACTCGCAATCTTTAAGCAGTTTGATGATTTGCAAGTCATTGACATCGCGGAAAATTTTAAAATTCAACTGGTTTTGATTACAATAAACTGACCAATACAGGATACAGCTCCAATCTTCAATAAATGATTTAAATTTTTTTATGGAATGAATCAATTTGAAAATCAAATCAGCTTGTTTTGGTTTAATTGAAAACTCTTTTTGCAGGATGCAAATAAACAGGCATTGAGTGCCTGGGATATTTTTTAGTACTGGAATAAATTGTTTACTAAAAAAACTGACCGGTGATCCGATATAGGCTATTAATCTTACGTTGGCATTCATACTAATATCTTGGGATCAAAGGCATAAGTTATATATTGCAATGGACAAGCCCTAAAGTTAATGCAATGAGTTGTGCTAAAAAGATTTTAGTCAAATTGATTGATTTAGTTTATCAAAATGCGGGTAATACAGGCCAGAAATGAAGTCCATCTATCGTTGACCGGAGTACTTTAAGAATGATTATTTTATTAAAAATATTTTAAAAAATTATACGCAGTCAATCAATTAATGATTTCATCAATTGATAAAATCCTGGAATCTTGGTTTTAAGAGCTTCCGGAGATACCACATAGGCATAGCATAATAAAGCTAGGTGGTCAACATCCGGCTGACCAAGGTATCGGACGAGCTTATCTTTTTCTGTTAACAGAATCTCTGGTAAATGCATCCAGGCTTGTTCTGCCTTAATGGAAACAAAATCACTTAATTTATGTAGCCGGACAAAAATACCCGACCATTCGTAGAGTGCTGTATTAAAATAATTATCGGGTTTGAGATAGGCAGCTTCCAGAGCATCTGATGCAAAAACTAAAGCACCATCTTCGTGCTGTGTTTCAGATAAATGGATGTATTGCTGATCCGGACTGGCGAATGCATGATGGTAGAAAATAATCCGGCTGTAATGCTTGGCTTCTTTATGGGTATGTATCAGATTAAGACGTATCATAGGAGCCAGAACCATCATTTTTAATTCTTCCGGAAGGTCTTTTTCAGCCATGGAGATATATTCCTTTTCCGTAAGTTCGAATGCCAGTTTAGTAAAAAAATCTTCCTGGGCTACCGGTGATAAAGTATGAAAGAACGGTACAAATCTCCGAACCCAATTTTTTTCATACGGAATGAGTTTTGGAGGAAACCGGGCATACCAGTATGAATTGATCAGGGCGCCCAGGGTAAAACTAGCCGCTACCAAAAACCCGGTCGGAATGAGAAGCCAAAGACTGTCAGTTGTATTTTTATCAATAAAAAATAAGGTTAATAAAAAGAGAGTCGAACAAAGCGTCTGGACAATTCGAGATGGCATTATTTTATTTATTTATATATAAATGATTTTATATCAATATTTTAATACGATTCAATGATCACTATAGACTAAATTTCTGATTCCGTAAAGATCGGTAAAACTATCTACACGGATTTCTTTTTAAAAGCCCGAATTCACTTATATTTGCAGCCCGAAATCAAAATCAATCAAAGTCTATTTGATCGATTTTTGGCTGGTACCTTAGCTCAGATGGTAGAGCAACGGACTGAAAATCCGTGTGTCCCTGGTTCGATTCCTGGAGGTACCACGAATCCAGCATGGGTGTGAGTGTGGGTGTGTCTGCCTGCCGTTGGCAGGCAGAGATTGACGATGACCGCAGGCGGCCATAATTTTTGATTTTTGAAGTAAATCATTTTCTTCACTTCATAAATCGTTGTTCGTTGTTCATAAATTTATTTACTTCATAAATCATAAATCGTTGTTCCTTGCTCATAAATCTTTATTTACCGCATTTGGAGCAGTCCGTTTCTCATTCCATCACTTCGCAAATCATAAATCCCTGCCTGCCGAATGGCTGGGTTAATCCCCGCCGGCCGCAGGAGAGTAATGGAAAACAAAGAAAAACAAGCCACTTTCTCTGTAATTTTTTATTTTCTATTGAAATTAATCGATACAAATAAAAATACCAAACCGGAATCAACCCTTAAAATATGTGGTTGAAATCCGGCTTGATAAATGGGTTAACAAAATTTACAAAGGACCTACGGAATAGTATAGTACAGCTTCCAAAATCCATTTGTAAGGCAAACTAAGACTACGATTTTTCTACTTTTGGCAATTTTATTTTTGCCCCATCCAATAATCTGATTCGCAATTTATCCGTATCAGTCAATTCGGTACAATTTACTTTGGTCAAACCGCTTACATCAAGCCCATCCAATCGATTCAGATAAATGGTAAGGCGTACAGCACCATCCAGATCGCGTATATTACTTTGATGAATTAAAAGGGTATCATTATGAACCCTGGTGATTACATTTTGTACCTGAAATACTGTTCCGGATACATAGATCTCGTGAGTATCTGAAGGAATAATTTTTACATTCATTTCACCCTTTATGACAATGGTGTGAAATGGATTAGAGGTTCGGTGTTCACTCGTAAAACTGTTGTAATTATTTTGGGATAATGACAAAGTACAAAAACTGGTAAACCATAAAGCAACTAAAAGGAATTTAATTTTCATAATTCTGAAATTTATTGATGAATAATTTAATGTACCATACAAAATTATTTCGCAAATGGACTAGCTTTGTAGTCCAGATTTTAAATATAAGCTAGTCCGGTTATGTTACCCTGGAAAACAATCATTTCCTTAGATCCTGAAGCTGAGCGTCCTATTTATCTGCAAATAGTAGATGCCATTATTACAGAAATCAAAAGAGGTATAATAAAGCCCGGGGCCAGGATGCCGGGTACCCGATCGATGGCAGGCGAGTTGGAAATACACCGGCAAACAGTAGTTAAGGCTTATGATGAATTGTTTGCACAAGGATGGTTTGATTTTATTAAATCCAAAGGAACTTTTGTAAGTAGCAGTCTGCCTGAAATTAAACCCAAAAAATGGTCTGAAGAAGATACTGCAAAATTCACATCCTCTAAAACAGGTTTTACTTTTAAAATAAATAGCTCAATTCACCCCCCTGCAAAGCCTAATCGTCACATCACGGGATTTCACGATGGACCGGATGTACGATTGGTACCAGCTGCACTGATCGGTAGATATTATAAAAGTGTATTATCCAGAAAAAGCGGACAACTCCTTTTGTCCTATACGGATGTGGAAGGTTCTGTTTTTGTCAGAAGTACCCTATCGGAATATTTGAATACCACCCATGGCCTGCAAACCACAGCAGATCAAATCCTTATTACACGGGGTACGCAGATGGCTTTGTATTTATTGGCTCAGGTACTTTTTGAAAAAGGCGATCATCTTATTACTGCAGAACCTGGATTCCGTTATGCAGACCTCACTTTTTTAAACGCAGGAATAAAATTACTTCACGTACCTGTAGATGATGAGGGAATTGATGTCGATGCTGTCGAAAAGGTTTGTAAGCGAAAAAAAATCAGGGCTATATATGTAACATCGCATCACCATTATCCAACCACAGTAACGTTATGTGCTGCCAGAAGAATGAAATTGCTTCAACTTTCAGAGAAATATGGTTTCTTAATTATCGAAGACGATTATGATTATGAATTTCATTATGAAAGCAGTCCGATACTTCCATTAGCCAGTGCAGACCATGAGGGCAGGGTCATATATATCGGATCTTTTAGTAAAACCATTTCTCCGGGAATCCGCATTGGTTATATAGCGGCCCCGGCAGAATTGCTTACGGAGCTTGCTAAACTACGCATGCTTATTGATGTGCAGGGAGAATCGGTGATGGAACAGGTGATTGCAGAATTATTGCGCGATGGTGAAATTCGCAGACATATGAAAAAATCTTTAAAACAATATCGCGAACGGCGGGATTTTATGTGTGCGGAATTAAAGGATAAACTGTCTGACGTCATACATTTTACTATCCCGCAGGGAGGATTATCCATCTGGGCTCAATTCGATAAAAAAGTTCCTGTACCTGAATTATCAGAGCAACTCTTTAAAAAGAACATCATACTATCCAAAGGTTTATTACACGATGCTTCTTCAGGTAAAAAATTAAATTCGACTAGAATGGGATTTGGATGGATGAATGTAAAGGAAGCAGAGAAAGCCATTTCCATTTTGCACAATACCATAAGATCAATGAAACATTAAAGACTACTGACCCGCTCCCCCTCCTTCACGGCATGGATTGCAAACAATAGCGGAATATTAAATGGGACAAACAGATAGTCCGATCAAGGCTGATCAAATCCCATTGAGCTCTTAAAATTCTGCCAATAATTTGTAAAGTTGGTTACATTTGAGCGAAATTAAACATTAATAACATAATTAATAGATCATAAATGAGCTGGCTTTATGAATCTAATAAACAAGCTGATAGAGAGTTTCAGGAAGTAGAGCATTGGCTAAATATGCTGAAATCTGAAAACTCGAGGGCTATTCAGCATTTATATTCAAAATGTAATAAACAGATTTCACATTTGGCTAAATCATATAAATTATCGAATGAAGATACCGAAGAGCTTATTTGCGATTGTATGGTCCTGTTTATTCAGAAATTACAATCAAATGAATATAGTTATCAGGGTTGGGATCCAATCAGTTATGTTATTGAAATTGCGAAATTTAAGTCGCGTAACTACTACAGACGATCAATTAAGCACTCTCCTGCAGAATTAACTCAAATGGAAAGTTCAATACCTGATCAAATACATGGTGGTTCTATACCAGAAGTAGAAATTGAAATATTTTTATCTAAGCTTGATGAAAATTGTCAAAAGTTAATACGTTTAAAATATTTGGATGAATTACGAGATAAGGATATTATAGATTTAAAATTAACACAATACAGCAATATTAACTCCTTAAAAAATCATCGATCTAAGTGCATGAAGAAGTTAATAGAAATTGCAGACTTAGCTAATAAATGATCATTACATTCTTGAAATGGAAAACCAGTTTTTAAAAATTGAATCATACATATCAGAGGAATTATCTCCACGGGAGATTTCTCAATTTGAACAGGCTATGGCAGATGATCCTGAATTAAAATCAGCTGTTGATCATCACATACTGATTATCCAAAGTATTAAGACTTACAAGCTTCGCAAAAAAGTAAAAGCAGCCAATCAAGATTTTAAAAGAGTCAAAAGAACCAAATTTATAAAACAAATATCGATTGCCGCCGCTTGCTCAATTTCTTTATTAATCTGTGCAGTATGGTTTATAATGAAAGAGCAATCGGAATCAATTTTCAACACAAAAGAAGATTTTCAAGCTAACACCATTTTAAAATCAGATACTATTATTGAAGATAATAGAAAATTAAATGAAGAAAATACTTTTGATCATAGTGACAATTTAACAATAGCTCAAGTGAGTTTTCATAATAAAAAATTAGCCTATGATTTTTATATTGAGCCTATTAATGATTTAATCCGGAGCCCGGAAGATACTTCTCAATTAACTTCGGTACTTGAACTTGCCTGGCTTGCCTTTAATAATAAAGACTATATTAGATGCATAAATCTATTAGAAGATGCAAATAAGCTTCAAAGAGACGAATCAGTAATCTATCTCAGAGCTCATTCTAACTTTAAAGTGAAAAGATTCAGTCTAGCTGCTAATGATTTTAAAAGTTTAGAACAAAGTTTTTTATATAAATCAGATGCTATGTGGAATCATTTAATTTCAAATATAGCTGAAGGAAAAACCCTTTCTGATCATGAAACCATGAAATTAATGAATTTGATGATTCAAAATCCTGACTTTCCATATCATGATAAGGCAATAAAATTAAAATCCAGATTAAAATAATAAATAAATTATTTCAATGAATTTGTGTCTCCAATACATATAAATCCTGACCAGTAATATGGATGGGAAGCAAGTCCAGGATTAAGATTCATATATATTTTTTTTGCATCAGAAAGAGCCAGATTTTTAGACTTACCTTGTTTTAATTGTTTATAGAAAAGATCCATGATTTCCATAGTTGACCTATCGTTTACTTTCCATAAAGACGCTATAATACTTTTTGCCCCTGCTTGTGTAAATGCACTGGCAATGCTTATTACACCTTCTCCCTGATGAACTTCCCCTTGTGCTGTTTCACAAGCGGAGAGGACTACTAAATCATTGTTTAGTCTCATATTATAAACATCAGCAACTGATAAAATATATTGTTCCTCCTCGTCACTTTGGGAATTGAATGCAACATATGAAAAGTTTCCATCGTCAAAATTAGCCTTACTATGTGTTGCCAGATGTATAATTCTGAATTTAGGCGCCAATTCAAAAAATTTAGTAACTGTCGCCTCCGCATTGGTCAAAACAATTGAGTTATTCGGAAAGTGCTTTTTAATACGAACCATTTCTTCTCCAGAACTTGGTAACGAAGAAAGATCATACTTGACTGAAGAGTCATTTAGAATCCTGTTATTTGACGTGATTTCTAATTTTTTAGCAAAAGGGGCAAAAGCCAATAGTTGATTTTTTGTTTCTACAGTATACTGCTGGTATTTTGATTGAAGCCAGGTAGTTGCAGAATAAGCATATTGTATAGAATGTTGTTTTATTAAAAATGGGTAAGTCTTGAAATTGGTTGGATCACTGGGCGTAAATGACAACAAAGATTCGAAAGATAAATTTCCTAAAACGGCATCTGGTATAATAATTAATTTGGAACTTAAGTATTTATTAAAAGGTTGAATTAAGCGATCATAAAGTTGACTAGCTGACTCAATATAATTTTTTATTTTCACTCGATATAATTCCGTTGATTTATTACCGGTTGTAAAATATCCGGTAATGCCATCATTGAGATTTTTTATCCATACCTTCAATGGAAAATCAAGTTTAATTTCTTTTATAAAATATCTTGAACTAGAAAGAATAAAAACAAAAATGGTAGAATCGCCACAATAAAACTCTAAAAGAGTTTGATTGGAGTCTAAATTTTGTTGTACCTCTTCCACTGATGCAGTTTTAGTACTAAATTTCTTATAAAAATAATCTGGATATTTTTTTTCCAACGATGTAACGAAATTTTGGTGTTCCATCTTTTGTTCAAATATTTTTGAATTATAAATTAATACCGTTGAATCAGTAATTGACAAGCTGTTAATTTCCATCAGCTTTCTTCTTTCTTTTTCCAATTCAATAATTTCTTTTTTGAACAATGAATCTTTAGTTAATAGACTATCCGGAATTTCTGAAAAATAGAGTGCTTTCGCGTTATTTCTTTCTGAATATAGAAGATAATTGTGCATGATTTCACTTAAATACCAAGCTTCTTCAAAATTTTTCCGAAAGTCGGATCCAGAATTTTTATCTCGTAGTAACAATTGAATATATTCTTCAATAAAAGGAATGGCGTCCATTAATGATTTTCGAATAGAAATTGGATCTCTTTTATTCGTTAATGAGCTTACAATCAAATTAACTGCCTTTTTAAAATAATAATTACTTAAACTGTCATATCGATTACTATCTTGAAATTTTAGTTTAGCTAAATAAAGTGAGCCCAAATCAAAATAAACTTCTGCGATTTCTTCATAACTACTTGTAAATAACGCTTCAAGTATATTAATTGATAACTTTAGAGAATATTCAGCTGAGTCCAATTCACCAAGTAAGAATTTATTTTTAGCAATATATTTATGCGTTAAGGCTAAATCTGATGAATCATTAGGACTTGAAGGTTTTCCAATTTTCAGTAAAGCTTGATTAAACCAATCCTGGGCTAATAAATGCTCCTTATTTTCTAAATATGCTTTTCCTAAATTGATATAAACATATCTGTAAACAGGTTGATTAATCATATCACCCATATTTTCTATTACTTTATGATAATTTTCAAAAGCCTTATCAGAATTGCTTAACGAGAAATGGCAATCTCCTATACGGGAATAGCTCCAAGCCATCAATATTTTCCTGGGCAATTTAGATTGTTTACTATAAACCAAGGCCTTTTCAAAATAGTTAATAGCAGTAGTATATTTGTTTAAACGATGGTAGGATTCACCAATTCGAATTAAACATTCAGCAATAGCATTCTCCTGATTTTGTTCTTTAAAAAAATAAGTAATGGCTTTTTCAAAAATACCAATGCTTTTCGAATATTCATTTAAATTGGCTAAATTTCTAGCCATATCTCTTAGCAGAGAACCACAGGTTAAATTAGAAATTTTGTACAATGGATTTGTTAATTCATAAGCTTGGTCATAATAAAAGGAAGCTTCCTTGTTTAAACCAGTCTCTGTTAAAAGAAAGCCAAGCAATATATATGTTTTTATAAGTTCAACAGGGTTTTCCAAATTAGCAATTTGTAGTTGCAGTGAGCTTCTACTATATATTAACGCCAATTCTATATTATTTGATCTAAATTCTACAAAACTCAAATAATACTTTGCCTTTGCCTTTTTTAATTGATAATCTGGCGCTAACTTTTCCCAAATATCCATTGCTTCAATTAATAAAATTTTTGCTTTTGACAAATTGCCAAGTCTGTAAATGGATCGACCCATCAGATAAGCTGACTCCGCCAGAAGTTGATTTAAAAAACTTGTATCTTGCTTTAATAAGTTATATACTACTTCCGCTTGATTAAATGATTTTGCAAAAGAATCTTTATCAAACAACTTATTCGCTTCTACTAAATTATTGTTTACATAGAAAGAATCCGACAAAGAATAATTTGGTTTATTTTGAGAATAAACTATTGCCTTAAACATGCAGCATATAACAATCAGAGAAAGAATAAATCTGGAAAATTTCATTTTATAATTTTACTATTTGATTTAATTTGGAATAAATATAATCAGACTTCTTAAATTAAAAAGGGTTAGAACTTTTTCATTCAAAATTAATTATATTTCCGCTAATTTTAATGTAAATTAGTCCACTTTCCTCTTTACAAAATAATACATTATTTGAAGATTGGGTTTAGACCTAGGATTAGAGATCTATTCAAAGAAATATCTCAACTAAGTTTTAAGTACCTAGGTCCTTGTTACAAAATGTGAGTGCCTGATGATTACTTATGGTTTATAATCAAGCCTTGGAGCATTTTGAAAAACATCATTTTATTTAAATCCCTTTCAATTAAACACCTATTAAAATAATTGCATATCCAGGGTTACCTTTTGAAAAACTTCAGGCATATACATTTCAAAAGATGATGATTATATAAGGCCTATAGCTTTTGAGAATTTCAATCTGAACATATGTTCATGAGTGAATTCAGATGTAGGTAATGCTTTAAGCGTATTTATTGATACTTTAGACTTATATGTAAAAGTAAAGTGCCTAGTATTAGGAACAATGGAATTATAATCCAATTACTTCACATTTGTCTTTTTATTTGCCAAAAAACTAAATAAATAAATTATATTAAAAATTGCTAAAAAAATTGTTATGAAAAATTCAAATGTCTTAAAAAATTTATTGAGTGTGAGTGCTTACAAAGCGACTGTACAACTGATTTTATTAATACTGATAATAAATCCAAGGCAGGACTTTTTAGCTCAAATTAACTGCAGCTTTATGACTTTGTCGGTCACTCAAACCTCACCATGTTGTTATCGTTTAAATGCATTGGTAAAAGCAGACTGCTTTAAGGATCTTAATTTACAATTTGACAGCGGGGGAAGCTTTAATCCAACACCCATTGTTAATCCTGCATTTGGAAATATTGTATCGAGTACTTCAACAAGTATTAATATTATGCCAGCGAACGGTTTGTGGTTTCCAGTTAATCCTAATATACCGATTGCTGTGATGGATTTTTGTTATTCGAATCCAAATGTGCCCTCAACGACTTTATCCATAACATTTGATAATACATGCGCTATGGAAGGTTGTCCCTCAACTATCGAATTAATGGGCTGTGCTAATTTAAAACCTTGTGATATCATTAGTCCAAAATGCCATGTACAATCCATCAATATCAGCACTGGAGTATCTTCAAATGGCTCAACAGTTCTAGCTCCTGGTCAATCTGATCCTAATTGGACTCTAACTGCTCAACCGACTACTTCCAATCTTTTCCTACCATTAGCTCCAACCGTTATCAGTCCTTATTCAGGATGGGCAACACTTCCTGGTGCGGCCTGGATTTCACCATTTATCACGAGTTCATATAATGTAAATAATTGTGCTACCAACGATTGTACATGCAAACCATTTGTTTATCAACGATGCTTTTGTGTCTGTGATACTGGCACTGTCAATGTCAATTTTAAATTTGCCAGCGATAATGCCGGCGAAGTTTGGTTAAATGGAACACTTTTGCATTCTAACTGCAATACTCATAATTCAACTTCAAATTTTACAATTCCTCAAAATGTAAATAAAAATGTGTTTTTGAATGCCCCTGGTGAATATTGTTTAGAAATCCGACATTGGAACAATAGTCAAGTAGCCATGGGGGTCCTTTTGGATGGAAAAATCACCGGATCAAATCTAGTAAGCGATGCTTGTTGTGACACTACAGGCAGTTTGATGGTTATTAAATATTACGACAAAAACTGCAATGGTAGATTTGAAGCGAGTTCCGAAACATTTCTTCCTGGCTGGAAGTTTACGCTTAATCCTGGCAATATTATGGGAACAACAGGTAGTACCGGACAGGTCTTTTTCCCGAATCTTTTACCAGGAACATATACAGTTAGTGAAACTCAACAGTTGGGTTGGACACCTTCAAGTCCTTCGACCGGTACAACAACGGTCACAATAAATCCTAACAATACTTCAACTATTTATTTTGGAAACTGCAAAGACACTTGTAAATGTGATCCTAAAGGTAGTTATCAATCGATGTCTCACCGACCGATTGGAGGGCCCAATATTTCGGTTCAATGTGGAGATACTGTGAAATCTCCTTGTAATAATAATTCCATTCTATGGACACTTAGTGGTGTTATTAATTGTACTCCAAAAAATTGCGTTCCTGGATCATTTACTGCTACACTCATTAAGCCTAATGGATCCGCCGGGTTAGTAAACATCATTACATCCCCGCCACCAAATTTTAGTATTGGTATACCCGTTGGACAATTAACTACAACAGGATTCTACACTCTAAATCTTTCTGTACTTTGCGGAACTGATACATGCAGGTGTAAAATTATTATTTGTGTAGAAGGTTGCTGCTTGGAAGATTTCGAGGACGAAGCTTTAGGATCAAATGGACTTTGGCAAGTAGTTAATGGAAATATTTCCGTAATTAATGATCCAGCTCCTCATAATCACGTGTTACGTGGAGATGATGGTAATGGTGGCTCATATTTTTTTAATCCAACAGAATACGACGGCAACTGGCTCCAAAAATACAAGGGATGCTTTTGTTTTGATATTAAATATAATAACAACAGTACCACCAATTCCGTAACTGGTGTTAACACCCTCAACATTCATAATGGAAATAATATTGCTGGTTCAAGTTTAAGAGCAGTTTTTAGAACGGCCCCTGTTGGCAACAATTGGGTAAGAAAATGTTCACCTATTGCTTTAGCAGGTACTTCTCTTCCATCCAATAATGATGGCCAATGGGTAATGGTACCAAGTGTAAGTCCAGCTGTAGATGCTGCTAATTTTAATTTATTAATCCAAAATGTTGGTGGAATATCCTTTGTACTTGATTTTGGAAATCCAGCAAATGATCCCTCAGAAATACTTTACATAGACAATATTTGTATTGAAAAATGTAAAAGCTGTGAATGCAAAGGTTTATCCTGGGCAGAAGTGTATAACACACAATCCGGAAATCCGATACCGGTGAGCTGTAATAATGCGAAACCCATTGAAATCGGTTGCAAGAAGTTTGGACCTAATTTCTTTATTCATGGTGATTTGGAATGCAGCTTTGATTATTGTGCTAAAGATTCTGTTTGGTGGGAATTGGATAAGCCCAACAGTCCATCATCTACTGGATCAGTTACTAGCCCTTATCCACATTTTGATATAAATATTCCCTGGAATCAGTTTACTGCGCCAGGTAATTACACCCTGACCATTTGCAGAATGTGTGGTGACAAGGTATGTTGTTGTACTATTAATATTAAGGTTGAGGATTGTGATTGTAGCTGTGAAGAATTGCATAAAGATGTGAATATTGGATTTAATACCGTAGGCGGTAATTGTACAAAGTGTTTTACACCTATTGGTTTATCTAAATGTAATGATCAGGTCAATTGGTTTGTAAAAAACGGCTCCGCTTTAAACCCAATTGGACAATCAATAGGTAATTCTCAGTTTTGCTATACATTTTCCAATTTTGGATTTTATACTATCTGTATGGTCGTTACGAGGATTGACCCAAAAACTTTGGAGTGTTGTCAGGATACGTTCTGCAAGAGGATTAAAGTAAATTGTATTGTTCCTGTTCCTGATCATTGTGAAAAAAATCTTTTAACCAATGGCAATTTTGATCAGGATCTTAGATCAGGAATTATGGAGGAAGGAGGGCTTGCATCTCCATGGTTCTTAGCATCCGGTTCGACGGGAAAAGCATTTGTGGATGAACAGAATGGAGCACAGGATGAGGGTAGTGTTATTATGAAATCTGAAGCATCTGGTATTGTTGGCATACTGCAGGAATTAAGTACTACTCTTGATACAACAACAATGCATCTGGAATTTGAATATTTAAATTATAATACACAATCGGCATTAATTGAATTAAAACTTCAAAAAGACTTTTTTGGTCTTCCGGGCGATGGAATTTCACTTCTTAGTTATAAAGTGGGAGCAGGTGGATCATGGGGTACTATTGATTCAACTATTCGATTAGCTGCAACTACAAATTTTAAATACGTCGCTATTTATGTTAGTAGTACTGATCAGAATAGTTTTGCCAATGTTGCCATTGATAATATCGTATTATGTCAAAGGGGTAGCTTCTTAACCAATGTCAATGATAACTTCACAAATCCAAATCAAACAGGATTTATAATTTATCCGAACCCAAATTTTGGTAATTACACATTACAACTTGATAATCCAAGTGAAGCAAATTCTAAAGTAGCATTCTCCGATATTGCCGGAAAATTAATCCTTGAAAGAGAACTTAAGAGTGGTGAACAGCTTGTCCAGATTCAAATGGAACAGGTTCCCAATGGAATTTACTTTATTCAATTATTACAGGATGGCAGACGATTAGCTACTCATAAATGGATTAAGCAGTAAAATTATCTTTAGAATTAATGGAATAAAAGTATTCGGAGCTGAATGTCCTTCAGCTCCGGTTTTTTTATAATATAAATTTTAATTTATTGTGTTTCCACCTTCTCCTCCTCCTTTACAGAATGAATCGCAAACAAAGGCGGGATATTAAATGGTACAAAAACGAAATCTACATTGCCAAAAAAAGATTTGTATAATTTTTTCTTTGTAAGGGAATAATGAATCTGGATAAAACTGCCACCGGGTTTTAAACATTTTTTACAGGCTTGCAGGATATTATCGGTAATGTCATCGGGTAAAATCATAAATGGAATTGCTGATACAATCGCATCAACATTCATCATATTATGCTGATGTAAATAACTTTCCAGTTTTTCAGCGGAATCATTTACAATTATTAATCGGGAGTCCTGTATCTCCCGTAACTTTTGAATAAAGTGTTCGTTCACTTCGAAAACTATAAACTTGCCGGCAGGCGAAAGCTTGTCTAAAATATGCTGTGTAATCGCGCCATCTCCTCCTCCGAGTTCTACAATAGTCCGAATATTGTTAAAATTTAATAGCCCCGTTAATGCTTTACAAGCATAATTTGATGTCCTGGTTACTGTGCCAATCGTCTTCATATTCTGAAGACTCTGCTTTAAAAATTCAAAATGACTCATTTTTTGATTTTATCTGTTTCATTCAGAAAATTAAGTAACAATATTAAATCTCCATGTTTTAATACATGATTTATTATATCTGCCCGATCAATCTCCACACCATCTATAAATGCCCTGATTTCTGTGATAGGAAAATTTTGATCTTTGAGTTTTACCAAATTGATTTCAGCCTCTTTAAAATTTTTATATACTCCAAAAAAATAACGGTATTTGTCCTGTCCTGCAAACTTTTGTACATATGATACACCATTATGAAAATTAATACCGGTATGAGCCAACAAACCTGTCGATTCTCCTAAATACAAAGAATAACTTAAACCTCTTCGGATTACTCCAAACGGACCCGGCCGGTCATCTTTAATTGATTCAGCTAAATTAGGAGTATTATAATTTATTCTGACATTACTCTGATCAGTTGTATTAAAATACACTTCAATCCGTTTGTTAAGCTTATCCGACATGGAAGATTTATTCCCATTGATTTTTACTTTGGCTACAGGAATGGAAGCACCTAAACCATAACAGCTGATTCTGTTTTTTGCTATATTTTGTTGTACCAAATATTTTTCTATTTCTTCCGCTTTCTTTAATGAAAAATATAAATTAATCGGATCGGGTGTGTCTTCATAAGAATGACCGATCAACTGAATCTGCAATTCAGTTTGAGCTACTAATATTTTTACTATTTGATCAAGTACTTTCTTTGTTTTTGGATCCTCCATAAAATCAGAGTCCGTATAATATACCGGATCAATGGAATACGTTTTAAAATCACGGAGTTTTATATTTTCTTTGCTGATATCATCAGAAATATTGAATTCGTTTGTATTACCTGAATTTCCCAAATCATAAATTAATCCTAAAGGACTACCTTGAGCAGCCACGGTTTGTTCTGTCAGTTCGTCTTTAAAATAAGCCCAGTAAATATCAAACCCACCCTGATTATCTGTTTTCCTGTTCGAACTAAATATTCCGGCAAGTCCGTCAGCAGTTAACTTAAATCCAAGATCATCGCCGGCAGAATTCACTGGAAGACCCAAATTTACTGGTGTGGTCCAAAGCTGAGCTTCTGGTTTATAAGCAGTTTTAAAAATATCATATCCTCCAATGGATTTTAGTTGATTTGTTGAATAATACAAGCTCAATCCATCATTGGCAATAAACGGACTAACTTCATTAAACGGCGTATTTATTTTCGGACCCAAATTAACCGGCTGCGTCCATTCATCATTTCTCAAAATCGACATATACAAATCATAACCCCCATATCCACCTGCTCTGGCACTTGAAAAAATAAGAATCGAATCCTGAAATACCGATAATGTCCGATCTCCTATCTCAGCAAACGCGGGTGATTTAAATGCACTGGTTTCCAATTGAACCCTTGTGGAATTTAACGAATCAGTTAATAAAGCTACTACTTCATCTGTCCACGAACTGGAATAAATTAATACGTTCCCATCGTCTGATATACTTTCAGGAAAATCATCTTTCGGACTGTTAGCAAACGTATTTGGTATGGGTGATCCTGTCCAGCGTCCGTTTAACAAATTCATCTGAAAAATATCATATCGAATTCTCCCGTTTGACAGATCTAATAAACCCTCATCATTCCGTATCCCCCCTTTATTGTTATCACGAATTGCTGCATAATAAATTAATTTGGAATGTCCTTGAACCGGAAGTGGTGCTGTTTCGTCTTGCGGTGTATTGATTCCGGTACCGATGGATTCAACAATAGCCAGAGGTGTTTTTCTTTTTATTTTCAAGCCTTCTGTGCATCGCAATAATTCATTCTTTATATAAGCACGACGCAAATCATTTTTACTTAAATTTTTATAACAAGTCTTATACGCTTTTATTGCTTCTTCAAATTCATTCTGGTGTTGATAAGCCAGTGCCAGGTACCAATTGGTTGATTCATGATCCTCTGATCCGTTTCTTTTTAATTTTTGGAAACACTCAATGGAAAAACTTAACTGGTTTGATTCATATGCACTAATCCCTGCCTGATAAAGCGATGAATTATTCTTATCCAGTTTGGATCCCGATAACTTATATTGCTGTGTGGCTTTACTAAACTGCTTTTCTTTAAACAGTTGGTTGGCTAATTTAAGAGAATGAGATTCAGATTGTGCAGTTGTGTTTGTAGTCCAAATTACAAAAAGTATAATACCAGACAGTCCATTCCGAATAAGGCAATAAAAACGGAATCTCATCAGATCGACTGGTTGCCATCAAATTGCTCGAGATAATCTCCGATTTTTCTAAGGAACGATCCTCCCAGTGCACCATCGACCACACGATGATCATACGACAAAGATAAAAACATCATATGCCTGATTCCAATAGCATCACCTGTAGGCGTTTCAATTACGGCCGGCTTTTTCTTTATGACTCCTGTGGCGAGTATGGCTACCTGAGGTTGGTTGATGATTGGCGTACCCATCAGATTACCAAATGTACCGACATTCGTAATTGTAAATGTACCATCCTGGATTTCTTCTGGCTTGAGTTTATTTTTACGTGCCCGATCTGCAAGGTCATTAACCTGGTATGTGAGGCCGACGAGATTGAGCCGGTCTGCATTTTTTATAACAGGTACAATAAGATTACCGCTAGGCAAAGCTGCTGCCATTCCAATATTGATATCCAGCTTGCGGATAATTTGTGAGCCTTGTACCGATACGTTAACCATGGGTAAATCCTTGATGGCTTTAGCTACGGCTTCGATAAAGATGGGAGTGAAGGTAATTTTCTGATTGTATTTTTTAAAAAATTCGTCTTTGATTTTGTCTCTCCAGATGACAATTCCAGTCACATCGACTTCTACAAATGAAGTTACGTGTGGTGAGGTATGTTTGCTCATCACCATGTGATCGGAGATTAGTTTGCGCATTCTGTCCATTTCAATAATCTCTACATTGCCATTAAAAGAAACAGCAGGAACGGGGGCGGGAGGCGGAGTATGAACAGAAGCAGCCGGAGCCGTTGAAATTTTTTGATCAGAAGCAATGGTCTTATTTGAAAGAAATGCCATTACATCCCGTTTGGTCAGACGTCCATCCATTCCAGATCCGGGAATTTCTTCCAGTTGAGACATGGAGATGTTTTCTTCTTTGGCAATATTCCGGACCAGAGGAGAATAAAATCGCGAACCAGAAGATTTTTGAAAATCAATAGAATCCGTTTTTTGAACAACCGGAGAATGTGTTACAGCATTTGAAACTGAACTTTCGGGTTGGACGGTTTTTGGAGTTCCATTCGTCTGAATTCCACTTTTAGCTTCTGTTTCGATATATGCAATCACCTGCCCGATTGGCACGACTTCATTTTCTTTAAATAATATTTTAGAAATTACACCTTTTGCCGGAGAAGGAATTTCGCTATCGACCTTATCGGTTGCAATTTCAAGAATGGTTTCATCCTGATCGACAGCATCACCTTCTTTTTTAAGCCATTTCAAAATCGTCGCTTCCATGATGCTTTCACCCATCTTGGGCATGATTAGATCTACTTTAGCCATTTTTTAAAATTTGCACAAAGTTACGCAATTTCGATTAAAGGCCATTTGATGAACAGACTCAACTTACAGAATGGCAATATCAACATACAACTCTGATATACAGTTGTTTATGTTGTTAAATTTAACTCCTGCATTTACTTATTGTGTCTTAAGATACTTCCAGAATTCAATAAGTGCATAAATAGAACTTGCTTCAATATTACCTGCCCGATCCCGGGTAAATAAAAATTTGCGACTAATCTGTTGATAAGCTGTGCCACAGGCAATCCATACTGTACCCACAGGTTTTTCTGCTGTACCTCCGGCAGGACCAGCAATTCCACTGGTGGCTATGGCATAATCTGTCGAAAAAAAGCTGCAGGCTCCTTTTACCATGGACCGTACACACTCTTCACTTACGGCTCCCTGATTTTGAAGAATTTCATCGGAAACACCCAGCATTTGTTTTTTCATTTTATTGTGATAGGCTATGAGACTTCCCAGATAATAATCAGACGCACCTGGCACAGATGTGATTTTATGCGCAAGAAGGCCACCTGTGCAACTCTCGGCTGTCGATACAGTCTTTTTATTTTTACGTAAGCAATTACCAATGACTTCTTCTATAGAAGTTTTACCATGACCGATAATCCTGTCTTGTAAACTAGTATCGATTATGCTTTGGTAGTATTCAATTTCACTAGTTGTTTTTGATAAATCCGGATGCGTACCTGTGAGACGGATTTTAACCTGTCCGACTGATGGCAAATACGCCAGTGAAATATGCTTTGGTAAATTGCCCAAACGGGGTTCGATAATGGAAGCGATTTCAGTTTCGCCAATTCCTGCAGTTTGAGTCGTACTATGAATAATTTTTTCAGTTGCCGGAATCAATTTTAGCCGGGGTATAACGCTGTTTTTTAAAATGAATTCCATTTCATAAGGTACGCCCGGTGTTGAAATATAATTTTTTCCCTGATAATTCATCCACATTCCCATCGCTGTACCCATTTGATTGTCGAGCACTTCTGCATTTGCTGGCAGATAACATTGCGGAAGATGAAGCTCAGTAAGAGGTATATTTCTTTTCTCAAGCATGGATATCAGGTGTTGTTTATTTTTTTCATTTAAGACCAGTTCCTGGTTCATAAATTTTGCCAGTGCTTTTTTGGTTATATCATCTTTTGTCGGACCCAATCCACCGGTCATTATAATGACATCAGATTGTTGTGATGCTTCTTGTAAACCAACTATAATTTCGTCTTCCTGGTCTGCCACAGTCCATTTTTTATGGATCTTCATACCTTCATAGTAAAGCAATTTTGCAATCTGACTTGCGTTGGTATCGGTTACTTGTCCTAATAAGACTTCATCGCCGATGATTAGAAGTGATATTTTCATTGTTTAAATTTCTAAAGACGCGACAAAGATGCAGAAAAACATAAAGTAAACCGTGTTTTACATTTAAGGAAAATATGAAATGCCACTTATGCTCTGTTAATAAATAAGATTTGCATATGGTGGGTAGCGCATAACTAAGTAATCGACAGGTATTTTTTTTTTTTGAACTTCTTTTGCACATTCTGCGATTAAATTTGAAATGCCTCAATTAACTCAATTTCATTTAAGGAGACTACTTGCCTTAGCTAAGTATTTTCTTCATTAGTACAAATTCTGATTCTTGCACGTCGAATTATTGATAAAGTGATAACATTTGTTCAGTTTAATTGTATCCGGATTGAAGAAAAAACAGCTGCCATGATCCAAAAATTTGAAGAATCCCAAATAGCGATAGGATGGTAAAGTTATGAGTAAGGCTCATTCTGCATTTTTTCAGTCCCCGGGCCAAGAGGTCGGTTGAAAGAGCCTGGATTGCTTTTTATAGGAAAGCTTGAATAGAATTGAAATTAAATTTACGTAGTTGCAATTAGGGTCAAAATAGTGCCGCGATAAAGGATTGTCTAAAAATCAAATCGGAGGCGATCCAAATTCATTCTAAAGCCGGTGGTAAACCAAAAATCACTTTTTTGGAATTCTCCTGTTTTGACCATTCGCTGATTCAGGTTTACATCCAGCCAGGTCTTATAAAATAATTTATAAGAAATGTTAAGACTGGTACTTAGTACCTGTTGTGTTAGGCCCTGGGTTGTCGTATTGCCATAATCTGATTGCCTTGTTGTATAATCCAATAATATATTGCCTCCATAATTCATTCCATGCTGATCCAATCCTTTTTTATATAAAATCAGTTGGCTACTTAAAGACCAACGAGAATCCGGTAAATAATTTAAACGCATGATCCACTCTTTAAAATTTGCACCCAGTGGATGTGCCAGAGCCTGATGATAATGGCTGTAGTTGCTGACACTATCGCGAAATGTATAGGTATAAGGCCGAACCTGATTGTACTCTAACTGAACATGAAAATTCTTCACACCAAATGCATGAATGTATTTTCCACCAAGTTGAAATCCATATTTATTACCCCACCATCCATTGCCTTTAAAAAATTCTGAAAATACAAATTCATCAAAAAAGATTTGAGCATAAATTGAAAATTTCTTTTTAAATAAAAGACTAGAATTAAAACCGATAAACACATTATCGGGACTACCTAATGCCTGCTCGACAAAACGGTAAAGTATGACGGGATTGAGATATTGCAATTCAAATCCCTTATTTCTGGAAAAAACTACAGATTCAAAAATACCGGCATTCCAGTTTTTTGTCAGATGGATACTTACATAATGTGCAGCCATATATTTTTTAGCTAACAACCGATTACCATCCTGCCCGATACTTTCAGCACTCAATTCCGTAAATAAATTCTGATAATGTAACTTCCAAACCTGCGTATTAATTTTTAAAAAAAACTTTGGACTTGCAAAATCTGATAAAAACAAACTTCGCATTCCGTTGCCTATAAAATGTTTTCCATGACCAAAGCTAAAACTTATACTTTTGCTAAAGTTGAAATCTACACTTGCTTCCGCCAATAAATAGTCATATGCCCGATCCGTTTTTAATAATTTACTGCTAAAATTTTTAAAGAATCCGGCACCGGGTAAACTTTGATACAAGTCGATATAATCTTCAACATATTTCGGTACACTTAATTGCGTTTCAAGCAATTCACTTTGAAAAAACAATTTTTGATCAATGCCACCCTGTATGCGCAATCCGCGGCGATTTATAAATAACAAATTTGAATTTAAAGCTCCGGCTTCAAAATGCAAAAGCGGATCCAGGGTAATGTGAAAATCCGGTTTATTTATACTTAATAAATGATTACCATCCCTGTAGAAATATTTTAAAATTGGTTTTGCCCTTTTAAAAGTTAGCTGGTAATTGGAATCATTCTCCATATAAGCCACATACAATTGATCTCTAAGCAATGCATTGATTACAGATGCATCCACCAGCGCAGAATCTGCTTTTAATTGCAGGAGTTGATTTTTAAGCCGATAAACATCAATCGGCCTGATTTGAATATGATTGGATAAAAGTTGACCAGATTGAATTTCTAACTGATCCAGTTGAATATTCTGAATGAAAGACGTTTGAATAAAATTAGTTTGTGCAATGAGCCGATATGTACACAATAGGCAGAATATTAAATTAACTAATTTCATATTTTATATTCCAATAAATAATTTTTAATAAACTGCTCAAACAATTTTTCCTGATAAAATTCTACCTTAATAGGTATAGCATAAATTTCAATTCCTTTTTCCTGAAAAAACTCTTTGAATAATACCAGGCGGGTTGCATCTTTTTCAGTAGTTAAAATCATTTTATTTGGATGGGAAATTTGTTTGTCTTTTTCAATTAAAGCTCTCAATTCCGTTTCATTAAAATAATGATGATCTTCAAAATTATAATCTACTACTGATGCAACCCTTGGAGATAAATAATCTATCAAATAAGATGACTGTGCGATTGCACTAATCAATGTGATATGCAAGCCTGGATTTAAATGGAATTGTTTTGAAGGATTAAAAATCTCATAGGGTATGCCATAGGAAATCTTAGAAAAGAATAATTCTTGATGAGATTTTAACTGGAGCTCAGATCTCCAATAGTTGAAGTCAACATCCTGCATATTTTCAGGACATTTGCTTACAATAATCACATCGGCTCTGACGGCGCCATACCGCCATTCTCTTAAGCGACCACTGGGTAGTAAAAAATCTCTGGAATACGGATTGCGATATTCTGTTAATAAAATGGTCAGACCTGGTTTTACCGCAAGATGCTGAAAAGCATCGTCGAGCAAGATGAGTTGTAAATCCGGATTATCCCGAATCAGTCTGGGAATTCCTTCAGCTCGACTTTCACATACGGCCACCGGAATTTCAGGAAATTTATTTTTGATTTGACGAGGTTCGTCACCAACTGAACGAGAATCATCATTCAATTCAACCAGCCTGAATCCAATTGTCTTCCTTTTATAACCACGGCTCAAAACAGCCAGGTGAATATATTCTTTCAATATGCCAATCAGGTATTCAATATGTGGTGATTTACCAGTACCGCCAACGGAAAGATTGCCAATTGAAATTACAGGAAAACTAAACTTTACCGCTTTTAAAAAGCCCGAATAATAGAGGGCCTGATAAATACTTACTCCAATGCCATAGAGCAAAGAAAACGGAATTAAAATAATTGAAAAAAATTTCTGCACGCTAATTGATAAAGTATTGAATTCCAAATTGTGGTAATTGAAAGCTCAAATTACTGGAAGGACCTCTCAGTCCCGGTTTGGCTTCTGACTTTTCAATATCAGATAAAGAATAATCGGGTCTAAGCAACAGGTGTAATTTAAGTTTCTTAATACTGTATTGGATACCAATACCTACCACAAGATCAATCGAATACGAAGAATAATACGATTTGACATCTTTTAAATTCGCACTATAATAATTAAATACATTTTCCCTGGAGCTCTTGGCTTCAGACAATAAACTTAATTGTAATCCGGCCTGAGCAATAAATGACCATTTTTTTTCAGGTCGTATGTAATAATTAAACAAGACGGGAATTTTATAATAACTAAGTTCTGTCTTATAATTGGCGTGTACATTGTTTGCCGTACGATAATTTTGCCCTTGTTTAGAATAAATAAACCCGGTCTGAATGCCGCAAGCCGGTTTGAATTTATAACCCAGATCTACACCGGCAGCATATGTATAGGTTCCATCAAAATCCAAATCTCCGCCGGTGTCAAAATCATTAGAATTACAAATAAGACTTATCTGAAAGGCCGTTTGAAGACCGGCATAAAATCCAGTGTCTTGTGCTGTTATCTTTAAATGGACCATAAGAATTAAAAAAAATACTCCGGATACTTTCATAATTAACTAGTTGATGATCAAAACTTTAGCTTTTATCAGCTTGCCTGGCAGCTTTCCACCAATTGTTTGATTATTGTTGTTTGGGAATATTCAAAATCTCATTGCCAATGCTGCAGTGGGTACACTTCTTTAAAACACAATACTGCTGAAATAATTGAATACCTCCCTGGCTATGACCTGAATGATTAAATACAAAATTAAAACTTTTCCACATATGAATGATATGATTCCGCTCTGGCTTTATTTTTTCTAAAAATTCTAGGGCTCTGTCCATCAAAGAATGATTTTGATAAATTGTGCCGTAAGTAAATAGTATAGGGCAAATAGCATTAATGATTAAAATATCCTTGGTTTGTTTCCCTAAATTAGAAGGAATCTTAAGTGCTCCAATTTGATTTAAAAAGTTTAAAATGTCTGGATCCAACCAAGGATTTAGATCAAATAAGATATAGAGTTCTTTCAGGGTCCTGATTTCCAGGATATGTGAAAATAAATTTGGATTGTGATGTAACAATGAAATGAGTTGTACCAACCGAATTGAGGGAAAGTGTGCTGGTCTCAATCTAAGCCATTTCCATTCAACAGAATTCATGGGTTCCAGATTTAATCTATTCTTCTGAAATTCAAATTCATCGAACAGTTGCCTTGTGGTATTGTTTTGTGGAATTTTTTCAAGTAAGCCGGATACTCCAAATAAAACAGCTGTCAATTTATTTGCATCTTGTCGCAACTTACATAAACTGGAATACGGCATATGCCTCCATAAAGTGTTCATCGCTTCTGAATTTACCGGAGCAGTCAGATAATGAGCTACTTTTTTAATAAGCAGTTCTTCCCAATTCCAATTTATCAAGGATAAATCCTGTTTAATTTTTTCAGTTTTTTCTTCCAGCCGTTCCAGCATCATTCGTTCAAGTTGATTGGTTTTTGTACAGCCCCTGATTCCATCCAGGAAGGGCTGACAGGCAATTTTTTGTTTGTTATCCATCAATTGGGAATAACTGTTGAGAACGTGAGCAGAAATATAGTTTTTCAACTCCAGGCAGGAAATAGGCCTTTCTGACCAGGTCGTTTCTTTATCATATTCCCAAACAACATGCAGTATCGTATTTTTATAATTTGGATCATTCTGATGATTATGGGCTATCCAGTCTGAAGATTTAATATGAATTTCGATATGACCTACCCAAAGAATATCATTGATCTTAATTTTAGCAAACAAAAAATCGGGTCCCTGATCCGTATTAAAATTTCCGGGATAAACAATTTCTACGGTCTCAGATAATATGGTTTTTAAGGATTTGGCAGTCAACATTTTTGAACGCCAGATAAATTGAATAAGGTCCTCTTTCATGGTGTTGTTTTTTAGTGTTCAGAAAAATATATGTAGTTCAGTCAAACTGAATACTCAATTATATCGCCTAAAGCTCAGATAGTATCTGGCTTCAATAAATTTTCAAAAAAGAAAAAATTGAATTGGTGTTTATAGTCTGTTTTATTGCAGGCTCGTCTTAGTTTCGTTCATATTGGATGAATGAATAATTCATTTTATTTTTTTCATCCGCTTTGTGGTCTTCCCGGGCAATTAACGTCCATTCAGTCAGATCGATTTCGGGAAAAAAAACAGTACCTGTACAGGGAAAATCTACTTTTGTCAGGTATAACTTATCCCAAAGATGCATGGATTGTTTGTAAATTTCACCACCTCCTATAATAAATAATTCTGTTTCCTTATTTTTTTTTGCTAACCAGATACCTTCTTCTATTGAATGGGCTACCAGGCAATTCGAAATAATATAATAAGGATCTCTGCTCACGACGATATTTGTACGACCGGGTAAAGGATTGCCAATACTTTGAAAACATTTGCGTCCCATGAGTATATGATGACCGAGGGTTTGTTTTTTAAAATACTTCAGGTCTGCCGGAAGGTACCAGGGAATCTGATTGTCAAATCCGATAACACCCTCATGATTTAAGGCAACGATGGATGAAATAATCATGGTTTTGCGTTTTTGGCAACCAGATTTTTCTTTATCATTTTGTCCTGCAGATCTTTTCGTTTAATGGTCTTATTTATATATTTTTCAATCATCAAAGAAGCAATCGGCGCTGCTACAGTTCCACCCCATCCCGCATTTTCAACATAAACTGCAATGGCGATTTGAGGATTTTCCCTGGGTGCAAATGCAAAAAAAACGGAGTGATCTTCGCCATGCGGGTTTTGCGAAGTACCGGTTTTACCGCATTCGACGATGTCCGGATTATTGGCCATAATGGCAGTACCTGCTCTTACAGCCAGTTCCATTCCTTCAATAACTGGTTCAAAATGCTTTTTATCAATCGGTACGACATTTTTTATTCTGAATCGCTCTGGAATTTCCGGTGCATCATCTCCCAAAAAATGTTTTATCAGATGTGGTGTATAATAAAACCCCCTGTTGGCAATGATTGCCGCCAAATTGGCCATTTGTATAGTTGTAAGCTGCAACTCGCCCTGACCAATACCCAATGATACGAGGTATGTAGATCGCCATCGATCGGTTTTATACATACGGGTATAGAATTCTGAGGTTGGAATAAACCCCGAACTTTCAGTTGAAATATCTGTATACAGGGGTCTGCCCAGTCCAAAATCGCCGAGATATTTAACCAGGATATCAAGTCCTATTTTTGGCTTGTTAAATCCTTCTTTTTCGATCAGGTCCCGGAAGGACTGAATAAAATAGGAATTACAGGAATGCTGTAATGCGACTGATAGTTTATAGGGTTTTGGATGAATATGACATCCATAGGATACATTTTTATAATAATAAGCACCTGTGCATTGATGAGAAGTAAAATCATTCATCGTGCCTTCTTGCATGGCAATTAAAGCCAGCACCGGTTTAAAAATAGACCCCGGAGGATATTTTGCATTGGATGATCTGTCGAATAAGGGCTTTAAAGAATCCCGCAATAAATAAGCATACGCTATACCCCGGTTATTATGAATCGAAAGTAAATTGGGATTGTAGCTGGGCGATGTAATCTGACAAAGTATTTCTCCGGTTGCCGGTTCAATAGCTACAATTCCTCCGACTTTATGTTGCATCAGACTATCGCCGAATTTTTGTAATTCGATATCAATTGAAAGTTGAATGTCATAACCTGAAATAGCTTTTTTATCCAGATTCCCATTCTCAAATTTTTCTACTTCGCGACCCAGATTATCTTTTAAGACAAATTCAACCCCGTTGGTTCCTTTAATGGCATCTTCATATACCTTTTCAAGGCCTGAGGTACCCGAATAATCACCTAATTTATATTTTCCATCCGAACGGTCTATTTCGTCTTTGGTTACTTCACTGATATAACCCAGATAATTGGCACCGTGGGGTACAGGATATTCGCGTATTGATCGTAAGACTCCCTTAAATCCGGGAAACCGGAAAGAATTTTCCTGAAAAGGTAAAAATTGTTCCGGCGGTATACTTTTTATAAAAACAAACGGAACGGATTTACTGTATTTCCCGGATTTCCAATCTTTGTCTAAACCGGAAATAAAACTTTCTTTACTAACATCCAGGAGTTTACAAAATAACTGCGTATCCAAACCGGCCTGCACATCCCGGTAAGTGACATAGATGTCGTAAGTAGGATAATTGATGACCAGGAGTTTGTGATTGCGGTCATAAAAAAGACCTCTGGACGGGTAAATGGTGTTCTGATTTAAAGTAGTCGAACTGGCTTTGCTGGAATAATAAGGATTAAACAATTGAATTTTTGCCAAAACAATCACTAATGTGATTCCGCAAATTATGATCACGGTTTTTAATATTTGAAATCTCGAAAAACGCAGATCTTCCATTAATCCAAAACTAAGATTTAAAGCTATAGAAAAGTTGCAAAAGAAAAATTATCAAACTGGATACAAAAAAGCTCAGTATTGTTTTCAGAAATATTTCTCCGGCGTAAACAAATGTAAAAACATCCAGCACAAAATAGGAAAAGAAAAAGATAAATAACAATATACTTGCATATTTTGTAAACCAGATGATACCTAAATCGCTAATCGTCGGACTAAAATCAGTCTGATACCCATTCTTGGGTTCGATCAATCGTAATACCAAAGGCCGGAATGCAACCATCCATAAACAAGCTCCTGCATGAACTCCCGGTGAAACATAAAACAGATCAATGATAAAACCAATTGCAAAAGCTGTAAGCAACATAAAAAACTGTGGTATCCGTATGGGCAGAGTAAGTAAAACGACAGGATATATCAGGATGAATATGTAATTTTTATTGGAACCAATCAGGTTAATTTCTTTTAGTACCAGCACCTGAATGGCGATGTAAATTAAAAACCGGATGATATGTTTGATCCAGATATTATTCATACCTCAATATTCTTTTTTCTAATTCTTCTTTTTCTCCAGAATTATTATTGCTGATAATATAAACCTGATCCAGATTGGTCATCGCCTGATTAAGCCGAACATTTATTTTATATGTAAAAGAACCTTCTTCTACTTTATAAAAATCGACCAGACCTATCATGAGATTTTTGGGAAAGACAATAGAATAACCACTTGTGACTACAGTATCCCGCAAACGCACATCTGCATATTTTTGCACTGCCTGAAGACTCATAATTGAAGGGTCTCTGCCATTCCAGACAAGTGATCCGATAAATCCACAACTTTTTAACCTTGCACTGATACTGGTGCCTCCGTGTAATAAAGACATAACAAGGCAATAATGTGCACTGGTGTCAGTTACGATTCCGACTATCCCGCGAGTCGTGATAACACCCATTCCGGGAGCTACATGATCTTTGCCACCTTTATCAAGTGTTATCATGTTGTTTCTTTTGTTAAGAGAATTATTAATTACTCTTGCCGGAATAACCTGATACACCAGTTTGTTGGGTCCGGTTTCTATGATGCTGTCGCTTTGCATTGAAAGGCTACCTCCAAAATTCAGCTTGTTGGAAATTAGTTTGGCATTTTCAACAGCAAGACTGTCATATTGATTTTTGAGATAAAAATAGGAAACGAGTTTTTGATACCGGGATTGTATTCCACCCATCATGAGCTGATAGGAATGAAGATAAATTTTCTGCTGATCCTGATTGTATTTTACAACCCAAAATAAACAAAGAGATTGAAGAACAATAAACAAAACCAGCGAACCATTTTGTATAACTATTTTGGCTAGTTTCCACATCCGTTCGGGTCTTGATTCTGATTTAAAAATTCAAAGTTCAAGAGTACTGTATCATTTTTGATTTAAATACTTTTCCGGTCGATCAAAAAGGAAAAACGTTCTGTATTTTTCAATGCCAGCCCTGTTCCTCTGACGACAGCCCGTAATGGATCATCCGCAACCACTACCGGCAATTTGGTTTTCGCAGATAGTCTTTTATCCAAACCTCGCAACAAGGCGCCACCACCGGTTAAAAATAATCCGGTGCGATAGATATCAGAAGACAGTTCAGGAGGTGTTAGCTCTAATGCTTTCAAGATGGCTTCTTCAATTTTCATAATGGATTTATCCAGAGCTTCTGCCGTTTCTTCATAACGGATCATGATTTGTCTTGGAATACCCGTCATCAGGTCGCGGCCATTAATCGGATAGGGATCCGGAGGATTTTCGAGAGTTTTTAACGCCGAGCCAATATTGATTTTCATTTGTTCCGCTGTCCGTTCTCCGATCAGCATATTGTGCTCGCGCCGCATATAATCGATGATATCGCTGGTGAATTCATCACCAGCCACGCGAATAGACTGGTCGCAGACAATTCCGGAAAGTGCTATTACGGCTATTTCTGTGGTACCTCCTCCGATATCAATGACCATATTTCCAATCGGCTCTTCAACATCCAAACCAATTCCTAATGCGGCAGCCATTGGTTCATGAATAAGATAGGTCTCTTTGGAATCAACATGATCTGCCGAATCAAACACTGCCCGTTTCTCAACTTCGGTTATCCCTGAAGGAATACAAATAACCATGCGGAGATGAGTAAAAAAACGCCTTTTTGATCCAATCATGTTGATCATACCCTGGATCATAGCTTCTGCAGCCTGAAAATCAGCAATGACACCATCTTTCAAAGGACGAATTGTCTCGATGTTTTTATGGGTTTTTTCATGCATCTGCATTGCTTTATTACCCACAGCGATAACTTCACCTGTCTTTTTATCAATAGCAACAATCGATGGTTCGTCAACAACCACCTTGTCGTCTTGTATAATCAATGTATTGGCCGTACCTAAGTCGACAGCCAGTTCCTGAACAAATAAATTAAAAACTTTCATGTTTTCGGTCTGGTCAAATAATCAAAAATCAATCCAAAAAAAATTTAGGAATCGTTAAATCGGACTATATCGTAAGGAAAAGTCCGCAAAAATACATAAAAACTCCTGAAAATCATTAAGCTCCGGCTGTAAGCTGGATCAATTTTTCAGGTTTTAAGTAGATATTGGCCAAATCTCTCAATTTCTCTGCACGGATTGAAAGTACAGAATGTAATAATCCGTCAAAAGCTTCCACCCCTCCATACTCTGTGGATAGTATTTTAATAAAGCTCATGGTTTGAAATGGCCCATCCATTAATCTCATAATATTTCCACAGATATAATTTTTAACAAGATCCAACTCAGTTTCGGGTATTAATTCCGTCCTGAGCCGGTTTAATTCTTCCATAATTTCAAAAATTGCATGGTCAATATGTGCTGAATTTAATTCAGCACTAATGTAAAAACAACCATCATAGACCTGAGAATCCAGAGTAGAATGAATATCATAGGTATAACCCTTGTCTTCTCTCAGGTTTTTCATCAGACGCGATCCAAAATAATCGCCTAAAACCACATTGAGGATATAAAATCCATAATAGTCCGGATGTATTTTAGGTATAGCTCTCATGCCCAGTTTAAGACTTATCTGAGTGCTGTGTTCAATTGGAAAATGTGCACGACAGGCCTCTTGATTTATACCATTATAATCAGATGTTAAAATCATTTTGGACCTTTTGAATTGAGAAAAAACTTTATCGAAGAATTGATCATTTTGGGGATTCATTTCTCCACAATAAAAAACCTCCATACGATCGGATACGTAGTTTTCAATCTGATATCTTCTGAGATCATCTGTTGTTAAATCCTCGATTCGTTGTACGGTAGTATTGTATCCATAAACCGAATCAGGACCATATACCAGGGCCGTAAATTCTCTGTAGGATAAATAATCAGGTTCTGCCAGTTGGTGCTGGAGCTGTGATTTAAATACTAATTTAGCTCTGTCCAGATGCTCCTGTTTGTATGCCGGAAACTGCAATAATTCGCTTAATAAGTCCAGGATAGTTTGGAAATGCTTTTGCAAACAACTCATGGATATTATGGTAAAATCCAGGTCGGCATGAATAGACAAATTTGCACCATAATAGTCAATGATATCGGCTACTTCTTTGGAACCAATCGAGTCGGTTCCTTCCTGAATCTGATGAGCTGCCATCCTGGAAACCAGTTTCTTATGCTCACTGTTGCGGCCATTGCGAAAGACAATTTCGAGGGAACATAAGCCGGGTTTAGATGTCTGAATCTGAAACAATCTGGCACCATTTGACAAAATTCTGAAATCAAATGGGGCTAATTTTAAGCCAGACCAATCCACCCGGATATCCGGAATTTTTAAATTTGATGTGTTCATCTTTGGCTTCTGCTCTTACTGCTAGCCAAAATAAATGTATTTTTGTCCACCATATTGAGTGTAAACTTATAAAATGGTTTGTAATCCCTTAAGTTTCATTTGAAACCGGGTTTATTTCGCAAAACAAAATTGATCAGATCCATGAAATTTATTGTATCCTCAGGTAGTTTTTTAGAAAAATTAAGTAAAGTATCGGCAGCATTGGCCTCAAATCCGGTAATTCCGGTACTGGAAGATTTTTTGATTTCTTCAAAAGGTAATTTATTAAGCATAACGGCTTCCAATCTCGAATTGACCATCACTACGTCTTTGGAGGCGGAAGTTCCAAAAGGCGGCACCATCGCCATTCCGGGAAAAACCTTGCTGGAAACCTTAAAATCCCTGCCAGAACAACCTATCTCGATTGATGTAAATGACCAAACCAGTGGCATTACAATCACCACACAATCAGGTATTTATAAGCTTGTTGGAGAAAAAGCAGATGATTTTCCGGAAATAACACTGCCGGATAAAGAAGATAAGATAACCATTAGTTCCGACCGGCTCCTCAATGCTATAGATAAAACTTCTTTTGCCACCAGTAATGACGAAATGAGACAGGCAATGAAAGGTATCTGTCTTAATATTGATTTTAAATACCTGACTTTTGCGGCTACAGATGCTCATAAACTGGTAAAATATTCTTTTTTAGATATAATTAGCGAGGCCTCAGCTACTTTGATACTTACCAAAAAATCTTTACTGGCCTTAAAATCAATACTCCCAAGGGAAGGAGAAATTACGTTGCACTTTGGCAGAACTAAAGCTTTTTTCAGTTTCGACGAAACAATATTGTCAACCCGCTTAATTGAAGCCAAATATCCTGATTACAATGCAGTAATTCCGACCAATAATCCCTATCAGCTACAGGTAAACAGAGCTGAATTATTGTCCGCTTTGAGAAGACTCATCGTGTATGCCAATAAATCAACAAACCAGGTGGTCTTTAATATTCAGGAGAAAAGCCTGACTATTTCTTCTCAGGATCCTGATATGGCCAATGAAGCCACGGAGCAATTAAGTTGTAGCTTCCAGGGAGAACCTATGACAATTGGTTTTAATGGTAAATTTATTGTCGAAATGCTTTCTGCAATGAATAGTGATAATGTAACCATTGAATTATCTCAAGCCAATAAACCGGGAATAATACTTCCATCTGAACAATCAAGTGGCGAACAATTGCTGATGTTAATCATGCCGATCATGACCAATTATTAAATCAGATGAATATCGGATTGTTTTTTGGCTCATTCAATCCTGTACATACCGGACACATGATTATTGCCCAGCATCTGGCAAATCGGGGTGATTTGGACCAGGTCTGGTTGGTCGTCAGTCCGCACAATCCATTAAAACAAAAAGCTAGTCTGGCCAATGATTATGACAGACTACACCTCGTTAATCTTGCCGTAGAAGACAATCCAAAAATCAAAAGCTGCAACATCGAATTTGGCTTACCCAAACCTTCTTACACCATTGATACGCTGGCCCATCTGAAAGAAAAATATGCTCATCATCATTTTTCCTTAATAATGGGCAGTGATAATCTCGATAGTCTTCCAAAATGGAAGCACCACGAGCTGATACTCAAAGAACACAAAATATACATCTACAACAGGCCTGATTCCTCTCATGATAATCCTTTACGGACTTATCCCAATGTAATTTTGTGTGAAGCTCCATTAATTTATATTTCCTCTACTGAAATCCGCCGCATGATTTCATCGGGCAGTTCTGTGCGTTATTTAGTACCCGACAAAGTATTTGAAGAGTTGGAGTTAAGCCGGCTTTATAAGACCAGTTAAACACCATTTATTCCAATAAATTAACTGACAATAGCAGCGACAGACTCAGTTAAAGCGGAAATTCATATTGGAATTCATTTACGAGATAAAATCGTTTCAAAAATTTATTGAATAGCCGCCGGATTAATGGAAACCAGGTTTTAAATGGAATAGCTTATTTTGCAATGATGATTTTTTTGGAAAGGCGTTTTTTCAGCTTTTTTGAAACCGTCTGTACATAATAAATGCCATTAGCCAGATCTTGGATAGGAATTATGGTTTGCAATCTGGAATAAGCAAATCGTTTACATAGATTACCCATATAATTGTAAATCTCAATATCAACTGTTTCATCTTCTCCGGGTAACATGATATGCAACAGACTTTGAACCGGATTTGGCATTAGTTCAAATTGCATTTCATGACTGTTGTTGTTTGCTGTGTTTACATCCAGTTTCATTTCGTATAAATTTCCACCAATTCCCAATGTCGAAAAATATTCGTCGGTGATATACCAGGTATTTTCCTTAGCATAACAAATTCCTTCTTTTTGGGTATGCGTCGGCAATCCAATCAATCGGTTTGAACCGCTCAAAAAACGACTGCCTTCAAAATTTTGAAATAACCAGATTTTATCATGTGACAATAATATCAGCTGCTTGTCTGCTTTGTTAATAGCAGCACCTGTAATCCAGAAAAACACCATTGGACCATCCCCTGTTTTAAAACTATCTACCGGACTCAAGGTATAATCTCCGGCTGATGCAGGCATTGAATATTGATACGTATATCCGGTAAATGGATCCGTCCGGTTTTTGGAAAACAAATGTAAACTATCATTATAATAAACCATTGCTTCCATATCAAAATTCCGTTGCGAGGCTGGTGGGGGGAATCCGGTTTGATTTGCATAACGGAAGGTAATAGTTTCAGGTATAATCGAATCCATTTGCTGCCCGATATGTTTAAGTATATAAATTTTTAAGTTGGTCCGGTTATTATTGTTATTTCCAAAATCACCCAGGTAAATGGTACCCTGATCATCATGTGCAATATCTTCCCAATCGGTTTTGGTAACATTTTTAATTTTCAGAGTTTTAAGTACCTCACATTGGGGATTAATTTCATAAATCTCAGAAGGCGTACTATTATCCACCTGAGTCCAGAATGTTTTACCCTGATTCAAACTCAAAATACCGGAACTATGAACCATACGGACATCCAGTTTACAAATTTCTTTCCATGAAGAAGTCTGTGCTGAGACCAGCATTGTTTCTAAAACCAACAGCAAAATGAATACATGTTTCACCCGATATAAATTTAAATTGCCAATAAATTCCTTTTAATCGTATAATTGTAAATAGACTAATTGCTTCTCTAAAAAATAATCTTCCGGAAACTTATCGTAAATATCCCATATTTCATAATATGCTTTGGATTTGATTTCAACAATTTCTGGTTTTAAGTTGCCACCTTTATAAGCAATGATGCCGTTTGGTTGTGCTGTGATCGATTTTTTACGGATCAGTGGTTTGGACAGTACACACAATTGATGTAAGCTTGTCACGGCCCTGCTGATAACAAAATGAAAAGTTTCTTTACACTCTTCTGCCCTAAGATGTTGGGCCGTAATATTTTTAAGCGAAAGTGCATTTGCAATTTCCTGTACTATTTTAATTTTTTTGCCAGTACCGTCTATGGCCGTAAATTGAATTTCCGGAAACAGGATGGCAAGCGGTATCGCCGGGAAACCACCACCAGTGCCCAAGTCCAGAATTTTACATTCTTGCTTCCATTGAATAAATTTTGCAATCGTCAAAGAATGTAATACATGATGCAGATAAATATGCTGAATGTCTTTTCGTGAAATTACATTTACCCGCTCGTTGTACATTTCATAGAGCTTTTTTAATTCTCCAAATGAATGAGACTCTGATTCCGAAAGTCCGGGAAAGTATTTTAATAAAATTTCCATTTACCAGTTTTTCTTTTTAATCCATAAAAATGGAAACTGAAGTAACAGGTGCATTATATAAATCCAGTTTAAGACCGGATAATACCGGCAAAGATCGTTTTCTTTTAATCGTTTTGCATATTTATAGTAAAATAGCCAACTGATACTTGTCAGAACAATATACCAGCTCAATGCAGGTATATATTGCTTCCTAACGATGAGATACAGCAGACCTGAATAAAAACCGATAAAACTGATAAAATACATTATTAAATAAAGCTTTACTGCTGGTGTATATTTTAGAGAGCTGCCATAATGACGCCATTTCTGTTGAAAATATTTTTTATACGACAGCGAAGATTCAGAATACACAAAGGAATCAGAATCGGTACAAATCCGTGTATTCTGGGAATTTGATTTTGCCGAAATAAGAAAATCATCATCTCCAAAAATATATTCCGGTCTGAGCGCCTGATAATCAAAAATTGATTTGTGATACACCAGGTTTCTTCCGGTTCCGGTATACGGAATTCCCCATTGGACGGCATTAAAGGATTGAATAGCATTTAGACAGGTTTCAAAACGGATTAATTTATTCAACCAGCCTTTTCTGCCAAAATAAGGGGCATATCCCAGGACAATTTTTGCGTTTGGGTCATCGTTAGTCAACATGGTTTTTAACCAAAACGCAGAGACAGGCCGGCAATCAGCATCACTCAAAGCTATCCAGGAATGACTTGCTTTTGATATTCCCAGTGCCAGAGCTTGTTTTTTACCAGAACCTGATTTGATCAGTTTATAATACTGAAGCTGTGGAAATTTTGGTAACAGAGTTTGTATCCATTCTCCGGTTCCATCCTCAGATGCATCGTCAACCAAAATAAGCTCAAACTCAGCAGGATAGTCCTGAACTAAAAAGGCGGAAAGGTTATTTCTGAGATGATCAAGGGCATTTCGCGTACAAATAATCAAACTTACCGAAGGGTATACAAGCTGTGCTTTTTGCCGAGAATTTAATTGTAATCGATTGAAAATCAATAACCAATAAATTCCTTGCACGAAGCCCAGGAAAATGATAATAAGGATGATCAGGGTTTCAGGCACAAGCAAAGATAAATAAACGATGATTGCAATAAATATTACGATAAAATTTAATATGTTTGCAGTTGATAATCCTATATTAATCAATAATCTACGTTCTATGTTGCGCATTCTTCCGGTCTTGTTTATTCTCTCCGCAGCTTTTCCGCTACCGGCACAAATGAATTTTAAATCACAAGCACTTTTTGGCAATGAATGGATTCGATCCGGACAATCTTATTACAAAATCAAAGTCGGTGAAGATGGATTATACCGGATCAGCTACCAGCAACTCCTCCAGGCCGGCGTACCTCTTGCAACGGTAAGCGCGGATAAATTTACGCTGTACCGTCAGGGTGTGGAAATTCCAATGATTCGTTCAAGTATCGGACTGATGGGTACTAATGATTTTTTGATGTTTTTTGGATTGAAAAACAGATCCGATCTGGATGAGCCACTCTTTGATGATCCAAAACAACTGATGAATCCTGAATACAGTATGTTTAGCGATACCTCCGCTTATTATTTAAGCTGGTCATCATCCGTCAGTACTGCGGTAGTGCCCAAAATTCAAAATGATTTATCTGCACCCTTACCCAAAGATGCATATTACTGGAATACTAAAACGGCTGTCTTTAAAGAATATCATTTTAAAAGGGGAGTAGGACAACAACACGATCAGAAATTTCCTTTGTTTGATCCCTGTCAGGGTTACTCAACCAACACGTTTCAGGCAAGAACATTTCCCCTTGAAATGGAAAATGCGTTTCTATCCGGTCCTGATGCAACACTTAAAATTAGTCTTGCCGGTTATGGTCAGGATGCCACAGCACACCGGGTAAATTTTCTGGTGGATGGTAAATTAATCGACAATGATATTTTTGCCGGTTATAAAATGAGACACCGGGAAATGTCGCTTCCATCAGCTGATTTAAAATCTCAATCGGAATTAAAGGTGGAAGGTGTTGCCAGTGTCGAAGATTTGCTGGCAGTATCGGTCATACGATATACGTATCCTTGCAGTTTTACTTTCAATCAAAAAAAGTTTGCAAAAATTATTCTTGACCCTGGTCCGATCCGTAAATATCTTGAGTTAGAAAATTTTGATGGCGGAGATGAAGTTGTTGTTTACGATCTGACTAATAATTTTTATTTAAACAGCGTCAAAGAAGGCAATGGTATTTATCGCATTACCATCCCTGCTTCTTCTGTGCAACGAGAAATTATCGTACTGAATAAATCCGAAATAAAAAATGCCGGTCAATTACAAAAAATTGTTTTTCCAGATTTAAGTTCCGCAGATTATGATTATGCGATTGTGTATAATGAGCGACTTAGAAATGATCCCGGCGGACGCGATTATATTAAGGAATACATTGATTACAGATCTTCTGCCGCAGGTGGAGATTATAAAGTAGCAGCTTTTAATATTGACCAACTCTATGATTTGTTTGCATATGGTGTTTATTCACATCCTTTGGCGATCCGGAATTTTGCACAATATATCAGGACGGTCTGGCCAAAATTAAATTACTTCTTAATCATCGGCAAAGGTGTCGAATATCCCGTATATCGAAATCAGGGTATAGACACGAATTATTTTTTTATACCGACTTTTTCTTATCCTGCTGCTGATATAATGCTGGTAGCTGATCCTGAAAACAAACCTTTGTATTCTTTTGGTCGGCTTCCGGTGATTAATTCTAATGAGCTTCGCATTTATCTGGATAAAGTAAAATCTCATGAAAACTATCTGCGTACTGCTCAACATTCAATTGAAGCAAAAGAATGGCAAAAACGGGTAGTGCATTTGTCTGGTGGCGATCCCTTGATTTATCAATGGATCAGTAACGAGCTCAACAGTATGAAAGATACGATAGAAAATAATTTATTTGGAGCCAGAGTGGAAACATTTTATAAACAAAGCAGCAGCAATATCGAAGTTTCGAATAGCGAAAAATTGAAAACCGCTATTAACGATGGTAGTTCGATCATCGCTTTTCTGGGACATTCTGCAGCGATACGTCTTGATTTTAATCTTGAAAATGTGGAGTCTTATAAAAATAAGGACAAGTACCATGTGTTTATGGCCATGGGTTGTTATGCGGGTTCGATGTTTTCCAACAACAGGTCGATCAGTGAAGAACATAATCTGGCACCTGAAAAAGGATCCATTATTTATCTGGCTAATACCACTGCAGGTTATCCAAATATTCTGGGTATTTACGGACGGGAATTTTATAATCAATTAGGTAGAACTCATTATGCAAAACCCATCGGTGACGCTATTAAAGCTACATTTGGTGTTTTGCAAAAAATTGGAGGAGAAACTCTTTTAACTCAAGCGTATTCTACCAGTTTTAATGGCGATCCGGCCATTAAAATCAATCTCAATAAATTTGAAGATTATACTCTCGATCCTAAAACAGTTTCTACAAATCCCTCTTTGGTTTTCAATTCACAAAATAGTTTTGAATTAAAATTTGATGTTGTAAGTCTGGGTGCATACATCAAAGACAGCATCCTGCTGACTATCGATAAAAAATTACCAGATGGAAAAATAACAACAGTTTATAATGCTAAAATTGCAAACCCGGCTTCGAGAAAAACGCTGACGATTCCAATTCCTGTTGGAGGCGACGATGCGATTGGATTTAATACCCTGTACATTAAACTGGATGCAACTGATGAAATTAAAGAAGGGCCATTGGCTGAAGCAGAAAACAATAACGAACTGATTATAAATGGTCAGCAGGGGTATAGTTTTTATATTTTTGGAAATGAAGCCAGACCCGTCTATCCACAGGAGTTTGCCATAGTAAATAAAGTCAAACCCAGCTTAATCGCCAGTAATGGCAACACACTCGCATCGGTTATTAATTATTATATGGAGCTGGATACGACCGAGTATTTTGACAGTCCTTTTAAAAAATCAACTGTAATCAAACAAACCGGCGGGGTAATTCATTGGCAGCCAAATATCAGTCTGACTGACAATACAGTATATTATTGGAGGACCGCTCCGGATAGCATTGGATCTGGTGTTTTTGCCTGGCGAAATTCTTCATTTATTTATTTGGAAAACAGTTCGGAAGGTTGGAATCAATCTCATTATTTCCAGCATCGCAAAAATGATTTTTATAAAATGAAACTTCAGGAACCGGAGCGAAGTTTCCAGTATGCAGATGCATTCATCGACATAAAAGCCAATAATGGATATATTGAATTACCCACGTACATACGACCCAGAGTCTATGTTGGAACGGATGTAGCTTCCGATTATCAATACTGGAATCACACGGCTGATTTTTCAGGAGTCGTGGTCAATGTGTTTGATCCCGTTACCGGAAGATTATGGATTAATAAATCAGGTGGTGATTTTAATAGTTATTCCCAGGCTGGATTTATTAATCAATCCTTTTTTGTTTTTAAAACATCCAATACTTCTGAAAGAGCCGCTTTGATTGACTTTTTGGAAAATGGTATTCCGGATAATCATGTTGTCATTTTCAGTACACTGAGTCAATATCAGTATTCTTATTATCCGGAACAATGGGAATCAGATGGAGCCAAAAATTTATATTCAGTTCTGGAATCATTTGGAGCTATTGAGGTGCGACAACTTAAGACACTAAATTCAGTGCCGTATATTATGGTATATCGAAAAGGAAGGCCAGAATTTGACGTCAAGGAAAGTGTTGGAAATTTTACTAATGAAAATGAAATCACACATTCCTTTTCCATTTTACAAACCAGCGGATCGATACAATCGCGGTTGGTTGGACCATCCAAATCCTGGTCACAGTTTTTATGGGATTATAAAGGATTTGAAGCGAATGAAGATAAACAGGAAATCAATATTTATGGAATACTGGCTGATGGATCTGAAGAACAATTATTTGGACCATTTACTCAAACTGATCAGAATTTGACCAGTGTGGAAGCATCAAAATATCCAAAATTAAAACTGGAATGGAAATCATCAGACACAACATCGCGATCAACACCGAATATGGACTACTGGAGAGTGTTGTACGAAGGATATCCCGATGCAGCTTTTAATCCGGGCTTGTTATTTGAAAAGAAACGCGATACCGTCAACCAGGGTGATGATTTTGAAATTAAAATTGCTGCACAAAATATCGGTGTCAGCGGGCTCGACAGCCTGCTTGTAAAATTTACAATTGTGAATCAGTTGAATCAGCAAAGCTCAAGCTATACCCGGTTTATTCCTTTGGCAAGTCTTGAAACAGTAACGATACCCTTTGTATTTAAAACATCGAGCGTTTATGGTGCCCATAAATTGTTTATAGAATTAAACCCAGACAACGACCAGCCAGAATTAAATACTTTCAATAACACAGCCATTATTCCATTTTTTGTAAGACGGGATAAACGAAAACCCTATATGGAGGTTACTTTTGACAGACTTAAAATTATCAACGAAGATATCGTCTCCAGTAAAGCGGTGATTGAAATTATTTTACAGGATGAAAATAAAGATTTACTGATAAAGGATACATCTGTATTCACGATAAAAATCAAAGAACCCGGTGGTACCGCCAGGCGCATTTATTTTGCACAAAATAATGTAAGCTTTGTTCCTGCTGGAACCGGTGATAATAAAGTGAAAGCAATTATACAGGGAGATTTTAGTAAAGATGGAATACATACCTTGTACGTAACTGCCTATGATGGCTCCGGCAATACGGCCGGTGATCAGGAATATATCGTTGATTTTACGATTGTCACCAAATCGATGGTAGGCAATTTGTTTAATTATCCAAATCCGTTTACCAGCAAGACCCGTTTTGTTTATACACTTACTGGAGATGTCGTCCCGGAAAATTATATGATACAGATCATGACCGTTTCAGGCAAGGTAGTAAAAACTATTTCTAAAGAAGAATTAGGACCTTTAACAATTGGTACTCATATGACACAATATGAATACAATGCCACAGATGATTTTGGCGAAAAACTCGCTAATGGCGTTTATCTCTACCGGTTTTTTGTCAATGACAAATCAAAAAAAGCCTGGGATAAGTATGACAATAAAACGGACCAGTACTTTAAAGAGAATTTTGGAAAAATGGTGATTATCCGATAAGTCGTAAGTTGTTTATAATGCTTTTTTCATAAACGAGCAGGCGTCCAGAAAAAATTTCTGTGTCCAATGTGTATATCGAAATGGAAAATAGGGTTTCCACACCGGAATGCTTGAAGGAAGGGCTCCCCGGCAAACTTTAGAATTTGATTTATTTTGCCAGAAACATAATTGATTAAAAAGCAAGATGGCTGTTTTTTTGAATAGACTATGTTTAAAATCGAAATTCACTTTCAAAAGCAATGAACATAATTGAGCCTGGCCACTGACACAGACAAACGAATAATCAAATTTCAAATCATCCGATATATAGGCCGGAGTTTTTTTCTGCATTACTATTTCTTCACAAATTTGTTGCAAAATTCTGATTACTTCGGTTCGAATATCCTGACATCCAGTTAATTTACTACATTCATAAAATCCTTCAAGGGTATAAGCTACAGTGTGCAAAAGAGAAGATTTGTTTTTATAAAATCCTGTATCATCAAAAAATCCCGCTACATTTCTTTTATCAAAAAGATAATTTAATGATTTGTCCAACAGTTTTAAATTTTTGGATTGAAAATATCGCTGATCAATGAGCAACATCGGCCAAAGCATCCTCGTATAATAACAGGCATAATACCCTTCGACATAAAGACCTTTATACACATTTCCATCATTCAGAATGCCGGAGCAGAGATAATTATAAGCCTGGGTCAAGGCCGTTAAATATGCTTGTTCCTGAGTAAAGCGGTAAAGTGAATCCAGACCAAATAAGATCTGTGCTGTATTAAATGCACTGTCCTGATCAAATCCTGTTCCGGAATTATAGTAGCCTTCCGGCGATTGCATTCTTAAAAGCCATCGACCAGCCGACAAAGCCATTTCCCTGGTTTTCTCGTGACTATCCGTATTAAACTCCAGTAAATTTTCTATAAAATACCCTGTGGTTTCTGCATAATCTTTTTGCCAGGCTATTACATCAGGAAGATACATCCATCTGCTGTGCGGAAATCCTCCATTACCATGTTGATAAGAATAACAAAGCCAGTCCAGAGACATTCGTTCAGCTTGTTCTATTTGAATTTTTGTGATTTCCATACAAATGACAATATACATTCAAATTTCATTCTGCAGAACGTTGTTTTTCAAAAAAATATGTTTACATACTCTTATCAGATGAAAAATATAATTGTCGTATCTTGCTAAAGAAAAATGGTATTTCCATTTAAGCTGAATTAAACCATTGCTAAAAATTATAGTCAGAAGTTTTATAATCAGAAAAAGAATAAATTATGAAAAAGCTATTTCAAACAACCTCACTCTTGATGGCCATTTTCTCTTTTGTGTTGTCTGCACATGCAGCAAGGGATATTAATCCTTGTGTACAGCCTGGTGCCTGGGAGTTGTTAGGAACCCGTACTGTAAAATATGGTCTGGACCGCGATGAAATATCCGTCACAGCCCGTGAAGGTTTTTTTACTGCTTTAAAAATCAAAGTAAACCGTTCTGCTTTAAACATGCATAAGATGGTAATCCATTTTGGTGACGGTAGTAATGAGGAAGTGGCAGTTCGCAATAATTTTAAAGCGGGTCAGGAAAGTCGAGTTATCGATCTTCCCGGTAACCGGAGAGTTATCACAAAAGTCGTATTCTGGTATGATACCAAGAATTTAAAAAAATCCCGCGCAGTTGTCGAACTCTGGGGAAGACATTAATGGAATTTTTTGAGATGACGATTCATTGATTGCAATCATTCCGTCTTGGCAGATCCAATGATGAAAGCCCTCATGTAACTTCGTGCCATTGTGACTTTGTGGCTAGCTTCTTTTTTGCCACAACTTCTCAAAGACACAAGGATTCACAAAGAAGAATTAAAGAATGAATAATTAATAGGTAATAATTACTAATGATGTCCTGGTGTAACTTCGTGCCGTTGTGACATTTATGGCCTTCTTCTTTTTTGCTGCCACGACTCAAATACACAAGAATTCACAAAAAAGAAAATGAATTAATAAGTAATAATTAATAATGATGTCCTGGTGTAACTTCGTGCCATTGTGACTTTGTGGC
>CAZALD010000001.1:224294-261907 GCA_964486185.1 uncultured Saprospiraceae bacterium
ATGTCCTGGTGTAACTTCGTGCCATTGTGACTTTGTGGCTATTTTCTTTTTTGCCGCAACGTCTTAAAGACACAAGGATTCACAAAAAAGAAATAAAGAATTAATAATTAATAGGTAATAATTAATAATGATGTCCTGGTGTAACTTCGTGCCATTGTGACTTTGTGGCTATTTTCTTTTTTGCCACAACAACTCAAAGACACAAGGATTCACAAAGAAGAAATAAAGAATTAATAAGTAATAGTTAATAATTAATAATGATGTCCTGGTGAAACTTCGTGCCATTGTGACTTTGTGGCTATTTTCTTTTTTGCCACAACAACCAACGGCACAATGAATCACAAGGCTCTACACCATTGTTAATTGTTCCTACTTGGCAGTCAAGCATTGTTAAAAGTCTTATTCATTTTTTTTCTGAATGTAGTTAGATATTACTTAGTTTGTTTTAAATCCGTTAAAATGATTATGTGTTTTTTTTAAAGAAATAGTTGTATGGTTTCATAATTCTATTCTACATTTACAGCTCATTTAGTAACACCCATTCTCAATTTCTCGGCGAGAACTTAATAACACCAATTCAAAATCTCTTTTCTGAATTTAACCAGAATTTAAACTCAAGAGATTTTTTTCATTCATACCCTCTTTCTATGAAAAAGCAATATTACCCCCTGCTTGGCATTATAGCTATTGCAATTTTTTGTTTGTGCTTTAGCACAAATACTTATGCACAGGTTACCCGCTTCAAATCTTTAAAGGCCCAAAATCAGGCACCTGGCTGCAACAATGCGCCTGTTATACAATGCCCTACAGATTATCTGGCCTGTCCGGGTGCTTCCACCGATCCCAATGTCAGCCAATTTGCCTTAGCATTTCCCGGTGGTCCTAATTGCGATCAACCAATTGTAAGCTTTATCGATCACCTGGTAGATACCGGAAATTGCCCGGGTGCAAAAGTGATTCAACGAATCTGGACAGCCAAAGATCCTGCAGATGAGTTCCTAAGAGCTTTTTGTGTTCAATATTTAAATACCCTGGATACAACAGCTCCTCTTTTTATGAATTGCCCACGAGACACATCCATTCTGACAAATCCGCAATGCATGAGTTATTACAGCTGGACGATGCCCATGATTACAGATGCCTGCGGAAATTATACTGTGGTTTGCTCTCATATAAATGGAGGAGAATTTGCGATTGGAAATCATACTATTGTCATGACGGCAACGGATGTGTGCGGTAATACTTCTAGTTGTCGTTTTAATCTGGAAGTTATTTCTAATTGTTGTATCAATCCTCCGAAAATAACCTGCCCACCAGATTATCAGGAATGTCCGGGCAGTAGCACGGATCCTGCTGTAACCGGTTTGCCTGTTATCGAAAAATCTTCTCCTGCTTGCAAGACACCGCTGTTTACTTATAATGATCGTTTTATAGAATCGTCTAATTGCAAAACGATTATCGAAAGAACCTGGCTAACCGTTGATCCTGATAATCCGGGTTTGTTTTCACTCTGCCCTCAAATGATTACCATAAAGGATCTCGTCCCTCCGGTAATAACATTTTGTCCGCCAAATATTACCGTTCAATCACAAAGCGATTGTACCGCCAATGTCAGCTGGCCTGCACCTACAGCCAGCGATAATTGTGGCCAGGTCATTATTAACACATCTGTACCATCAGGATGGAAATTCAATTTAGGATACTCCGCAGTAACTGTTACTGCCACAGATGCTTGCGGAAATTCAGCAAGCTGTGAATTTTTAGTATTTGTTGAAAATAATTGTTGTAATGACAAACCGCTGATCCAATGTCCTGCCGACTATTATACATGCCCGGGTAGTTCGATCGATCCTACGGTTGCAGGTCTAGCCACGGGTACCCGTGGAAATCCATCTTGTCAATCTCCGCTCATCTCATTTGAAGATGACATTATTCATAATACAGATTGTGAAACACAAATAATACGCACCTGGACGGCTAAAGATCCAGGCAATGCAAATTTGAGCAGCAGTTGTCAGCAAAGAATTATCCTGGTTGATAGCATATTACCGCATTTTACGTTTGTACCCACCAGCATTACTGTTACATCAGATGACGATTGCACCGCAACGGTTAGCTGGCCGCCGATTACTGCAGAAGATAATTGTGGTCATGTAAATCTTTGGGTTAGTATCCCCTCAGGATTTAAATTTCATTTGGGAAACACCGCAGTTGTTGCCATTGCAACAGATGCCTGCGGCAATTCCACAAAATGTGAATTTGTAGTAACCGTTGAAGAAAATTGCTGCAAGCAACCACCTGTTTTAAATTGTCCTCCTGATTTCAAAAACTGCCCTTCTTCAGATTTACAACCTTCGACTACTGGATTTGCTACCGCAACTCCGGGTGAAGCTCATTGCAATCAACCTGAACTTAGTTATTCAGATAAAACCTTAAAATATATTAATTGTCTGGTTGAAGTGGAACGTACCTGGACAGCCAGTGTGCCGGGGAAACCAAACCTCAGCACATCCTGTGTCCAAAACATTCTGCTTGTGGATCAGGAAGCTCCGATATTTACATTTTGTCCGCCAAATATTACAGTTCAATCTGATGATAATTGTGAAGCCTCTGTTAGCTGGATGAATCCCATTGCGGAAGATAACTGCGGTACAGTTACCATATCAACAAGTCTACCCTCAGGTTATCGTTTTAATTTAGGTACTGCAGCTGTAGTTGTTATCGCCACAGATCGCTGTGGTAACACTTCCAAGTGTGAATTTCTAGTTACCGTAGAAGATAATTGTTGCAGTGCTGCTCCTGTCATTCATTGTCCGCAGGATTACAAGGCATGCCCCGGAAGTTCGATCGACATATCGGTTACGGGTTCTGCATTTACAGATTCACCTCAGGGCACTTGTCCGAATGCATTTATCACTTATGTTGATTTGGAAGAATCGGCAGATCCCTGCAGGAACATTACGAAGCGTTTTTGGAAAGCAATCAATACAAAAAACAACAGCGAATCTTCCTGTATTCAAACCATTTTACTTGAAGATATTGAATCGCCAGAGTTTACCCGATGTCCGCAGGATGTTACCATAGATCCTCAATATAATTGCACTGCCAACATAGCCTGGGATCTTCCTTTAGCTACGGATGACTGTGGTGTTGATAATATGCTTTCGACTCATATTCCATCCAGCAGTTTTTCAAAAGGCGTAACGACTGTAGTATATACTGCAACAGATAAATGTGGCAATACAGCTTCGTGTTGGTTTTTTATAACTATTACAGATAAATGTTGTGATCAAAATCCAATTCTGATATGTCCTCCGGATTATTCATCCTGTCCTTCCGGTGGATCGGATCCTGCCGTAACCGGAATGGCTTCGGCCCAGGGTGGCAAACCTGATTGTCTGTCTCCCAATATCTCCTTTACAGATCGGATTGTTGCCACCGGTCCAATGCCCTCAGACCGCCTTATTGAACGTACCTGGGTAGCTGTTGATCCCAACATTACCAGTCTACGGACCGAATGTATCCAAATGATAGAATTAAAAGATACTGAGCCACCGATGATTCAGAATATGCCTAAAAACATAAGCGTAAATGCTAAAGGGGAATGTGATATTCAGGTCAATTGGAATCATCCAATAGCTTTTGACAATTGTGCACTAAACACTATTTCATTTAATTATCAACCCGGAAGCAGGTTTTCTGATGGTATTACCTATGTAGTTTATACAGCAGTGGATTTTAACGGACTAAAAACAAGAGACAGTTTTAAAATTACTGTACAGGGAACGGAAGTAGGTATTTCATGTACGCCCGATACGTCTGTCGTCCGTTTGAATCCATTTATCAATGGCGCTGTAGTTGAATGGAACACGCCCAAAGTAAAACACTGTAAACCTTGTGTACAAAACATTCCGGGATTTATATTTATGGGCGAACTGGATGGGCACAATTATTTTTGTTCGAGTGGTCCTGCAAGCTGGAGTGCTGCTAAACAAATTTGCGAACAAATAGGTGGAAAACTTGCGAGTATTAATTCAGACAAAGAAAATAAATTTTTAGCCCTTAGATTAAATGGTCAAACTGCCTGGATTGGAGGAACTGACGAAAAAAAGGAAGGCGAATTTTCATGGCTGGATAATTCTCCGTTTTCATTTACCAACTGGATGCCTGGTCAACCAAATAACGCAGGTGGCAATGAGAATTATGTAGAAATGCTGCCTGATGGAAGTTGGAATGATCAAAATGGTTCAGCCAACAGAGAATTTATTTGTGAAATTAATTGCTACGAACTCACACAAACCGGGGGACCCGCTAAAGGTGAATTATTGCCATGCGGGGAAAATACAATTAGATATGCTGCGCTAAAAGATGGAAAAACAGATTCCTGTAGTTTTAAAATTTATGTGGATTGCGAAAAAGAAAGTATTTATTGCAATGCCAAAGGATTAAACAGCCAGCTGATGTATATTGATCGTGTTGAATTTGCCGGAATTGATTCTATAACCGGTGATAATGGAGGATTCAAATATTTTAATCAGGCATGTGGAAAAATAAATCCGGGGCAGAATTATACGATTTGTGTAACACCAGGATATAAAAATACCAAGTATAAAGTCTATTGGAAAATTTGGATTGATTTTAATGCTGATGGATTTTATGATCCTGTAACAGAAGAAGTAGTGTATGGTTATGGCAACACAACGATGTGTGCCAATCTCACCATGCCTGCATTTCTTGCTGCCAAACAAACCAGGATGCGTATTATTATGTCGTATTCCGGTTATCCGGTTAGTCCGTGTACATCACCACTTTATGGTGAAGTTGAAGATTATTGCATTCTGATGAATGGAGCTAATCCATCGATACATGATGATCCATCAAGTTTGATTCAAGTTATTCCGGTAAAACTTCAGTGTGCTGCAAATTGTCACGAACTTGAAAAAAATATACTCGAATCTGAAGATCCAATGGATTTAGATTTACTTCAAAAAACATACTTAAATTTTGATGTTGATCTGTTTCCAAATCCATCTTCCACAAAAATTACGATAGTTACTAAAACGGAGGACATTCTGGATTTCGAAATCTACAATTCGTTTGGTAAAATGATTTATCGGAACTCTGAGAGTCATCCTGCCAAAGTATTTCACATACCAGTAAAAGAGTGGCCCGCAGGAATTTATAATATAATCATATACAATACTAAGGGAGAAAAAATTCTAAAGCGGTTTATGGTAAATTATTAAAGAATTATTCAATATTCAGAAAAGGTATGAAGCAGGCCGGTTGACATCATTGTGGACCGGCTTTTTTAATAAAAACAAGAGTTTTATATGCAGAATACCGTCTATTGAATATCTTTGAATATTTACAAGAGAATTCGTCAAACAAGATGAAACCAAATAAAAAAAAACCTGTAAAGACTACATCAGAGAATTCTGTTCAGCATTCAAACATTCCGCTTTGGACAGGAGGAATACTGTCATTAATCACATTTGTACTTTACAGTAACACGTTGGGTCATCAATACGTTATGGATGATTTTGCAGCTATTACGGGTAATAAGTTTGTACAGAACGGATTCAAATCAATTCCGGACATACTTACAACTTCGTATTGGTTTGGATTGGAAGAGCGGGCCGGAGATATATACCGCCCATTATCCCTGCTAATGTTTGCCGTTGAGTGGGCAGTTTCTCCAAATAATCCTGTACTTAGTCACTTTATTAATGTTTTACTTTATGCATTTACCGCTTTTGTAGTTTTCAATCTGATTCTGAAAATTACAGTAAAAAATACCTTGAGCATAGCTTTTTTTATAACACTATTATGGATTGTGCACCCCTACCATACGGAAGTTGTAGCCAACATTAAAAGCCGGGATGAAATTCTTGCTTTTCTGTTTGGTATGATTAGTATTCACCAGGCTCTTTTATTTACAGAGCATGGAAAAAGAAAATATTTTATACTAATGACTGTTAGCTTATTGCTTTCTTTATTTTCAAAAGAAAACTCGATCTGTTTATTTGTAATACTTCCATTATGTCTTTATTTCTTTGGAAAAGAAAATAAAAAGCGTTTTTATTCTATTCTATACTGTGTTGGAATTTGTACCATCGCGTTTTTACTGATTCGAAGTCTGGTGCTGGGAACAATTTATCAGGAAATGAACATTCCTGTGAATGACAATAGTTTAATAGGGGCTACATCGTTACTGGATCGTTATGCAACTACATTTTATATCTTAGGTTTGTACTTATTTAAGTTTATAATACCTTTAACATTTGCATCAGATTATTCATTTAATCAAATTCCGGTAATTGGTTTTAGTAACCCCTTAGCGATTTTATCACTTTTAATTTATTCTGGTCTATTACTGTATGCCATCCGGAATTTAAAGAAAAAAGATTTAGTAATTTTTGGAATATTATTTTTCCTAATTTCAATAGCCCTGGTGTCCAATTTATTTATTCTACTTGGATCCACCATGGCAGATAGGTTTATGTATATGCCCTCGTTAGGTTTGTGTATTGTGTTGGTAGTGTTGTTATTTAGAATATTAAAAATAAATACTTCAACTATAGAAATTTCCGGATTAAAAGAGACATTTGCTTCACTCTTTCCTAAAAATATCTTGATAATTATGGCACCTGTCTTAATAATATTTTGCATAAAAACATATGACAGAAATAAAGACTGGAAAGATAATTATCAACTTTTCTCAAAAGACATACATACAGTTCCTCAAAATGTTAAGATGAAATATTTTTATTCCAGAGCGATAATCGAACAGGTAAAAAAGGGAAAACAAGATGCAGTCAAAATTCAAAAAAACTTACAATTAGCTATTAATCAACTTGAATATGCTTTGACAATAGATCCTGATTATTATTTGATCTATAATACTCTGGCTGAAGTTTATAATTTACAAAAAAATTATTCAAAAGCAAAAGAGTATTATTTAAAATCTCTGGATATTCAACCAGTGAATTCAGACACTTACGGAAATTTGGGTAATGTATACTTTAGAAGCAGGCAATACGATTCCGCAATATATTATCAAACGAAAGCTGTGAATCTAAAACCTGAATCTGCATTACTATACAATAATCTGGCTGGATCGTTTTTCCAAAAAAATGATTTGGAAAATGCTATTACCCTGTATCAAAAGGCTTTAAAATTAAATCCTGCAAATGCGGATGTATATAAAAATCTGGGTACATGTTATAATAATCTGAAACGTTATGAAGAAGCCATTGAATATTATAACAAATCATTGAAACTTGATCCAAATAATGCTCTAACTAATTTATATATTGGTCAGGTTTATAAAAACATTGGTGACAAATCCAAAGCAGATCAATTTAAGAATAAAGCCATAAAACTGGATCCTTCATTAAAGTGACACATTCATTATTTATATGCCACGATTTTTTTTGACTAGAAATTACCATATCAATTTAAATTAAAAACATAGTTAATGTCAAATTTATATAATCGCAGAGAAGCTTTAAAACTTTTAGGAGTATCAGCAGGAGCTTCAGCATTTACAATTCCGGATTTAAATAAACTATTCGGTGAAATACCACCTGGCGATCATATAAAATTATCAAAACCATTAACAGCAATTACCCTCGGTGCCGGTGCCAGGGGAAATGTCTATGGCAATTATGCTTTAAATCAAGCTGAAGAAATAAAAATAATTGGAGTAGCAGAGCCAGTTCCTTTACGAAATCAACGTTATGCTGCCAAACATGGCATCCCTGATTCAAACCGTTTTATTACATGGGAACATGTATTTCAAAAACCAAAATTTGCAGACGCTATTATTATTACTACCCCGGATCATTTGCATTTTGGTCCCTGTATGAAAGCTCTTGATATGGGTTATGATGTGTTACTTGAAAAGCCAATGGCACAAACTGAAAAAGAATGCAGAGCTATTCTTGCAAAAACTAAACAAACGGGCAGGATCGTCGGACTTTGTCATGTACTTCGATACGCCCCTTATTTTGTAAAATTAAAAGAACTGATTCATAATGGTTCAATTGGAGAATTAATCAGTCTTCAACATTTTGAACCTATTCAGCATGTACATATGGCACATTCTTTTGTCAGGGGCAACTGGCATAATTGTAAAGAAACTACACCGATCATTCTTGCTAAATCCTGTCATGATCTCGATATAATGAGATGGCTTGTTGACAAACCCTCTGTGCGGGTTGCGGCATTTGGTAACTTAAAATGGTTTACAAAGGAAAATGCCCCTGTGGGATCTACGGCAAGATGCCATGAAGGCTGCTCTATTGAATCAACTTGTCCCTATTCAGCTTTAAAAATTTATTTAAGAGAAAGATCTTATACCTACGTTTTTGATTTGCCTGAACGTACAGAATTACAACCGGATGCCATTATGAATTATTTAAAAACAACTAACTATGGCCGCTGTGTGTATAAAATGGACAATGATCAATGTGATCATTACGTTATGAGCATTTTATTTGAAAATGGTATTACTGCAAGTTTTAATATGGAAGCTTTTACTTCGTATCATGGTCGCAGAACAAGGGTCATGGGAAGCATGGGTGATGTAACGGGTGATATGAATCAGTTTATTCATACTGATTTCAGAACCGGAAAAATCACAACCTGGGATTCATCTTCGTTTGAAGATGGTATTTATCAAAAACATGGTCATGGCGGTGGTGATTTTCGTCTGATGCGGGATTGGGTTCAGGCCGTAGCTCAACAAAAACCTGAATTATTAACTTCTACCATCGATGCATCCATTGAAAGCCATATCATGGGATTCGCTGCAGAAAAAAGCAGGACAACCAACAAAATGATTGACATCAAACTTTAAAATATTTTTCCTTGCAGTCCACAAACTTAACCATTACTTCGTTTTTGCTGTTTTTTGTTTTACATAGCTCGTGTTTTAACAAAAAAGCAGATTCCATTATAATTCGTGAAGATGTTTCTATTAATGAATTAAATCAATGGATCGAAAAATTTCCTGAAAACGATTCTCTTTATTTTCACAGGGCTAATTATTACCTTCAGAATGAACAATTTGATTCAGCCATTCTCGATTTAAAAATTGCCTTATCTATTGATTCAATTCATAAGCCAGAATACTATCATGCTTTGTCAGATGCGTATCTAAATAATATTAATTCTAAGATTGCATTAAATGTCATTGAACTCGCTTTGCTTCGTTTCCCGGATCACGAAGAAACCATATTAAAATCGGCTAAATTAAAGTTGATACTGAAGCAACATCTGGCTGCTTTAGCTACCCTGGATAAAATTTTTATGAGAGATCCTCAAAATGCTCCGGCTCATTATTTGGCCGGACATATTTTTTATGAAATGAAAGAGACCGGGCGTGCCGTGAATTCATATCAAAAAGCAGTCGATATTGATCCTGAAATGAGGGAAGCCTGGATTCGCCTTGGCGATGTGCTGACTGAATTAAATAATCCGAAAGCTATACCTTATTACGATAATGCCATCCGCTCAGATAGCAATGATGTAAAAACATTGCACAGCAGAGCATATGCCCTGCATCGCTTTTCAAAAATTCGGGAATCCTTAAACAGTTACCTCGAAATCTGTCAGCGCTTTTCTGATTACGAACCTGCGTTTTACAATGCGGGGATGTTATACAAGGAGATGGATTCTATTCCAGGTGCTATTCAGTATTTTAACAGGTCCATCCAACTTGATTCATTTCAAACTTCCAGCTATTATCACAGAGGATTATGTTTTAAAATGATGGGTGATTTGCAAAATGCTAAAAAAGATTTTGAAAGAACACTGCAACTCAACAACCAATTTGAAGAGGCTCAAAAGGAATTAAATAAGATCGGAAAATAAAGTACGATTTAAACATTTTAAACAGGCCTCTTTTGATACGTTGAAATATATCATGACAGTCTATTTATCGCGTATCTAAGCATCCATAATATCGTCAAACCAAGTCATTTATTAATTATTCTCAAATCTCTTACCTTTGAGCTTCAAATAAAGAATCCATGATTGAAATCAGTTTTCCGGATGGTAGAAAACAAGAATACGCAAAAGGGACGACCCCAATGCAAATTGCACAATCTATCAGTGAGGGTCTAGCCCGGAATGTATTGTCTGCAAAAGTAAATGGTGAAATTGTTGATGCCAACAGACCAATTCAACAAAATGCCACTGTTCAATTACTCACCTGGAATGATCAGGAAGGAAAAGCTACTTTCTGGCATTCTTCAGCACACCTGATGGCAGAAGCTTTAGAAAGTTTGTATCCAGGTGTCAAATTTGGTATAGGACCTGCTATCGATCAGGGTTTTTATTATGATGTGGATACAGGAGGACAGGTACTTTCTCTCAATGATCTGAGTAAAATAGAAAGTAAAATGGTCGAATTGGCGCGTCAAAATAATCCTTACCAGCGTAGCGAAGTTTCTAAAAAGGATGCTTTGGACTATTTTACCAAAAAAGGTGATCAATACAAACTTGAATTGATCAATGAGCTGGAAGATGGAACGATTAGTTTTTATCAACAAGGCAATTTTACAGATCTTTGTCGCGGACCCCATATTCCTGCTACCGGCACCATTAAAGCTGTAAAACTAACCAGTCTGGCAGGAGCCTATTGGCGGGGAGACGAAAAAAGACAACAACTTACCCGAATTTATGGAATTAGCTTTCCTAAAGCCAAAGAATTAGAAGAATATCTTGTGATGCTCGAAGAGGCCAAAAAACGGGATCACCGGAAACTTGGTCAGGAACTGGAACTCTTTATGTTTTCTGAAAAAGTAGGTGCAGGACTTCCTATCTGGTTACCTAAAGGAACCGCACTGAGACAACGACTTGAGGATTTTCTAAAGGCCGAACAAATTAAACGTGGATATCTGCCGGTCATTACTCCTCACATCGGACATAAAAATCTTTACATGACCAGCGGCCATTGGGAAAAATACGGAGAGGATTCTTTTCAACCAATACATACTCCCCGTGAAGGAGAAGAATTTATGCTTAAACCAATGAACTGTCCGCACCATTGTGAAATATATGGTCACCGGCCCCGATCTTATCGCGAGTTGCCTATCCGAATTGCCGAATTTGGTACCGTATATCGTTACGAACAAAGTGGTGAATTACACGGTTTGACCCGTGTTAGATGTTTTACGCAAGACGATGCTCATATTTTTTGCACTCCCGATCAGGTGAAAGATGAGTTTCTCAATGTATTGGAACTCACCATGTTAGTTATTAAAAAATTAGGTTTCGAAAACTTTACAGCTCAAATTTCCCTTCGAGATCCGGATAATAAAGAAAAATATATTGGTTCTGAAGAAAACTGGAACAAAGCCGAACAAGCCATCATCGATGCAACCCGTGAAGTTGATTTTCAGACAACCACAGCTTATGGAGAAGCCGCATTTTATGGACCAAAACTGGATTTCATGGTTAAGGATGCTCTTGGCAGATCCTGGCAATTGGGTACGATTCAGGTTGATTATAATTTACCCGAACGTTTTCAACTGGAGTATATAGGATCTGATAATGCCAAACACCGGCCGGTGATGATTCATAGAGCGCCATTCGGATCCATGGAACGCTTTATAGGTGTACTGACCGAACACTGTGCAGGAAAATTTCCCTTATGGCTGACACCTGATCAATTTGCAATTTTACCGGTAAGCGATAAGTATCTTGATTATGCCCAAAAAATTTATACCCAACTCAACAGTGCCGGATTCAGAGGAGAGATCGACGATCGGGTAGAATCGATTGGTAAAAAAATACGCGATAGTGAGTTAAAAAAAATTCCATACATGCTGATCATCGGTGAAAAAGAAGTGGAAGCTCAAAATGTTTCTGTTAGAAAACAAGGATCCGGAGATCAGGGATCTGAATCGTTGCAAGCGTTTATGGATCATCTGCATTCCATGCTTTAATTGAAATTAACAACATTGACTTTTGATCAGACGATTCAGGAATATATTTTAGGTTTTGGAGATCAGCTTCCTAAACTTATGGAGGGAGTTAATGTACTATTTCCATACCAGTCAAAAGAAACGCTCAGATTAAGCTTACGTTTTTATAAAAAATATTATTGCGATCATCAGGTCCGGTTGCTAATACTGGGTATTAATCCCGGTAGACATGGAGCCGGCTTGACAGGCATTCCATTTACCGATCCTAAGCGGTTGGCTGAGCAATGTAAAATCCCTAATCATTTAAAAAGTCATGAGACTTCATCCGAGTTTATTTATGCAATGATCGATGAATTTGGCGGACCCGAATTGTTTTATAAACAATTTTTTATAAGCTCGGTCTCACCTGTAGGCTTTGTAAAAGATCAAAAGAATTACAATTATTATGATAACAGGAAGCTAAGTGATCAGTTAAAACCCTATATCATTTTTCAGATGAATAGATTGCTTCGGTTGAATCTTACTACAGAAATAGTTTTCTGCCTTGGGGAAGGTAAAAACTATCAATTTTTACAATCGTTAAATAAGACAGAAAAATGGTTTGATAAAATCATTCCTTTGGCTCATCCCAGGTATATTATGCAGTATAAACGCCAGGACCTTAAAACATTTATTAATTTGTATATCAATACCTTAAAACAGGAGAAGTACTAAAAAAACGTTAACGTTACATTGGACAAATGTTAAATTTTCTTAACACTAAAGGTCTTTAATCATAGTAATTTTGTGGCCTTAAATAAAAAAAATATTCAAAATGAAAAAATTATTTGCAATTCTGACTCCTGTATTATTTTTAACAGCATGTAACAATGTTGAACAATTCCGTGCTCCTATCGAAGCTCTTACAGCTGAATGGGAAAAAGCAACAACCGAAGTAACCGAACTTGGTGGAATGATTGGTGCTGCACAAACTTCTTTAGCTTCTTTAAAAGACAGCATGATGGTTGATCCTGCAAAAGCATCTAAAATGAAACCAGAAGCAAAAGCTTCTATGGACTCCTTGACGACAGCTTTCACTGCCCAATTAGATGGAATTAACGGAATGGCATCTGAAGTTGCTACTTTCGCAACCAGCTGGCAAGAAATGTCTACAAAACTGACTGCTTTAAAAGATGGTTTAACCTCTGGCAAATTGGAAGGTGATGTAATGGCTCAAATTACTGAATTAACCAATGCAGCTTCTGATGCAACTACAAAAGTTGGCGAATGGAAATCTAAATTAGATGATGCCAAAACTGCTGCCATGGCCGCTTATGATATGTGCAAGCAGAAAATGATGATGTAAGAAAAAATAATTTTTTAGTTCTTTCAGAACTAAAGAAATAGACTATCAAAGGGATTCCGATTCGGGATCCCTTTTTTAATGTATCTTCCTACAGCACTTGAATATAGATCAAATCTGCAGTACATGATCAATTTAATAATTTTCGGATTTTATACTATAGCTGTAAAGCTATTTTAGGCTATGATTTAAAACATCTGCCTGCGGGTATTTATAATTATTTGATATACGATCTAAATCAATAAAAACCGATGGACAGTGGGTTAAGGAGTGGTAATTTCAAAAAACTTTAGAAGGATTGATGATTAACGAATTTGATTTACGAGCAAACCTGACCGACGCATGACGGGAATTACGATTTTAGATTTTTGATGTAATACTTCCTAAATCACAAGTCCCCGCTTATATCGGGTAAACTCTGCAAGCCAAATGATCTGGTTAATCTCCCCATACCTCGGCATACTATTTCCAAGCTCAATTTATTTTTATTAATAACAAGAGTTAGCACTTACTAGTTGACATTGGCTTGCTACAACTTAACCGCTTCGAATTATGTATCGTACCTACGGTACTGGAAAATGGTTCACACCTACGGTGTTTAAACTTAGAGTAATATTTTACTTTTGAGATCCTAAAAATGGTCAAGCTAAATTAGGCAATTCACTCTTCACTTTTCCTGGCGGCAGGCAGGCACTTCTCACTGCATTGACCGTTTAACTGCTTGACTGCTTAACTGCTTGACTACTTAACTGCTTGACTGCTTTGACTGCTTAACTGCATTGACTGTTTAACTGCTTGACTGCTTTGACTGCTTAACTGCTTGACTGCTTTGACTGCTTAACTGCTTGACTGCTTTGACTGCTTAACTGCATTGACTGAACTGACTGCAAAAATATTACCCCAATCTATTCAGGCTCTTAAGCACAAAATCATGCAATGCTTCTCCTGAAAGCATTTGCTGATCTAGCATGGCCAGTTTGAATACATAGTCTGCTAATTCAGATTGTTTAGAAGGTTCTGATTCTTCTATCAGCTTTTTGGCAATAAGTGGATGATTGCTATTGATAACACTTTCATAATGATTTAAAAAAGGCATTTCATCAATATCTCCTTTCGCCGCATTCATCATGTAATTCATTTCAGTCATACGGCGCATAAACTCAGGTCTGACGATCATCATTGGTGGGTCATTAGGAGATAAGGATTTGACAATGGTTTTAGCGGCTTTATTTATCGGTAATGATTTAAATAGTTCTTCAACTTTCTTCCTGTCCTCTTCAGACAATACAGATTCCGGGCTTTCCTCTTTTTCAATAAGCTTGTCCATGGTATCGGAATCAACCCGCTTAAAACTTAGTTCAGCTTTCATCTCCAGACTTTGTATGAAATGATTGTCGAGGATATTATTCAATAACAAGACATCAAAGCCTTTATCTTTTGCTGCTCTGATATAGCTAAAATGAGCTTTTGCATCGTGCGTATAAAGTACAACCAGGCGGGAATTTTTATCCGTTTGATTATCCTTAATTTTTGATTTATATTCTTCGATGGTCGCAAATTCTTTTTCAGTATTTTGAAGCAAACAGATTTGCAAAGCTTTTTCTGCAAATTTTTCGTCTGAGATTAGCCCATATTTAATAAATGTACTGATATCATTCCATTTTGATTCATAATCTTTCCGGTCTTTAGAAAATAATTCATTAAGCTTTTCTGCCACTTTCCGGGTAATGTATCCTGAAATTTTTCTGACATTGCCGTCTGCCTGCAAATAGGATCGGGAGACATTCAGCGGTATATCCGGTGAATCAATTACCCCATGCAATAACATCAGATATTCTGGTACGATTTCCTTAACATCATCTGTAACAAAAACCTGATTGGAATAGAGATGAATTTTATTTTTTTGTAACTCAATATTTTGTTTAATTTTTGGAAAATATAATATTCCGGTTAGGTTAAAGGGATAATCGATATTCAGATGAATCCAAAATAAGGGTTCGTCAGAATAGGGATACAGCTCCGAATAGAAAGATTTATATTCTTCTGTAGTTATTTCAACTGGATTTTTTTTCCATAGTGGATTGGTATTATTAATAATCCTGTCTGTTTCTATTTCCTTTTCTTCTTCTCCTTCTTTTATTTTTTCCTTTTGAGTTCCAAACTGTATAGGTACCGGAAGAAATTTGCAAAATTTTTCCAATAAGGATTCAATTTTAGCATCTTCGAGATAATCCATTGCGTCATCGGAAATATGCAGAACAACATCTGTGCCTCTCATTTCTTTTTCAACAGTTTCCAATGTAAAGTCTGTGTCGCCAGAACAACTCCACTTTACCGGTATGGCGTTTTCTTTATAGGATTTTGTAATCACATCAACCTTTCCAGCCACCATAAAAGCAGAATAAAATCCCAATCCGAAATGACCTATAATATTCGTTTCGCCCTGATATTTTGAAATAAACTCTTCCGCTGAAGAAAAGGCCACCTGGTTTAAATAATTTTTTACTTCTTCTTCATCCATCCCAATTCCGCGATCCCGGATTGTGAGAGTTTTTTGATCTTTATCGAGTATTATTTCAATTTTTATTTCTCCGATCTCTCCTTTAAATTCACCTTTAGACGATAACACTTTTAATTTTGAAGTTGCATCGACTGCATTGGATATTAATTCACGCAAAAAGATCTCCTGCTCCGAATAAAGAAATTTTTTAATGATGGGAAATATGTTTTCCGCCTGTACTGATATTTTACCTGTTTGCATAATAGGGAATTTGTAAAATCACCTATCGTCAAACCATGTGCCATCCCTGAAATTCTGCCAAATTGGCCTAAACTGCCTATATTATTTGTACATTATGACATTTCTTTGAAAACCCGGCTCTTTTATAAATTTGTTTACATGTTACCAATTCTTTTAATACAAGAACATATTCCGGTAAATTCTCATTCCTTTACATAGTAGTATTTTATAAAATACTTGTTGAATAGAAAATATAAATTGTTGATTTTCTGTACTTTATAAAATCGAATAAAGGCTAACTCATGATATATGAGAAAAATTTTTGATTTTTATCAAATTTGGCAAGATTTATGCTTTGTGTATTATGTCCGGGAAACCGGATACGTACCCAAAGAATTGGATACGAGACAATTTTTGAGATCGGTTTGCTGGGGGGTATAAACCGATCTCTTTTTTTTATTAGTAATTACCGAAAATTGTCATTAATATTCTATTCTGAGCCTAAATTGCTTCAATCACAGATCTATTCTCAAAATTTTGTTTTCCAGTAAATTATTACTTCATTTATGCCCAATTTTTTGAGAGGAGCCAAGTCTTTAAACTCTTTTGACACTCGCTGCCATTCCTGATTATAATTTTAGGCTTAGAAAAAGACTTACTCAGTATCCTGTAACCAATTACCAACTTCAGGGCAATTTGTTTTAACGCTGGGATCCAGTTCGATATAAGCCTGCGGAACATGATTACTCAACCATTCCTGAAACTTCATATTTTTTTTAAACTCTTTTGCAGCAATCTGAATTTTGGCATAATCTTGTTTGAGATTTGCTTTATGGGGACTCGTCTTAGAAAGCAATTTGACAATTCGGTAAGACTTGGTTCCATCTGCTTCAGATGTAGAAAATGGTTTGGAAATGTCATTTACTTTTAAAGGATCTATAGCAAAAAAGACATCAGGTTCTAATTCGCTGGTTTCAAAACTTGAATTTCCACTTTTAGGATTAATCAAAAGTCCCCCATTATTAAATGATTCCGACTTTTTATCTGAATAGAATCTGACTGCATTTTCAAAAGGAATACTATCCTTTATAATTTTTAGCCTGATTGAATCCAGAAATTTTTCTGCCATTTTATAATCACTTTCTTCGATGCGTGGTTTTATCAAAATATGTTTACACAAAATTGAATTTCCCCTTCTTTCAAGAAGTTTTATAATATGAAGTCCATACTCTGTTTCCACAATTCCTGATACGGAGTCTTTTTCCAGGCCATATGCTACGGCTTCAAATTCCGGAACCAATGATCCACGTTTCATCCAACCCAAAGCACCTCCATTTTTTGCTGATACATAATCATCAGAAAGAGTTGAGGCCAGTTTTGAAAAATCTTCACCTGAATTGATTTTGGCTAAGGCCTTAATTAATTTCTCTCTGGCTATCGCAACTTGATGTTCATTTGCTTTTGGTTTATATACAATTTCAGCTAGCTCGACTTCCGAGTTAAAATACGGAATACTATCTTTTGGAATCCGGTTAAAAAATGCCTCAGTTTCTTCAGGAGTTATCCTGATATCTCCGATCACTTTATTTTGCAGCCGTTCTGCCAACATTTGATTTTTTAAATCATCCCTGAATCGTTCCCGGGTATCTGCGACAGATTGCCCATAGTATTCTTCAAACTTTTTATAATCATTATTAAAATAATTAAGAATCTGGTCGATTCTTGCATTCAATTGTTGTTCGATTTCATCATTTTTTACTTCAATGCTATCGACTTTGGCTCTATTCACCATAAATTTCTGAATTAAAAGATTCTCCAGAACTTCACAGGGATTTTGATCCAATTTTGATCCTTGCCGGCTTTTCAAAAAACTAACCTGCTCCTGCCAATCGGAGTAAAGTATAACTTCTCCGCCTACTTTTGCAATAATTTTATCAATAGTTTTGGTTTGTGAAACCCCCAGGGTACAGATCATTGTAAAAATAAAGCCTGCAAAATATTTCATCGGATAATTATTTATTAGTGAAATTTATTTTTTTTGTTTTTAATTCCTTTTCGTAAAGCTCGGCTTTAATTTTTTCCAGAAGTTTAATTTTTCGTTCATGTAATATGGCTTGTGTAGCCTGATCTCTTAAGTAAGAGAGTGGAGGTTCCTGATTCGGATAAACAACATCCGTTATTTTTATTTTATAGACATGATTAAAATCAGCAAAATCCCTGTTGGTGCGAGGTTTTATATTACTTTCATTCATAAACTTTGAAGGTATATATTGTTTGATTTCTTCCCATTTATACCAACGATCCGGATTTAAAAAACAAATTTCCGCATTATTCTGACAATATAAATTTAATAATTGCAGATTATTTTGGTTGAGATCTTTCCAAATATTATCCAGATTATCCGGATCAGAAAGGGGTTTATTTATTTTTACAAATACAAACTGAAACATCGTGCTTTCCAGCTTATATCTCGATTTATTACTTTTGTAATATTCCAATAATATTTCATCCGAAATTGTTGTATCCAGTTTATCTTTTATGATACTCTCTTCATAACTAAGTAATAACAAATCATCTCTAAATTTTTCTGTCAGCTTGTTTATTAAAACTTGATCGCTGATTTGATTTTTTGCTTCCCGGATCATAATCTGTTCTTTAATCCAGTTTTCTATAAAAGTATTTACAACTAATTGACTATCTCTTGTTAAAATATCCTGAGTAATTTCATTTTTTACATCTGCAAGTTTCAGAACTTTATCTCCCACTCTTGCTAACACTACATCATTTGCATCTCCATTATCATTGTCATTATTATTACAAGATGCAAAAAGCAAAACCACTGGAAATAATAAAAGATAACGAATCAAGCTAATCATTGAGTCATTCTATTTCCTGATCAGAGAAGCAAAAACATCGTCGTTAATTTTAACCGGATATTTACTTTTTAATTCTTCAACCCAGGCTAGCTCCAGATGATCCTGATAATCTGCAATAATATAGCCTCTTGCCTCGTCAATCGTCTTATATGCTGAAGGAATAATTTCTTCAATTTTTTTAAAGGAATAACTGGTTAAACCCGGATCAAGGCTCAGTTCTGTCATTGATCCTTTTGTAAAAGAGAGTCCTTTATAAGCATCCGGTGATTTTTTTTCAACCACATTCTTTTGATAAGTGATAAAACGTTTTTCAGGATCATATTTTTCGATCAGTTGGTCGATTGGATTCTTTTTTGAAAATTTGAAAATATCTTCCGCAAATTTTTTATCGGTTGTATCTACCTGAATAATATGAATGACAGCTCTATCATCCCATTTATAACGATCTTTATTTTTTTCATAAAACAATTTCAATCCGCTAGTATCTTCTGATGCTTTATCCCAGACAACATTTTTAGTTGCTTCAAATAACAAAATACCTTCTCTGTATTCTCTCATAAGAGCTTTAAAGTCGGCATATTTTTCTTCTAATTTACTCTCTTCAAGTTGCAAACATTTTTGGGAAGAAAATTCATCCAGCATATTTTTTAAAGTAGCCAGAATATCTTTGGAATCACTTCCTTGTAATCGTTGACGGGTATTTGTTTTTACATATTCTGCAAATTCAATGGTACTGTATTCTTTTTTGCCTAATTTAAAAAGTGTTTCATCTTTTAAATTTTCTGGAGCTCTCCATTTATATGTAAAAAAATTAGTATCCATCAGAGCACTAAATGATTTAAGAACATCTGTGTTTTCTTTATAACCGGCTTCTGCTTTTATTTTTTGAATAAATGTGGTCTGGGCGATATTAAAACGCTGATCTCTTTGTATATCTACTTGTATTTTTCGCTTAGCCCTGTCATATGGAATTTCATCATCTTTTCTCAATCGTTTTATAATGTGCCAGCCAATACTTGATTCAACAGGTTTGGAAATGTCTCCGTCTTTAGATAATTTAAAGGCAGCTTCTTCGAAACTTGGTTCAAATTGATTGATACCAAAATAACCGATATTTCCTCCCTGGGCAGCTGTAGTTTTGTCTTCACTGACCAGTCTGGCCATTTCTTCAAAGCTTTGTCCTTCTGTTATTTTCTTATAAATACTGTCCGCTTTTAATTTAGCTCTGTAATCCTGATTTCCAATGGCAGCTTTTTTTATAAGGATATGGGCTGCTTCCATTCTTCTGAAAGCAGTTCTGTCAGATTCTACTTTTAGTACGTGATAACCTAATCGGGTCCTGATCGGAGCCTGATAAACTTCACCTGTTTTTAAAGAATAGGCTGCATTTTCTAAATTGTAAAAACCATCTGGAAACATAGCTGTAAACCAACCCAGGCGACCCCCTTTTTGAGCTGAATTCAGATCATTTGACATTTTGGCTATATCTTCCCATTTCATACCCGTTTTTAACATCCGTATAGCATTTGCTGCCTGATTAAATGCCTGCATCGTATCCTCTCCATTGGCGTTCGGGCTTAAACTAAATAATATATGACTAAGCAACAGATCTTTCTTTTGACGTTCATATACTTCTCTGGCCAGACGGTCGGTTACCTCTTTATCATTTAGATAATTGGTTGTCAATTGCTGGCGATAACCTTCTAGTTCTTTTATCAATGCAGGAATTGTATCTACCTGCATATCTCTGGCCGCTTTGACTTTGAGTTTAAATTTGGTATACAGATTCAAATAGTCTGTCAATGACTTTTTAGAATAATCAGCTTCTTTGCCATTATTCTTATTATAGATATAATCAAACTCAGAAACATTTACAGGTTGACCAGCTACCGTAAATAACACAGGATCTTTACCCTGTCCAAATCCCAAAAAAGAAAGTGTAACAAAGACGAATGCAATTATTAATTTCATATTGAATTATAATTTTAATGAATGGCCAAAATTACTAAGTAGATACATACATAGTCCTTTTCTGGTCGCTTAAGTCAGGCATATTAACGTAATATTATAAGTTTCCTTGTATTAATCCTGAAGATACACTCTTTTTACCCGGGTAGAAATCCGGCAAAGCAGCTCATAAGGTATTGAATCCACGGCCTTTGCAAGATCTTCAATGGCAGCATTTTTACCAAATATTTCGACTTCTGATCCGACTTGTATTTCCGGGAAACTGCTTACATCAGCCATACACATATCCATACAAACCAAGCCTTTTAAAGGCAAACGATGCTTATTACTCCATAAAGAATATCCTTTAATTCCGGCATTTCTTGGCAATCCGTCTGCATATCCCAAGGGTAAAACTGCAATCAAACTGCGTGTTTCTAGTTTGACAGATCTATTATAACTGATTGTTTCTCCGGCAGATAGCCATTTTAATTGACTTATCCGGGTCTTTAAGGTATGTACTTTTTCTAGTTTTCTTGATAGTTCTATATCAGATTCAATACCATACATACCGATTCCCAGACGGATCATATCTTTTTGTAAGCCAGGATGTCTTGATAAGCCTCCGCTATTTAATATATGTACCAGTGGCCTGTATTTCAAAAATGCCATAATTTGATCGCAATATTGATCAAATAATTTAGCTTGCTCCAGGGTAAATTCATCCCATTGTTCGGAATCGCTGCCAGCCAGGTGAGTAAAAATAGATTGAACTTCAATTTTAGGATTAGAAACAATTAAACCAATTAATTCATTGAGTTCGTCTTCTAAAAATCCCAGACGGTGCATTCCTGTATCTAATTTGATATGAATTTTTATTTTTTTAGTATTATCAACTTCATAAATTAATCTCTTGAGTTGATTTAAAGAATAAATTTCTGGTTCAAGATTATAATCCAGTAACACATTAAAATCGACAGAACCTATATTCATGACCATAATAGGAGTCAGGATACCTTTTTGTCGCAATATGATTCCTTCATCAGGATACGCTACTGCGAGATAATCAATTTGCTTGTGTTCCAATAATTTTGCTATTTCATAATGTCCGCTTCCGTATGCTGCAGCTTTTACAACAGCCATAATTTTGGTTTCTTTTTTTAGCAAGGATCTGTAAACCTGGATATTGTGTTTAATGGCTTTTAAGTCTATTTCGAGGATGGTATCGTGATGCGACAAACTTAAATTCTGGAATACTCTTTCCAATTCAAATTTTCTAGCACCTTTAAAAAGTATCAATTCATTTTTTAAAAATAGCGAATCCAGATTATCCAACAACTGAGAAGTTGAGTCATAAATATGAAAACTGATATTTTCCGGTAAATCAGATTGAATTTCCCGGATACTTTTTCCAATCGCTATGACTTTGTTTATATGATATTTTGTTAAAAGATATGCAACCGAAGGCCATAAATCCGTTGAATTTTTTTGATCTGCAAAATCTGTTAATATCAAAGTACGGGGTAAGAGATGATTTTGCTGATCTACAAATTGCAATGCCAATTGAAGTGATTTTAGATCCAGACTGTAGCTGTCATTTATCAGAATACAATTATTAATACCTTCTTTTTGTTCTAATCTCATTGAAAGACTGTGCAATTGCAGCAGTCCATTCTGTATTTCAGTTTGAGTCAGACCTAATTCTATAGAAATCACAATACAATGAACAATATTTTCGATAGACGCTTCATCACTGAAATTTAAATCAAATTGATAACTCGAATCCAGATGAGTAATTATTAAATGACATTGGCCCGGGTTGTTTAATTTACGTTTTATTTTATAGTTACCCGTATCGCCATAAGTCCATTCAATATTAGTCAACAAATTTTTACGGTGATGATAAATACTTTGGTAGTCTTTACAATAAATCAATTTAGAGACTTGATTAAAAAGAATTAATTTTTCAACTGTTTTTTCATCTGTTCCGGAAAACCCTGCCTGATGGGCATCACCAATGTTTGTAAAGATACCCAATGTTGGCTGGATCATATTTTTCAATTGAAGCATTTCACCTTTTTTGGATATGCCTGCCTCAAAAATAGCCAGCTTATGTTCCTCTGATAATTCCAATACAGATAAAGCTACTCCAATCTGAGAATTATAACTTTTAGGGTTTTTACAAATATTAAATTTATTCTGAAGAATTACGGATAACCACTCTTTAACAATAGTTTTTCCATTACTTCCGGTAATCCCTATAACCGGAATCTGATATTTAGTTCTGTGAAAAATGGCTATTTTTTGTAAAGCAGTTAAAACATCAGGTACTACAAAAAAACAAACAGAATCGGAAGTGTGTGAAGGTAAATGATTCACAACAAAAGCTTTTACTCCTTTATGAATTAACTCTGGAATAAAAAAATGGCCATCAGAATGATTGCCTTTGAATGCAAAAAATAAAGAATACTCTGGGTGAATTATATGCCGGCTGTCAGTATCTGCTTGTTTTATCCTATAAGCAGACAAAAGTTTATTATAGTTTGAGATTCCCAGTATATCGCCAATTTCACCAAGAGTATATTCCATGTAATGAATTTCAGATTAGTTGCGATGTATTTTTCTCAAACATTCAGGTCCAGGCCAATATCATTTCGAAAATATTTTCCTTCAAATTCGATTTTATTTGCCAGTTCCAGGCTGGTTTTTAAAGCTGATTCTATAGAGTTATCCAAGCAAGTGATGGATAAAACTCTTCCTCCATTGGTCAATAAAGCATGATTTTCCTCTTTAGTCCCGGCATGAAAAATTACTGAATTGTCAGGAAGCCTATCTGGTAGACTAATTTTTTTTCCAGTTTGATAATTACCAGGATATCCACCACTGACTAGCATAATGGTCAAAGCCGTATTGGGATCAGTTTCAATAACTTTTTGATCTAATCGGTTTTCGTCCATTGCCACAATTAATTCGATGAAATCCGTTTTTAGCCTGGGGAGGATGACTTCTGTTTCAGGATCGCCAAGCCGGCAATTATACTCGATGACTTTTGGCATATTGTTAACAAGAATCAATCCGAAAAAAATAAAACCCTGATAATCGATCTTTTCAGTTTGAAGACCTTTTAGTGTAGGATTTATAATGGTGTCTTCAACTAACTTCATCAGTTTTTTATCGGCGAATGGTACTGGAGATACAGCACCCATTCCACCCGTATTCAAACCCGTATCGCCTTCGCCAATGCGTTTATAGTCTTTAGCTTCAGGCAAAAGCACATATTGGCTACCATTGGTTAAAATAAAAACGGAAAATTCAATTCCTTTTAAAAATTCTTCAATGACAACAGTCTGTGATGATTCACCAAATTTGCCATCAAACATTTCTTTGAGCTCTGCTTCTGCGGTCGGATGATCTTGACAAATGATAACGCCTTTTCCTGCGGCCAATCCAGAAGCTTTAAGGACAATTGGAGCAGTCAGGTTTTTTATATATTCAATTGCTTCATTGAATTCAGATTTTACAAAATTCCTAAAAGCAGCAGTTGGTATGTCATATTTTGACATAAAGTTTTTTGAAAAAGCTTTACTGCTTTCCAATTTTGCCCCTTGTTTTCCCGGACCAACCAATATGAGTCTATGAGGCCAGGCAACAGAACGGATAGAATCCATTAATCCTTCTGCAAGTGGAACTTCAGGTCCGCAGATGACAATATCAATTTCATAATTTCGGATTGCATCAATAATACCCGAATGATCGGAGAGATTACCGGGAATTTGAAATACAAAATCAGAAGTACCTGGATTTCCCGGGAGAATAAAAAGTTGTGACAGCAGATTACTTTTAGATATGCAATGAGCCAAGGCATGCTCTCTGCCACCTGATCCAAGAATCAAAACATTTTTTTTCATATCAGAAATTACTGCAAATTTACAGAAAAGCAGTCAAGTGGGATTGCAAGATACTCAGACAATTGAGTATAATTATAATATTTGATATGGTACTGTGGAAAGCTCAGGAAATATATAGATAAAGCCTTCAGGATGTTAGTTTGTGTAAAGTATAAATCAGATCAGAGTTCTGAACCGGCTTCCCCTTTAACTATCATTCTGAAACCATTACCATGAATATTAATAATTTCGATATTTGGGTCTGCGGATAGATATTTGCGCAATTTTGTAACAAATACATCCATACTCCGTGCTGTAAAATAATTATCCTCGCCCCAGATTTTACTTAAAGCTTCTGATCTGGGTAAAATTTGATTTCGATGCTGACAAAACATTTTAAGCAATAAAGCTTCTTTAGGAGAAAGCTTTATTTTTTCAATAATTTCACCATTATTTTTTTGATATAAAATTCTCAGAGGAAAATTAAAATGAAAGATACCAATAAAATATTCACTGACCTCGTCTTCTGTTTCGGCTTCTTTTCGTGATCGTTTCAATATTGCCTGTACACGATATAACAATTCTTCTGAATTAAAGGGTTTGGTTACATAATCGTCTGCACCGATTCTAAAACCTTCCAGAACATCTTCTTTGAGTGTTTTGGCAGTTAAAAAGATAATTGGTACTTCTGTGTTATTGGATCTGATATCTTTGGCCAGTGAAAAACCATCTTTTCTGGGCATCATAACATCTAAAATACAAAGATCATATTGCCCTCTTCTGTATTGTTCAAAACCATCAATTCCGTCCATAGCCAGGTCGACATTATATCCATGCATTTCCAGATAGGATCTTAAAACGTCTCCAAAATTGCGATCATCTTCGACGAGGAGGATTTTTGTCATGGTTTGTGTATCAGTTTTTGTACTAAGCATATCCCTGGTTTTTCGTTATAACGATTAAAAAATGAATTTGTGGCTACGTTTTTTAAAAAAATATCAGGATTTTACCGGAAAGAGCAAAATAAAGGTGCTCCCTTTACCCAGTTCAGACTCTACTTCCACTTTGCCATTGTGTTCCAAAGTCATAGCCTTCACATAACTAAGGCCCAATCCAAAACCTTTGACATTATGGATATTACCGGTAGGAACCCTGTAAAATTTTTCAAAAATCATTTTTTGAGATTCACGGTTCATGCCAATTCCTTTATCAGCAATTCTGATTTCGATATTCCCCTGAATATTTCTGGTAATTACCTCAATTTCCGGTTGATCCGGAGAATATTTATTAGCATTATCCAATAAATTGTAAATAATATTGGTCATATGAAGAGGGTCACCTAAAACCATTGGATTTTTAGCTTCCAGTTTAGTATTTATTACGCCTTCCCTTTGCTGTACCTGTAAATTGATATTGGCTACAGCCTGATCAATGATTTCATGAATATTTAATTCTTTTATATTTAAATTAAAGTCTTGTTTATCCAATAATGCCATTTGTAGAACTTTTTCAACCTGGCTTAGCATCCGTCTGTTTTCCTGACGGATAATGTCAGTGTATCGTCTTATTTTATCGGGTGCATTTATTATCATAGGACTAATGATAGAATCTGAAGCCAGTGAGATTGTTGCAATTGGTGTTTTAAATTCATGAGTCATATTATTGACAAAATCGTTTTTTATTTCGGATAATCTTTTTTGTCGGAAAACTACATAAATAACATAAGAGAAACATGCCAAAATAATCAGTGTTAGCAACAGACTAAGAGCCAATAATGGCCAGACGGATTTCCAAAGCCAGCTTGTTTTAGTTGGAAATATAACTTTTAAGGTCCCTGGATATCCTGTCACTGAAGGGAAAATGCCGATTTCGTATTCTGAGTTTTTCAAAAGCGTTTCTAATTTTAAACCCGGATTGGACAATTTATTATTATATCCGACATCAGCGAGAAAATGACCATTGAGAATAATCATTCGTTTTCGGATATTATCAAAAACACCAAAAGAATAATCGAGGTCTAGTTGTAGTTCTAAAAATTCCTGAGTTAAAATCTTTTTAAGAAATAAAGGATCAATTCTTTTCCCTATAGGAAATTTTTGAAGCCTCATCTCTCTGTCAATTAATTCAATTTGCTTTTGTTTTTCATTCCATTCATCCATCAGGATTGTATTGGTTAGAGCAAGGCTCAGATCGTTTTTTTCAAGCCTTGCACCTACTCTTTGTAAAACGGCTATAATAGCTTCATTGAATTGTTCCTCTTTTAATTTTACGGACCAGTTGATCCAATACAATTGCACAATGGTCGTTCCCATCAAAGCCAGAGCCATTAACCCGATCACTAACCAAATTGCTTTTTTACTCATTCAGAACTAAACCATTTAAGCGTTAAAATGATACCTCAGATGCTCATTCTTAACCCATCTTTAACCAAACAGCTGGGTTTTAGGAGTTTGGAGGTAAAATTAGACTATAATTATTAAATTTAAGGCATTGTAATACAATAAGTTAATAATTACATTTTTTTCATATTTTAAATATCCTAAAAAAATATCTAAAAATATTTGGATGTAATGATATAAATGTATTTAATTTGCAATAGCTATTCGAGAAAACGAACTCAGGACGCTAAAGCAAAAGTAAATAGATAATAAATCTCGAAAGCTAAAATCAAGAATTTTTAGGGTGTTCTCATAGTGTTATTTAAAGGATCGGCCCTCCCAGGGTCGATCTTTTTTTTTTTGCCCGTTCTCAGCATTTTTTTTTAATTAAACTAATTTATCATTTCTATCGTTAATGGACTAATCTATCATTTATGTTCCGATACCTATTCTTTATTTTATTAAGTCCTCTATTGTTAAATTCTCAATCAGATTTAGCCATTGGCAGCTGGACAACACATTTACCATATAATAGTGGAAAATATATTACTCAAAGTAAGAATTTCATTTATTATGCAACAGATTATGCCATACTGAAAATTAATAAATCCGATCTGAGTTTTGAAAAAATTACAAGAACTGAAGGACTAAATGATTCAAGAATTAATGCGATTTATTTTCATTCAGAACAATCTACATTGATCGTGGCATATGATAATGCTACTCTTGATTTAATATCTGAAAACTCTGTACGTGCTATAGTTGATATAGTTAATTTCAATAATATTCCAATTGATAAAGTAATTAACAAAATTTCGTATAAAGATGATCAACACGTTTTTTTAAGTTCGAATTATGGTTTGTCCTTACTTAATGTCCGTACCGGCAAATTTATTTTTACATTATTTACACCAAATATTAAAGTTTATGATTGTGTAGTCGATAAGAATAATTATTTCATGGCTACTGAAAAGGGTATGTATTTTCTTGAAGCAACCGGGAATGAAATCGTTCAAAGTTTTAAAAGTTGGATATTATTAGGTGCCAGTTATGGAATTTCTCCGGTTGAATCATTTAATTCATGTGCTACATTTAATGATAATATTTATATTTCAAATTCCAATGAAATATATCAATGGAAAAATAATTATTTTCAATCAGTATTTAAAAGTGTAGCATATAGTATAAAATATTTATCCGTTGGGACTAATTATTTAATGGCGGGTTTACATTGTAAAACCAATTGTGGTGAGTTAGTGGCATTTATTGATAAAAATCTAAATTTTCAAACCAGTGATGCGAGTTGCACAGAACAAAATTTATATGCTATAGAATCGGAAGACGGAAAAATATGGTATGCAGATACCCGATGGAGTTTTCGCTATGCTAATAGTACCAATGAGCTTTGTCAGGCTATTTGGGTTCCCGGGCCTGTGACTAATAATTGTTTTGAAATAGCTTCACTTAGCGATGGAATTTATGTTGCTGCCGGTGGTGTGGACAATGTTTTTGCTCCAAGATATTGGTCAGATGGAATATTAAAATATTCCCAAAAAAACTGGTCTGTTATAAATTCATCCTTACCAGAATTATCTCAATATAATCTAACTGATATATTAAGAATCGCCGAACATCCAGATAAGACCAAAATCTATTTCGCAAGTGCCGGAAAAGGATTGTTGGAATACAATCGAATGGATCAGACTTATAAAATTTACAATAAGACCAATTCTCCTTTGGAAGCACCGACTGCAGATACAGCAAATGTGCGTTTATCAGGACTTGCTTTTGATCGAAATAAAACCTTATGGATTACAAATTACCTGGCATCTGCACATGGATTGATGTCATTAAATTCAAATGGTGATTGGAAAAAATACAGATTTCCGGGAAATCCTAATTTATTTACAGAAATTAAAATTGATCAAAATGGTTATAAATGGATCGTCAGCAGACAAAGTGGAGGTGTAATGGTTTTTGATGAAGGGGATCCTAATAATCCTTCAGATGACCGAAGCATTCAATTAAATTCTACAAATACAGAAATGACTTCCAATGACGTACGTACAGTAGAAGTTGATCTTGATGGTGATGTTTGGGTTGGCACTGCGGAAGGTCCGGTTGTTTTTGAATGTGGTGCATCCATTTTTGATGGCCGGTGTAAGGGAAGTCGACGTAAAGTGGACCAGGACGGCATCATCTATTTTTTATTATCTTCTGAAGTAATTACAACAATTGCTGTTGACGGAGCTAATAGAAAATGGTTTGGTACTTCTACAAATGGTATTTATGTCCAATCACCTGGAGGAGAATTAGAAATACATCATTTTAATAAACATAACAGTCCTTTACTTGACAATAGCATATTTGATATTACAATCGATCAAAAGACTGGAGATGCCTGGATAGCTACTGCATTAGGATTGCAGGTTTTCAGATCAGACGCAACACATGCCAAAGATTTTTTTACAGAAACACCCCTGGTTTTTCCAAATCCTGTTCATCCGGATTATAATGGTCCGATTGCCATCCGTGGATTAGCCAGAGACGCCAGAGTCAAAATAACAGATCTTAGCGGAAGGCTGGTTCACGAGACGATAGCCAATGGAGGACAAGCTATCTGGAATGGATCTGATTATCTTGGAAGAAAGGCTGCTTCCGGAGTATATCTGGTTTTTGCCAATAGTACTCAAGATTTTGAAACATCAGAAGCCGTAGTAACAAAAATTATTATCAGCAGATAATTCATTTTACCACTTAAGCTATTTTACAATGGTAAATTGTTTATTGATGATTCCTGAATTTGTTTTAATTCTTAAAACATAAATTCCGGTAGGCAATTCTGAAGTACGTAATACAGCACTGTGATTATCGGCTTTCATAAATCCTCCAAATGGATTTATCATCAATACCTTTCCTGTTTTATCATAAACCGTAACTTCTACCTCAGAATCTACCTGAAGCCAAAGATCAACTTTCAATAAATCTCTGGCTGGATTTGGATAGATAGATACACTCCAGTCTTCTTCAATAAATACTTCAATACTTATAACAGAGCTGTACATAAATTTACCCTTATCTGTTACGTACTTAATACGATATTCATATATACCAGAAGCCGCAACGCCAAAATCATCAAATTGATATTCAGAGTCTTCATTTATTATATAATTAGCAGCAGAGACCATACCTATTTCTTCAAATTGTCTATCTTTATTCAATCTGCGCTCGATTACAAATCGTCCTGTTTTGACTAGTGTATTTATAGTCCAATTTAACTCTGTAAAGTTTTCATTAAACAGTCCACCAAGTTGAATCCAGATTGTTTCTTCACTAGTGACATCTTTTATTTTATTATCTGCTTCTGACTTATCATCTCGTTCAATTCGGGTCTTTATTAGATTAGTTTTAGAAGTATCGGTGTAAACAATATCTTTATAATCACGGATTTTTGTTGTGTCATCACTGGCTTTAAGACCATCACCTATTGTTGCCTTATCCTGGAATCCAGCACCTATGTTCATGATGGAATCTCCACTATTGAATGACAATTTTTTCGATGTATTGGGACCATTTTCATTCGTAACGTCGCAATCTTTATCAGGATTGATACCTTTAAAAGCAGGACTGGCAGCAAAAAATTCTGAAACTTCAAATCTGACAAAATATTTTCCAGGCTTAAGACAGTTTGAAATATAATAACCATCTTCCAAATTATTGGATGGATTGACCTTAGTTTTTACGGAATCAATAATTTTTTTATTTAATGAATTAACTACATAAACTGTAACGCCATTTTTACCTTTTTCCTTATCATTAAATATTCCATCAACATTTTTATCTAACCAAACAGAACCTGATACAACTACACATTTATAAAGACCCAGATCCCAATTTTTATTATTAATACCAGGCGTTAATTGGATTAGTCCAGTTGTACCAAAGCCATGTGTATTATCTACATCACTATCTTTTGAATTGGCGCCTTGTTTGAAGGTTGTGATCACATAATTATTGCTAAACTGATATTGTAAATAATAAATACCAGGCAGTAAATCTACAAACTCATAGACTCCAGTCGAATCAGTTAAAACACTTTGTAATGCAGATTTAGTATTACCATCAAACAAAGTAACTATAACATTATTAACTCCTTCTTCACCACTTGTCTGAATGCCATCTCCATTTTTGTCATGCCAGACAAAATCACCCAAACTTGATAATTTTACAAGACCTGCATAATAATTTGTAATCAATTGGCCAGGTGTAACATGAATACAATTTCCGATTCCGGTTTTATCAACATCGCTATCTATATTATCGTTTGTTCCGATATCCTGATGAGTGAAACCATATTTCATCATGGAGTCAGGTTTTTTTACCATAATATTGTAATCTTCCGGGACGTCGGAAACCATAAATGAGTATTTGCCATCAGAATCAGTTGTATCCTTTTCGATGAAAATACTATTACATCTATATAAGAATACGACGATATCTTTAATACCAGGTTCACCAAAATCCATCAATCCATTTCCATTTAAATCATCAAAGATGTATCCACTAATAATGGATGTCTGGATTTGTATTCGTGTTGAATCATTTACTGTGCCTTTATCACCTGGTTCGCCAGGATTATGTCCTCCGGCATTTGGATCATTTGATGGATTGGATCCACTATCGGATAAGTCATAGATATCATCAGGATCATTATCAGATTCTCCAATTGGATCATCGTGTTCAGGTATATCTGCTGTAACTTTAGCCTGATTCATATAAACATATTTATCGGGCATAAATACAAAACGTAATTGAATGATTGCATCTTCATCCGGAGCAAGTTCACCACCTTTTGTTACATCTAAAAGTTCTGCTATATTATCTCCGTTATATATGTGATTTATAAATAGAGGTACTTTCGAATTTTTTATTATTGCAACATCCTTAACAGAATAATATCCCTGGGATTTAGGTAATTGCGTAACAAAATTTCCAAATTCAGATGACAAATTATCATATACCTGGACATCCGTTAATGTAATCCCACCATTATTTTTTATTCTCAATTCGAAATTTAAATCATAAGTACCATCAAGATTATTTTTTAGCTCTTTTAATTTTTTTGCAATACCCAATTCTGGTATACTCTTCAATTTAGTAATCTCGCTATCGGTATAAAATACTTTTTGATTATTGTTATCTATACCAGATACAGTTGCAGTATTTTTATGGCATCCTAAATCGATATCTGCCTGAGTCAGGGTATAATTTGCTGAATAACTTGTTGAATCGATACTTCCTGGATTCAGTGTTGGTATTGGATTTCCAACAACAGCTATATCATGATCCACAACGGCAATATCTTTAAGAACTACATTTCCGGAATTATAAATCCTAAATTTATAAACAATAAGATCCCCCGGGTCTGCTTTACCGTTATTATTTAAATCCACAAATACACCGATTTTTTCCAACATAATGCCAGCCTTCATCAAGTGAATGATTTGTGTACAATTATTGGTATTTCCACAATTATCTTTTGAATTCCATGTTCTGTAAATGGCAGATAATCCATTACAATCTCCACTTATGTAACGGTCTGTAAAGACTATTTTTACAATTGAATCTAAACAATTATCTCTTGATATTGGAAGACCAGTAGCTCCCGGGTTTGTATTATCGCCACAATAGACGGTTACATCGGATGGACACTTTAAATTTGGACGGGTCGTATCCATTACGGTAATCTGTTGATTACATTTAGAACTATTACCGCAACTATCTACTGCGTACCAATCTCGAGAAACAGTAAAACTGCTTTTACAACTACCCGGTGTTACAACATCCATATGAGTAATATTGGTAATAACATCAGTACATTTATCACTAGCTAGTGCCTTTCCTGCTATTACAGGACTATAACCCAAATCACAAGCGAGACTTATGTTAGGCGGACAATGAATAACCGGTTTGGTAGTATCCTGAACTTTAATTTTTTGGATACATGAATTGCTGTTTCCACAACTATCGGTTCCTGTCCATACCCGCACCAGTGAATAATTATCAACACAATTGCCGTCAGTTCTGATATCATAATAACTAATGTCAGTTACTTTGTCCGTACAATTATCAAGGGATACAGCTTTTCCGGTTCTTTCGGGAAGCAGACTCACTTCGCAATTTAATGTTAAATCTTCTGGGCAATATACTTTAGGACGCGTTGTATCCTTTACTGTGATATCCTGAATACAGGAATTCATATTAGTACAGGAGTCAATTGCTGTCCAGGTTCTTTTTATAATAAAGTGATCATTGCAAGTTCCATCAATCCTTTGATCTGCATAGCTTAAATCTGTTACAGTTTTATTGCAATTATCAGATGTTGTTGGAAAACCAGTAATAAACGGAGTCGAGTTTGTATTACAATTAATACTAATGGTTGCCGGACATAATATTTGAGGTTTTGTATTATCGTTTAAAGAAATAACTTGAATACACTTACTTTCATTATTGCAGGTGTCTTTAGCAGTCCAGGTTCTTGTTATAGTTCGGTTACAACTTGCTCCTGATTCGATATCAGCAAAATTTATATTTTTAATGTCAGACATGCAATTATCAGTGGCTTTTGCAAAGCCTGTTAAATCTGGTGTACTACTCTGATTACATTCAACTGATAAATCAGGAGGGCAGATAATGATAGGAGCCATTGTGTCTATGATTTCAATTTCCTGAAGACATTTACTATTATTTCCACAACTATCAATAACACTCCAAGTACGTATAATTTTATAATTTCCTGGACAATTTCCATCTAGAGTTAAATCTGAATAATTATAATCTGCAATAGCTTCAGTACATTTAGTAGTAGCTTTTGGTCCGCCAACTGATTCGGGCAAAATACTTTCACCACAGTTTACACTGATATTCTGCGGACACGTAACTAATGGTTTTGATGTATCTCTAACCATTATAAGTTGTATACATTTATTTGAATTACCACAACTATCGACTGCAATCCAAGATCTGGATATTTTAAAATTACCGCTGCAATTTCCGAGGGTTACTACATCAGAAAATTTTAAATTCGTAATAAAATCGGTACATTTATCACTAGCCAAAGCAATACCTGTTGAGTCTGGTTGTCTTCCGGAAGTACAATCAATTGTAATATCCGGTGGGCATATAACTTCTGGTTTGGTAGTATCTTGTACTTTAATATATTGAATACAGATATTTTTATTTCCGCAGCTATCGATTCCCGTCCACGTTCTTACTAGATTAAAATAATCCGGACAATGTCCATTCGTTCTGACATCAGAATAACTAAATTCTGTTACTTTATCGGTACAATTGTCAATTGCCGAAGCTTTACCCGTACGCTCTGGTAGCAGACTAACTTCACAGTTAAGTGTTAGATTTTCCGGACAAAATACTTTTGGACGAGTTGTATCATTTATAGTTATGATTTGAATGCAGCTATTTTGATTTCCACAACTATCAGTAGCTGTCCAAGTTCTGGTGATTATATAATTATCATTACAGGATCCATTGATTCTATTATCACTGTAAACAATACTCGTCACAGTTTTAGTGCAATTATCTGTTGCTAAGGCCAATCCAGTGCTTGACGGAGAAATATTCGCATTGCAATTTACTGAAATATTAACCGGGCATATTATACTGGGTTTTGATGTATCCTGAATCGTTATTAACTGCACACAATTGTTTACATTAGAACAACTATCATTCGCAATCCAGGTTCTTGTTACAATTTGTTGACAATTATTAAATATTGACTGATCAGTATAAGCCAGCGCAGATGGAGATCCAGAGCACTTATCCGTCGCAGTTGCAACTCCTGTTGTATTAGGATCGAGACTTAAATTGCAATTTATCGTAATATCCTTTGGACAGGAAATTATCGGACTTTCGGAATTATGTACTAAAATTACTTGGACGCATGAATTTGAATTTCCACAGGAATCAGTTGCAATCCATGTTCTGTTCAGTGTATAATTATCTTTACAATTTCCGTTAATACGTATATCAGTGAATGTTATATCCGTAACTAAAGAAGTACAATCATCCAATGCATTAACAATTCCTGTTGATGCTGGAGAAGTATCATCTCCACAATTTAAAGTTACATTAGGTGGACAAATAATGGTTGGTGGTGCTGAGTCCTTCACTTCAATATTTTGAATACAATGATTACTGTTACCGCAATCATCTGATACTATCCAGGAACGTTTGATTTGATAATTTTGAGGACAGTTACCAGGACTTTTTATATCATTAAATTCCAAGTTGCTTAAATCTTTATTACAAATACTACTTGTGCCTGGTTTACCCGTAAAATCAGGATCACTGCTTTGCTTACAATCTATAGTTACATCAATTGGACAAGAAATTTCAGGTCTGGTGGTATCCTGGACAACAATAATTTGAATACACTTATTTTGATTTCCACAAGAGTCCTTGGCTAACCAGGTTCTGTTAATAATATAGTTTGAGAGACAATTTCCTTGTTCTATACTATCACTGTAAGTTACATGAGAAACAAAGTCTGTACATTTATCTGTAGATGAAGCGTAACCAAGAGTTGAAGGATCGCTTCCTGACAAACAACTAATTGTTATGTTTAGTGGACAATTTATTATAGGCTTTGTAGTATCCTGAACCTTTATTTTTTGAATACAGATATTACTGTTACCGCAACTGTCAGTACCTGTCCAGGTTCTAATTAAACTAAAATTATCATTACAGCTACCGTTTGTTCTGACGTCTTCGTATGCAAAATTAGTAACTTTATCAGTGCAATTATCAATGGCAGAAGCTTTTCCTGTTCGCTCAGGTAATAAGCTAACTTCACAATTAAGTGTTAAATCTTCAGGACAATAAACTCTTGGTCGTGTAGTATCTTGTACTGTAATTAATTGAGAACATGAAGATGTATTATCGCAATTATCCAATGCGGTCCATGATCGTATTATTTTGTAATTATCAATACAACTACCATCTTCCCGCAAATCAGTAAACACTACTTCAGGAGCTACTGAACCACAGTTATCGTCTGCTACAGCAAATCCGGTATTTTGCGGTGAAGCGCTTTTTGTGCAATTGATAGTAATATCCGGTGGGCACAAAATATTTGGTTTACTTGTATCGATTATGGTAATTTTTTGTATACAAGTGCTAACATTTCCGCAAGAGTCGATAGCTGTCCATAAACGTTCTATTATATAGTTGTCCAGACAATTTCCATCTATCCTTGCATCATTAAATTTAATATTCGTAACGACGTCTGTACAAATATCACTAGCGGTAGCAAATCCTAAATCAGAAGAATTAATATTGGTTTCACAATTTAATGTAGTGTCAGTCGGACATACAATTTCAGGAGACGATGAGTTTTGAACCGTGATTGTTTGCAAACAAGTTGATTCATTACCGCAACTATCTTTAGCAATCCAGGTTCTCTTTAAAATATAATTATCAATACAATTTCCATCAATTCTTAGATCTTTAAAACTAATAATTACATTTTGTAAATTACATGAATCACTTGCTTCAGAAAATCCAGTGAACGGTGGTGCTATTCCATTTTCACAGTTTAGCGTAATATCTTCAGGACATTTTATCGATGGCTTTGTAGTGTCCTGAACAACGATTTTTTGCACACATATATTTTCATTCAAACAGCTATCAAGTGCTTTCCATGTTCTAAAAATAGTATAGTTTCCATTACAATTTCCTTCTTCAATGACGTCTAAAAATGTTACTGATTTTATTGTGTCAGAGCAATTATCAACTATTATAGGGAAACCAGTTTCAGTCGGATCTGAGCTGTCTTGGCAATTAATAGTTATATCTGATGGACATATTATTTCAGGTTTTGTAGTATCCTGTACAGTAATTATTTGTTGGCAGTCATTAGCATTAGCACAACTATCTACTGCTGTCCATATTCTGGTAATCGTGTAATTGTCATTGCAGCTACCATTTGTTCTGGTGTCAGCGTATGTAATGTTAGTTACTACATCTGTACAATTGTCTGTCGCTGTTGCAGTTCCCGTATTAGTTGGATTAGTACTTGCTTCGCAGTTTATGGTTTTGTTTACCGGACAACTAATTGCTGGTCTGGTAGTATCCTGAACAGTAATTATTTGCTGACAGTCATTAGCATTAGCACAACTATCTACTGCAGTCCAAATCCTGGTAATCGTGTAATTGTCATTACAGCTGCCATTGGTTCTGGTGTCAGCGTATGTTATATTAGTTACTACGTCTGTACAATTGTCGGTTGCTGTTGCAGTACCTGTGTTCGATGGATTAGTACTTGCTTCACAGTTTATTGTTTTATTCGCTGGACAAGTGATTGCTGGTCTTGTAGTATCCTGTACAGTAATAATTTGTTGACAATCATTTGCATTAGCACAACTATCAACTGCTGTCCAAATTCTGGTTATCGTGTAATTGTCATTACAGCTGCCATTGGTTCTGGTGT
>CAZALD010000002.1:0-230282 GCA_964486185.1 uncultured Saprospiraceae bacterium
GAAGAAAAATGATCAAAATATTTTTTCAGCTAATAAATAGAAGTGCCCTTAATATGAACCTGGAATACAATCGAAATGAAGACTCCATGAATAGTTTAATCGCAAGATTGCGTCGGGAGTTGGATGTTATTTACGAAGGAGGAGGAACTAAAAAATTAGAGGCTCAGCGCAAAGAAGGTAAATTAACTGCGAGAGAACGAGTTGAGTATTTATTTGATAAAGATCAGCCACAATTTGAAATTGGAAGCTTTGCAGGACATGGAATGTATTCAGAATACGGAGGCTGCCCTTCTGGTGGAGTCATTGTATGCTTAGGGTATATCAGTAAGAAACTTTGTATTGTGGTAGCGAATGATGCAACTGTTAAAGCAGGTGCCTGGTTTCCTATTACTGCAAAAAAGAATTTAAGGGCACAGGAGATTGCCTTGGAAAATCATATTCCTATTATCTACCTGGTCGATAGCGCTGGTGTTTTTCTTCCTTTACAGGATGAAATTTTTCCAGACAAAGAACATTTCGGTAGAATTTTTAGAAATAATGCAGTCCTTTCAGCAAAAGGAATACCTCAGATCGCAGCCGTCATGGGTAGTTGTGTAGCCGGAGGAGCTTATTTGCCTATCATGTCAGATGAAGCATTGATTGTTGAACATACTGGATCGATTTTTTTAGCGGGTCCTTATCTTGTAAAAGCTGCCATAGGTGAAGACGTGGATCAGGAAACTTTAGGTGGTGCTTCGACCCATTGTGAAATCTCAGGAGTTACTGATTATAAAATGAAAAATGATCGGGAATGTCTGGATACGATCAGAAGTTTAGTGGATAAGATAAACTGTAATAGGAAACAACAATTTGATAAGGTAGAAGCAAAACCACCTAAAGAGCCGGGCAAATCTTTGGCTGGCCACTACCCTTCTGACAGTATTAAACCCTATGACATGAAAAATATTTTAGCGTGTCTGGTGGATGATTCAACATTGGTTTATTACAAAGAACAATACGGTAAAACCATTTTATGTGCATATGCACGCATTGGTGGTTATGCTGTAGGAATTGTGGCTAACGACCGGCGAATCGTAAAAACAGCCAAAGGAGAAATGCAAATGGGTGGAGTGATTTATTCTGATTCTGCTGATAAAGCCACCCGCTTTATATTAAATTGCAATCAAAAGAAAATACCGCTCATCTTTCTGCATGATGTAACTGGATTTATGGTTGGCACCAGGTCAGAACATGGCGGAATCATTAAAGATGGAGCTAAAATGGTCAATGCTGTTTCAAACTCTACTGTTCCAAAATTCACTGTGGTCATTGGGAACTCTTATGGGGCGGGAAACTATGCCATGTGTGGAAAAGCCTATGATCCAAGATTTATTGTTGCATGGCCTACCGCAAAGATTGCTGTTATGGGAGGAGTTCAAGCCGCTAAAGTATTAACACAAATTCAAGTTAGTTCCCTTAAGTCTAAAGGAAAAGTATTTAGTGAGCAGGAAGAAGAGCAATTATTAGAAGAAATCAGTAGTCGTTATACAGAGCAAACCAGCCCATATTATGCAGCAGCCCGGCTTTGGATTGATGCTATAATAGAGCCAGACAAAACGAGAGATTGGATTATCATGGGCATTAAAACTTCTGAGCATGCCCCAATTGCCGAATTTAAAACCGGAGTAATACAAACCTGATTATGAACGAAAAATATAAAAATTGGCTTAAAAAATTTGGAATTGCAGGATTTTTGTTTTTTCTAATCAAAGGAATTTTGTGGCTGATATTTGGCACGGCCATATATAATTGGTTAAAAACATTGGCGATTATGACAATCTTTTTTCTCTTACCCAATATTGGCATTTCGCAGAAGTTAATAAGCACCGATGATAAAAAGAGAACAAGACTGAGTTGGACACAGGTACCCGAATTACATTTGAATTATTTTAAAGATAAAAACACGAAACCTTTTTTTTGTAAGCTTGAGGATAAAATTTTTACAAAATATAAAACCCCTCTTGCAATTCGCCTGGGATCACTTGATTATTCAAATCAGCTGGAATATTGTACAGCCAGATCTAATCAAAAATAAAAATTATTTCAAATTCGATATCAGGTCCTTCATTGGAATGGGAATTGTCTTATTAAATCCTTCCGCAAATTCAACCCCCATCGCTCTGCCATAAATTCTGTGTTTCGCCTTGAGTTCCTCAAAAAAAGTAATACCAGAAATCGGAGAATCGGGTTCGCTTGAATCCGGATTGTAAAACTGAGATTTAAAACAACGGATTAATTCCAACTTTCTCTCCATTGTTTCAGAAATATCCACAGTAATATCTGCCGTTAATTGATAATCTTGAATATAGTGATATAAAAATTTGGGTCTCCATCGGTTTTGAGTGCTATTGTCAGAATCCAGGCTTATAATTTTTTGAAGACCACAATAAAAAATCGAATCAGTTATAAGTTTGGCTGCTCTGCCATGATCCGGATGACGATCAGACAATGCACAAGCGAATACAATAGTAGGTTTTGCACTCCGGATGACCTGGATAATTTTTAAAATGGACTCTTTGTTTTGGTTAAAAAAACCGTCTTCTAAATCTAATTGAACTCTAAACTGTGCACCCATCAAAACAGCGGCATTATAGGCTTCTTCAGATCTGATTTCTGGTGTTCCTCTGGTACCTAATTCTCCTTTAGTCAGATCCAATAAACCCACACTATAGCCCATATTGATATGGTTTAACAATGTTCCACTGCAAGACAATTCGATATCATCCGGATGGACACCAATTGCAAGAATGTCAACGGGCTCTGCAAATGTTTTTACTTTCATTGTTTGAGAATTCTTAAAATAATTTCTTTAAATTACCACCTTATTAAGGCCGAAGCCCAGGTAAATCCACTTCCGAACGCTGCCAGACTGATTAAATGACCTTTTGATATTTTTCCCGCGTTTACTGCTTCGCATAATGCTATTGGAATCGTTGCGGCTGTAGTATTACCATATTTTTGAATATTGTTCCAGACTTGATCATCTCTTAAACCCAGTTTCTTTTGAACAAACTGACTGATTCTTAAATTAGCCTGATGTGGAATCAGCATATCCAAATCATGGATCGTCAATCCGGCTTTTTCCAAAGAAGCCAATATAACTTCCGGAAATTTCTGTATTGCGGTTTTAAAAACAGTTGGTCCATTCATATATGGAAAAATCATCTGTTCGTCCCACATCTTCTGGGTCAAGAACACACCACCAAAATCTGATTCAGGATATCCAAATACTGAAGGATCTGAGTGAAATCCACCATGACATCCTGGATTGATGAATGCCAGTTCTTCGGCAAAACTTCCATCTGAATGCAGAACAGTATTTATGATTCCTTCATTTTCATTCTCGGTAGCTTGAATAATTGCTGCCCCGGCACCATCCCCAAAAAGCACAGATACATTTCTTCCCCTATCTGAAAAATCAAGCCCCATGGAATGCATTTCCGCTCCAACTAACAAGATATTTTTATATTGACCTGATTTAATAAACTGATCAGCGACGGACAAACCATACACAAATCCGCTACATTGATTTCGAATATCCAATGCGCCTGCTTCCAAATGTGTAATCTTTAATTCTCTTTGTAACAATACACCGCAACCTGGAAAATAATAATCGGGACTTAAGGTTGCAAAAATGATAAAATCGATATCTTCTTTTTGAATTCCAGCATTGGCAATGGCTGCTTCTGCTGCCCGGGCACCCATCGTAGTGGTTGTTTCCTTATGCGGAATACCAAATCTTCGCTCCTGAATGCCAGTGCGTTCCTGAATCCATTCATCTGATGTATTCATTAGAAGTTCAAGATCTGTATTTCTTACCACGCGTTCGGGTACGTAATAACCCAATCCCGCTATTTTTGATTTTCTGACATTCATAATCCTCAAACTTAAGTATCTGATTCTCTTAAAATCTCAAATATCTGTCAAATACTTAAGCAATATGGAAAGAACAGGAGATAATATTTTTTTTTTTGGAATAAGCTTAATAAATCTATCAGCTATATCAGGTTTTACGTTCTTTCTTTTTGGCGGCCGGAAACAACACATTATTAAGTATAAGGCGATAACCCGGCGAGTTTGGATGTAAATTGAGATCTGTGGGAGGATCTCCCACTTTATGCTGATAATCCTCAGGATCATGACCTGCATAAAATGTCCAGGTTCCATAGTTGAGGGTGCCATGAATATATCGCACTTCGTCAACTGCTTTGTTGTCGCCTAAAATAAGTACGTCAGATTTTAAATGATTTTTTTTAAAGGCAGTTGTTTGCCCCATAAATCCTTTAATTGTTTTGGTGTGATTTTGAGTCAGCATAGTTGGCACTGGATCCCATTTTGCCGAAAACTCAAATAATGTAAAATGATCATTTTCAGCTAATAACTTTCGCTCATTCGTATTGTCAATGGATGAAAATTCATATTCCAAAGGATTGTCCTTAAGAGTAAAGTCTTTAAATGCCAGAGTGTTTGAAAAATTTAATTTCGCATTTAAATTTTGATCTGTTCCATCACCATCATAATAAACAGCACAGATATCAAGGCCCTCAGCTGCCAGGGCGATATCGTATGAATCCGTGGCAGAGCACATTGCAAACATAAATCCTCCTCCTGCAATATATTCTCGTATTTTTTTTGCTACCGCTAATTTACATTGTGATACTTTTGAAAATCCCAATTCTTTACTTAATCGTTCGGCCCTATTTTGATTTTCAATATACCATTCCTGAGTATGATAGCCGGCATAAAATCGCCCATACTGGCCGGTAAAATCTTCGTGATGTAAATGCAGCCAATCGTATTTAGGCAATAAATCGTTAATAATTTCACGATCATATATTTTGTCAAAGGGAATTTCAGCATACGTTAAGGCCATAGTTACGGCATCATCCCAGGGTTGGATGCGTTCGCCCCGTTCATTAAACTCGGGGGTATAAACAGCAATTTTTGGAGCTTTTTCCAGCTTCATCACTTCTTCATTTACTTCTGGATTAGCAATTTCAGATCGGATTCTGTCAAATTCGCTATTTGATATAATTTCGAAGCTAACTCCCCGGGTGATACACTCTTTTTCAAAGACTTTTGTATTGATAAAGGCAAAACTACCTCCCCTGTAATTTAAGAGCCAGTAAGCGTCAATTTGTTGATCAATAACCCAGTATGTAATTCCGTAAGCCTTAAGATGATTTCGTTGTTTTTCATCCATAGGAATCAAAATCATGGAAGCTCTGATACAAAAGCTCGCCAATAGTATTAAACAAAAAGTAGATAAATGTTTTTTCATAGTATCAATTTCATATAATATGACAAATATAAGTGTAATAATTATCCTGAGTAATTGATAGTCAATGTATAATGGTTAAATTTTCGTTATCCTTGATATAGATGATTCAATTTGTGGATATTTGCACTGTTTAAAAACGAAAAATGGGGGAATTTAGTTTTCAGTATCCGTTGTGGTTTATAGGCTTATGTCTATTAATAGCTATCGTATCAGGGCTCCTGATGTATTATAAAACTCCTCTGCTCTCAGATAAATCATTTGGACAAAAACTTTTTTTAAGTTTTCTGCGCGTTTGTTCAATATTTTTAATCTTACTACTTCTGCTGAATCCATTTTATAAATATTACAAACAAACCATAAAGAAACCAATTCTGGTAATAGCACAAGATGTTAGTTCGTCCATTCAACTCACCGGCTCTAACGTATTACATCAATATATAGCTGAACGGAACGAAATGGCAAATGATTTATCTGAAAAATTTGAAGTTATTTCTTTGGAGTTTTCCAATAAAGTCGATCGTGTCAAAAGAGATAGTTTCAAAGGAAATTTATCAAATCTCAGCTCTATTTTTGATTATACGGTTGATCAACTTGATTTCTCTAATGTCAAAGGAATTATTTTGGCGACAGATGGTATTTATAATTCCGGTAAAAATCCATTGTATCATTCAGCGATAACTCAGATACCGGTCTATCCAATATTATTTGGAGATACTATTCCGGAAAGCGATTTATCTATTTCCAGCCTATTTTATAATGATATAATATATGCTGGCGATAAGTTTGCAATTCAAACCGATTTACAAAGCTGGAATTTAAATAACGAAAATTTTACAATCGAACTAAAGCGACTTGATAATGATCAGTTCAATACATTGCAATCGGAATCAATTAAGATAAGTTCGAATAAATTTTTTATGACAAAAGAATTTATCATTCAAACGGAATTACCAGGTATTTACCGGTATAAAATTGAATGCAGTAAAATTCCTTCAGAACGCAATTTCACTAACAACAAACGAGAATTTTATATAGAGGTATTAGATGCAAAAAAACGAGTTCTGCTGCTTCATTATGCGCCACATCCCGATATCTCAGCCATTAAAGAATCCTTATTGTCAAATAAAAATTATGAAGTCGACCTCAAAAATACTACGGACTTGGTTTCAGGTCTTGAAAAATACAGTCTGGCAATTTTACATCAGGTACCTGGTACATCTGGCAACGGCAATCAATTGATTAACCAGTTAAACAATTTTAAAATCCCCACTATATATATTTTAGGACCCCAATCTGATATTAACGCATTTAATAAGCTTCAGGATATCGTTCAAATTAGTGGCACCTCAAAAGCGCCAAATGAAGCTTTACCTGTTTACCGTGAAGGATTCTCTCAATTTACACTCAGTGAAGAAACAAAGGAAGCTTTAAAAAAATATCCACCTTTAAATGCCGTGTACGGAAATTATAAGCTGGATCCTTCGGCTTCCATTCTTTTTTATCAAAAAATTGGACGAATTGAAACCAATTATCCATTAATTGTTTGTGCAGAAAAAAACAACACAAGACAATCCGTAATTCTTGGTGAAGGTATTTGGAAATGGAAAATTCAGGACTATATGAATGCTAATTCATTCACATCCTTTTTTGAAATTATCAATAAGACCTTACAGTTTACATCTACAAAAGATGATAAGCGTAAATTCAGAGTTACTCAAAACAAAAGAATTTTTGATGAAGGCGAAACAATTAGCTTTCAAGCAGAATTTTATAATGATAATTTAGAACGAATCAATTTACCTGATGCTAATTTATCTATTTTTGGAATTAATAACGTCAGGTATAATTATAGTTTTTCAAAAATTCAGGATTATTACCATCTGGACGCAGGTTCGTTGTCTCCTGGTGACTACACTTACAAAGCGTCATTACAATGGGATCGAAAAGAACATTTATCAGAAGGTAAATTTTCGATTCAAAGTTTGGATATCGAAAATAATAACCGGGTCGCCGATTTTGGTTTGCTTAGAAATATAGCTGAAAAATCTGGTGGTCGAACATATAAAAAAACAGAATTAAATAAACTGACTGATGACTTACTCAATCAAAATACTGCAAAATCTATCATTATACAAAGCCTTGAAATAAAACCTCTGATAGATCAAAAGTGGTTATTTTTTGTGATTTTCTTTTGCCTGGCATTGGAATGGTTTTTCAGAAGATTTTGGGGTAGTTACTAATATCTGTTAGTAACAAATAAAATCATAAAAGTCCGTCTAAGAATTTTCGAAGATGTAAGATTCTTTAAATAAGTGTATATTTGCTTTACACTTAGAACACCATGATTGAGTACATCCTGGCAAGGCCGTTTATTGCCTTGTTTTGTATCACAGCAATTATTAATTCGATTATCATTGAACTATTCAATAAAGGAATTGAGCTGCCAATAACGTGGTTAATTCTGGTTACAGGACTGATTTATTTAATTTCAATCATAAAGCAATATTCCTTAACCGGATTGTTAATTTTTAGCATTGCAATAATTTCTTCAAATACCTTTTTACATGTTCAAAAAGATCACATTTCTGAAAAGGATAAAATCTTTCAAACTTCTGATTATATTTCTAAGATTGTTATTCAATCAGCATTTTTATCTCAAAGTAAATTAATAATTTATGGAGAAAGTGTTACTAATAGCAGTCGCAAAAAAATATATTTAAAAATTTCGGATGGCTTCAAACATTTTCCCCTATACTACGGAGACACGCTGACAGGGAAGTTTCAATTACAACCGATCACCAATAAACCGTCGGGATTATTTAAGTCCTTTGACGCTTATTTAATTAATCTTCACATAAATTATAAATCAATTCCGACGGATACCAATATCAGCACATCAACGTATTCAAAATATTCTTTAATACGATATTCTCAAATAGTTTCATATAAATGCATAACAAAAATTCGGAATACTGTTTTAAATGAAAACTATGCTAATCTCTTGGCGGCTTTACTATTAGGTGTTAAATCGGACCTGGATAAAAATATCAAAGCTGAATTTACCAAAACAGGAACTGCACATATTTTAGCTGTTTCCGGTTTGCATCTTGGAATGATCTATGGTATACTCCTAGGATTATTGCAACTACTTAGAAAAATAAAAGTACTCCCCACCTACAGGATTCTGAATTTTGTATTAATGCTGTTATTTATTTGGGGCTTTGTTCTAATTAGCGGGTGCGGCAATTCAATAATTCGGGCTGCCATCATGATAACTTATTTAGAAACGGGGAAATATATCAATCGCAGTCCAAATACTGTAAATAGTTTATTCTGTTGTGGATTTTTAATGATAGTACACAATCCCTGTGTTTTGTATGAAATAGGCTTTCAATTATCATTTTTCGCAGTTTTAAGTATCGTTTTATTTAATCCCTTGATTTCCAGAATTTATTTTGCAAGAAACATAATAACAAAATATATTTACGAAATAATAAGTGTTTCCGTAGCTGCTCAATTATTAGTAAGTCCATTATGTATTTATTATTTCCATCAATTTCCGGTTTATTTTATTTTAGGTAATTTGATTTGGATACCCTTATCATTTATTCTACTTGCCTTGGGCATTTTATTAATCATAGGATCATTTGTAAGCCCAAAAATATGTTTACTACTTGGTAGAGTTTGTGAAATTTTATGTGAAGCCGGCCTTGAAAGCTTTAAGCTCATTCAATATTTACCTTTGGCAAACATAGAAGACCTGCATCTGGACCTTATGCAACTTACCGCATATATAGCAAGTTGCTTATTCATATTTTTTTGGCTAAAATTGGAAATAAAAAAATTACTCTTTGGTGCACTCATTATATTTCTACTAATTCCAATGAACCAATTTTACAAAATCCAAAAATTATATTCCAGCCAAGAACTCATTTTATATTCTGAAGGAAATAAAATACAATTTGAAATACGGCATAATACAATTGTTTTTTCAAGTTGCCCGGATTGCTATCTTATGAAAAACTACCGGAAGTCAAAATACATTACACATGTTTATACATTTGACAGTATAAAGGAGATACGCTTTTTACTCCCTATCCCCGAATTAGTTGCATTGAATAATTCAGATTGTATTTGGTATCATCTTGAAAAAGTACCCTGTCATGCTCCATTAAGGTTCATTGAAACTGACAGACAAAGCGGTTTAACAAATTCCCATCGAATACTCTTAAATAAAAAGGACATATCAAATTCGAATACATACGCTTGTTTGGACTCACTCCCTCAAGATGTCTTCTACTTTTTGGACACCAATAATCCATTAATTTTAACTTTTAAAAATGAATAAAAAAGAATTAGATCAATTGTATCTGTCAAAAAATGAACGCCTTGGCATAATGATATTACTGATGTTTTTATTGATACTGATTTTGTTGCCCTGGCTTCATTCTCCCAAAAATCAACGTTGCGACAATATTGTTGTACGAAAGGAAATGATATCCAAACAAGAATCATTTCCAATTAATGCCAAATTTGACAATAAATACAATTATAAAGATTCGGAATACTTAAGCAAGTCAGAAGGAAAAAAAATACAAACTGAAGTCTTTTCTTTTAATCCGAACAACTTAAGTTATAATGAAGCCATTCGATTGGGTATTTCAAAATACGCCTTCAACAATTTACAAAAATATCTGGCAACGGGAGCTAAAATCAAGTCTGCTGATCAGCTGTTATCTATCTATGGAATTGATAGTCAAACGTATCACCGAATAAAGTCTCATGTAATTTTGGATAACTTTGAATCCTCTATATCAAAAGAGCACTCCATTCCTATAAAGCTTAAAATAGATTTAAATTCAGCTGAACTATCTGATTTATTACCATTACCCGGAATTGGCAAAATACTGGGAGAACGAATAATTAAATATCGAAATGCCTTAGGTGGCTACATCCATATTTCACAATTAAATGAAGTCTTTGGTTTGCAGGATAGCTGTATTGAAAAAATACGACCCAAAATTTTTATTTCGAAAGAAATACGTCAAATTCCAATTAACGAAGTGGATTCAATCCTATTAATAGCGCATCCTTATTTTGGTTATAAAAAGGCAAAATTATTAATGGCATATAAAAACCAACATGGTAAATTTAAAGAAATCGGCGACTTTTATAAAATGAAAGCACTGGATTCCACATGGATTGAAAAAGTCAAACCCTATTTAAATTTTAATTAGGGTCTTTAGTAATGAATGGAAGAATTTCATTTAAGTTTTCAACAGAACCCATAATGATGGATGATCTCTGATGCAAAGAATGCATATTTATTTCCAATATCCGATTGCCGGATTCATCAATTGCCATACCCCCGGCTTGTTCGACAATCAGGCTCATTGGATTGCATTCATAGAGCATTCGCAACTTTCCTTCCGGACTGGATTTGGTCAGCGGATAAAGAAAAATTCCACCGAGACAAAGTGTACGATGAACGTCGGCAACCATTGAGCCAATATATCTCAAGACCCTGTTATGAGCAGAACAGTAATTGAGATAATCCTGAATACCTTTATTAAACTGTAAAAAATATCCCTGATTTATTGAATAATTTTTACCCGAAGCCGGCATTTTCATATCCCTGTGGCTGAGACAAAATTCTCCTATCCCCCTATCGTAGGTAAATCCGTTGACCCCAAAACCTGAAGTAAATACTAACATTGTCGATGTACCATATAATACGTAGCCGGCAGCAACCAGCTCTGTCCCTTTTTGAAGAAAGTCTTTCAACTCAAGCTCCTGGGACTCCGCTGTTACACGTTTATAAATGCCAAATATGGTTCCTACACTAATATTTACATCGATGTTTGAAGAACCATCCAAAGGATCAATAACTACAACATATTTTGTTTTACTGGCTATTTTTCCTGAAAACGAAATAAAATCTTCGATTTCTTCTGAGGCCACACCAGCACAAATTCCGGAATTTTGTAAATACTCTATCATTAAATCGTTGGCATAGATGTCTAACTTTTGAACTGTATCTCCACTTGAATTCGTATTTCCCTCTTGTCCAAGTATATCCATTAACCCAGCCTTATTTACGATTCTGTTAATTATTTTTGCTGCTATACCCAAGTGCCTCAACAATCCCGAAAATTCTCCAGATGCATTATTCTGAATGGCCTGACTTTTAATAATATATTCATCCAAGGTTATTCTGCGACTCATTATTTTGATTTAAGTATAAAGGTAAATAAAAAACCAAAGCCGTTATTATCTGTTCTGTTTTAGCTTTGCATGCATTATAAGACAACATTTGAAACATTTATTCACTTTAAACAAATATTTTCTAAAATACCGCAATAAGTTGTTGCTGGGTATTTTATTTGTTGTCTTATCCAATGTATTCAGGGTCTTGCAGCCCCAAGCCATCAGAGAGGCTTTAAACCGAATTATTGAATTTATCGGAACTGATAAAAGCAATGAACAAGCTGAATTACTGAGTGGCGAATTAATGAAATTTGGATTTTATATATTTGGGTTTGCCATTTTGATGGGACTTTTTATGTTTATGATGAGGCAGACTATAATTGTAATGTCCCGATTGATCGAATACGATATGAGGAAAGAAATTTTCAGGCATTATTTAAAACTCGATACATCATTTTACAAGAGAAATAAAACAGGCGATCTAATGTCCCGGATCAGTGAAGACGTCAATAAAGTAAGAATGTATCTGGGACCCGCTATTTTATATGGCATTAATTTGATAAGCCTGGTCGTCATCGTTATTTTTACCATGTTTAAAGTAAATTTTTTACTTTCCCTGTATACCCTTTTGCCCTTGCCAATATTATCATTTATTATATATTGGGTTAGTAATAAAATCAATAAAAAAAGTGAAGTCATTCAGAGACAATTGGCAAAACTTACGGCAATAAGTCAGGAGTCCTTTAGCGGAATTCGAATCATAAAGTCATATGCAACAGAACCCTATTGGAAAAAAGATTTATCAGACAATGCTTCCAGTTATAAAGATATGTATTTGAATTTAGCGAAAATTGACGCCATGTTTTTTCCTTCCATGTTACTATTGATTGGATTAAGTACTTTAATTACAATCTATGTTGGTGGATTGAATGTTTATAACGGCAGTGTAACAGCTGGAAATATTGCTGAATTTGTTATTTATGTAAATATGCTCACCTGGCCGGTTTCCGCACTGGGATGGTGTGTATCAATCATTCAACAAGCGGAAGCTTCTCAAAAGCGAATAAATGATTTTCTCAATACAAAGCCAGAGATAAGTTCTGATTCTGAAGAACTTACAATATTAAAATCGGCTGATATTGAGTTTAAAAATCTTACTTTTATTTATCCGGACTCTGGAATTACTGCATTAAAAAACCTAAACTTTCGTATTCCTGCTGGTACTAAGCTGGCCATTACTGGTAAAACGGCATCTGGCAAGACCAGTGTTGCTGAACTATTACTCAGAATGTATGATCCGGTGGAAGGTCAAATCCTGATTAATAATATTCCAATACATAAATTTTCTTTAAGTTCATTGCGCAATAACATTGCCTATGTACCACAGGATGTATTTCTTTTTTCGGATACCATTGAAGCAAATATTGAATTAGGAATTCAACAAGAAAATGGTATAAGCCCTAAGGATGCCGCAAAAATTGCAGCCATTGATGGAGAAATTAATGAGCTTACATCAGCTTATGCTAGTGTGCTCGGTGAACGTGGAGTGACTTTATCCGGCGGACAAAAACAAAGGTTAAGTTTGGCAAGAGCCTTAATCAAATCTTCACCGATTGTGATATTGGACGACTGTTTTTCAGCTGTTGATTCTGAGACCGAACAATTGATTATTCAGCAAATAGGTGAACAACTAGAAGGGAAAACCTTGATTTTAATTACTCAACATTTAAAACTCTGCCGCTATATGGACTCCATAATAGTGCTTGACCAGGGAAAAATTGCAGAAACCGGGGATTATCCCACTCTTTTAAAACAAAAAGGTCTATTTAGTCAGTTACATGAAATCGAAAATAACCAATAATATTGACTTTCTTCTAATTTCTCTTAATTTTACATAAATATTATTAAATCCTAATCTGTGTATCACGATAAACAAATTGAAAATATTTTTTCAAAAAAATTAAAAGCAGGTAAAAGACGTACTTATTTTTTTGATATTCGTAAAACGAAATCGAATGATTATTTTATATCAATTACCGAAAGTGCCCGGAAATTTAATGGTGATGGATACGAACGTCATAAAATACTAATCTACAAAGAAGATTTTAACCGGTTTATTGAGTATCTTCAGGATGTGATTGATGAGATAAAAACTAATTATCTCCCAGATTTTGATTATGACGCTTTTTCAAAAAGAGAAGAAGAATGGGAAAATTCCAAATCGGAAATAAAGGAACATAATCCGGATTCAAAAACTTTAAAAAGCAAAGAAGCGGATAAGGATCAAATTAATGAAGACCAGATTGATTGGTAATTTAATTATCGGCTAAAGTACCTGAATAGCCACCAGATTAAATTTACAATCAAACAAATCAACAAAACGGTTGCGAAAGGAAAATATATTTTATAATTTTCTCCCTCCCATTTAAAATCTCCTGGCAAATTTCCCAACCAATGCAATTGCTTCCCAAAAAAATGCCATACCATTCCAATCAGAATAATCAACAATCCAAATAAAATAAGTTGTTTACCCATTAGTTAATGACAAATGCAGATCAGTCTGATATTGTAAACCATTTATAAATACCTGATTCAATCTGAATAAGAATATAGTTGTAATCCCTGTATTTTTTTAAATCGATCTGCGAATTTCGGGATTGACAGAGCATCCTGCCAGTAAAATCATAGATTCTGATTAAATTGAATTCTGGATTAAGCAGTTGATTATTTTTGATAAAGCTTAATTTATCTGAATTGAATTTTATTGTTTGAATACTACTTTCTAAATGTTGACCATTTTGAAGAAACGCATGAATTTTATACTGGTATAAACCATTTTGCACGGGTAAATCTGTATAATTTGTATTTTTTGTAAAAGCACTCAACCAGGTCCAGTTTTGAGAATTTAATTTGCGCTCTATCCGGAAACCTTCGAGTCCTTCAAATTTTTGAAAATTCCAACTTAAGGAAATTTTATTATCTACTACAGTTATCGGGTTTTGTAAAAAATCCAATGATAATGGTGCTTGTGCATTGATGAAGCAATTCTGAGCATCAAAAAAACTATCCACAACAGTTACGCTTTCGGACTTCCATGGTCGCTGAGCAATAGAATTCATGATGTTGGGTTCATTGTTATAGTGATATGAATTAGCAGAATGCCCTATCCATTCATGGCTTGATAAATCCACGTTTGAATTAAAATTAGCTACAAAGCCAACCATCGAAACTCCGGGCAGGCATAGTTCACCAACAAATGAAACACCTTGATTGGTGTAATTACCAGAATAGAAAACATAGTTATCATCGTTTCCAGGATAGTTATTAGCATCCAGCCAGAGATAAAAATTAATTAAGGTTTCAACACTATTGGCGCCATATGAAAATGGAGTTGCTCCATCAAAAAAAATAATTTCAGTTTCAGTATCGATATCCCAATATGCTGAGGCATTATTATATAACCACCGGACACTATCAACTACTTTATTCAAGATGACGGTTACAGAATCATTTTTATTATATACGCCAGTAAGCCTTCTTTCATAGCTTGTATCAACATACAATCTTAATTCAAACTTATCATTATTGGAGCGCGAGCTTAACCTGGATTTATTTTTAGCTAACTGAACCTGATAAAAGGAGTCCAGAACGTATTGAAAGGAATGATATAGACAAACTGGCAATTCCGATATAGAATCAGCAAAAACAGACTGGTGTTGAGCATTAACATTCAACCAAAAAGTTGCAGACAGATAGACAAGCATCAGTGCCAAAACCTTTGAAATCGGTTTAAACACTATTCTTTTAATCATTGCATCCTATTTTACAGGAGCAAATATATTAAATAAATTACAATATACAAGCTTATATAATAAAAATATAAATCTATAAAGGTCTCGTATGTGAAGAATTATTTAAAAACCAAAAATTGTTAAACCAAGGCAACCGGATATAATCCTTTCTGTATTAACTCGTCAAATGCATCTTGTACGGAGGGTTTGTCTTCCTGATAAGTGACTCCGATCCAATTGGATTCAGAACGTATGACATGAATTTTTTGATATTTTTGATCGATAAGATTTTGAATTAAGTCTGGAATATAAAATTCTGCCTTGTCATTATTTAATTCCTTTGATAAAAAACTAGAGAAATATGCTTCTGCCCAATCGAAATAATTTGTTTGCATGGCCCACATGTTCATCGAAACTAATGTAGAAGGTTCAAGTACAAAACGTTGACCTTCAAGCTCATAATAGATTTGGTTATCTTTCCTTATATTTTTGCATTCATTAACTTTACGTAAAAATCCATCAGCGCTTACCTGACAAATTCCCCGGTTAACCGAACCAAATTCAGAAAGGGTGTTTTCCAGTCTGTAAGCTACGACTCCGTATTCCTTTTGCAGAATAAGAAATTGATATAAAATATTCATTGCCTCGCGACCGTAAAAATCATCAGCATTAATTACTCCGAATGGTTCCTCTATAACATCTTTGGCAACCCAAACTGCGTGGCCTGTTCCCCAGGGTTTTACTCGATCTTTCGGGCAGATATATGGATCTGGCAACATCTCATTTTCTTGAAAAACATAATGGGCTTCAATTTTATTTTTCCAACGATTTTCTATAGCCCGGATAAATTCACTTGCAAAAGATTTCCGGATAATAAAAACTAACTTGGTAAAGCCTGCCTTGATGGCGTCATAAATGGAGTAATCAATAATCGTTTCCCCGTTTGGACCAAAAGAATCTAATTGTTTTAGACCTCCGTAACGACTACCCATTCCAGCTGCCAGAATTAATAGAGAAGCTTTAGATTTTGACATGTAGAGCGATTAAGTTGCAATAATAAGAAGTGAATGGCTTATAAACGAAAGAACCCGGGTAAAATACCCAGGTTCGACACGTTGGAATTACTATTCTAATAACTTTTACAATTTGATAAATGATTTTGTATTCTGGGCATGTTCGGACGCAATTCGTATGTAATAATTTCCAGAAGCCATATCCTGAGTATTTAAATGAATTTTGTGTAATCCATTTTGCATTCTACCAGATTGTACAACTTTTAATTCTGAACCCATTGCATCAAATACACTGATTCGAATAAACTCATTTTTTGATTCAAAGCTTATGGTGGTATAATCTCTTCCCGGATTTGGAGCAGCGTCTAATTTTAGTGAAAAATCACGTTCATAATCACTTACTGCGGTTGGAGCGCAACCATCAACAATTGGTAATTTTTGAAACTCCTGGAATAATATTTCACTTACCACAGCCGGCGAAATTTCAAACCAATCGATGAGAATTGAAGCATATACAGACCGAAAATCATACTGCATGGCTACACCTTCATTATTGACAACACGGTCATTGATAATAGGATTATCACCTAAAATACCCGGATTGACACAATGGCCAAACAAAATAAGCGGAGCCGCAGATCCATGATCCGTACCCGTTGAATCATTTGACTGGATTCTTCTTCCAAATTCAGAAAAAGTCATGCCGATAACGCGTTTCTCAACACCTGCTTGTTCCAATGCTTTTTGAAATCCCTCGATACCATCAGATAATTGTTTTAATAAATCCGCATGAACCCCAATTTCATGATCTGTAGGATCACATTGATTTGCGTGAGTATCAAATCCACCAATATTCACTACATATACCTTGGTTTTCATTCCGCCTTTAATCAACTGAGAGACTATATTCAATTGATCCAATAGCCTATTTCCAGTAGCAGGTATTTCACCTCCGGCATTGTCATAACTGTCCTTAATTATCTGAGTATAATCATTCGTTTGTTGCAACGTTTCAATAAGATATTGTAATTCATTGCCATAATTGGTATTGGGGATAGTTGTTGGAAACGCAGGCTCACTGATTTGGGCCATGGTAGCCGGATTATTAATCGCCAAACTAAAATTGGCAATCGGACCCTGGCAAGTTTGTGAAACTAAAGAGCCAATCGTTATGGCCAATGGATCTGGATTGGCTGAATTGGGATATCCATTTGGATAGCTTGCATGATTTTGATTATAGAATCGACCTAACCAACCTGTCGGTTCGACAGTCTGAGCACTCGATCCTGAAGTCCAGATATCTGTTGATCTGAAATGCGATCTGTTTTGATTAGGATATCCTACAGACTGGATTAATCTTACTTTACCTTCGTCAAATAAAGTTTTAACGCCGGTCATAGCAGGATGAAGCGCCAGATCTGTACGAAGCTTCAATCCTAACGATTCATTGATCAGAATTTTACTTCTCACTTTCGCTAAATTGGCGTATTGATCTAATGGTAACACTGTATTTAATCCATCATTACCACCGGTTAGTTGAATCAATACTAAAATTTTATCATTATCCGGATTAATAAAATCCAGAAATGAGTTTCTAGCTACAGCACTTACAGGAATGCCGTTTATAAGAACCGGCACTGATGCCAGTGAACTGACTTGTAAAAATTTTCTTCTTTTCATTTTTGGAAGAATTTATTAGCTTAAATAATATTCGGGCATTGATAATAGTGATACAAACAATGGCTTAAGCCTGGCTTCGACAGTCGCCCTTGCCGTGTCATTTCCAGGATTGTTTTTGTAATTATTCCACATGGTCATCCATTGTGCTTCAGAATTATTACCTAATAATTTTGATTTCAAAAAGGCTTTTTGATTATCGAAAATCGGCTTGGGTAATAAATGAGTCACCAGATCATTAATTAATTCATTTGCATTGCCAGGGTTATTAAATCCTATAACATATTGAGGCAAGTCCAAACCAAATAAACCGGTAATATTTCTGACCCGCACAGTTTTATTGGCATAAGAAGATGTAAATCCTACTCTGATCGGTAAAGTCACCGAATTTACCCATATTTCATGATAGCTAGGAACCTGATAATAGGGTGTCCAACCAGCCACACTAGGTATGTCAAAATAGACTTGCTGCATGCCCATTGTACCTCGATAGATATTCAAATAGACATTGTATTTGGCTTCCACCTCGCTGGGTACGTTTAACTTCATCGTTTTTAAGGTATTGAAAATAAATTCATACGGTGGACGAATCATACAACCCAAGGCTTCTTCCGAATAAAAATGCGAGCTACCCAATAAAGCTTCAATGACAGGCTTGATTTCAAAGTTATTGGCAATCATGATGTCTGCAAGCCCGTTGACAATTTCGGTCTCAATGTCCTGATTAACCTTATAATAAATAAAATAACGATAGAGTTTTCTGCAAACAAACGTAGCAGCTTCCCGTTTTTGAAAAATTAAATTAATAACCGCCAGATATTCAGTCTCTTCTTTATTTGAAATGGTGGCATTATTAAAGCGATGCGAAAATTGTTTAACCGTTCTGTCATGCAGATTAGTTTTATACTCAATAACCGGGTAAATCGAAGCATCCCGTCCATTGATGGTCCACCCGGTTAATGCCTTGGCGATAGCTTCAACATCTTGTTCTGTAAAAGTCGTATAATCGCCGGGACCAGCCAAAGGCCCTTTACCTAATGTAAACAACTCCATAAGTTCTCTGGCGTAATTTTCATTAGGCGCATTTTTATTGCTTTGCGCTCCATTTAAATACATGAGCATGGCTTTATCCACTGTAATTTCTGAAGTCAAGGATTTAAAATTCCCCAAACAATTGTCTCTCAGTAATTTAATATAGTCGTAATTATAGCGAGGGTCATAAATTTCAGATACCACAAAATGATTATGCCAGAATAAGGTCATTTTTTCAGTCAAAGAGACCGCTTCTGTAAACATCTGTTCCATTAACCAGGCGTACAGAGAGTTTTGTTTTGCCTGTACATTTCCCTGCACCTGTGGATTTAATTTGGAACGGATCCAGGTCTCCCCTTTGATTAAATCCGGATCGTCCGGGGTATCTGAATATACAACCGGAGGAGCCGGGTCTGCACTTTTCGTAGTTAGCTTACTTAAGGTAAGAGATAATCCATCCGAAACCGCCTGCAGAATTTGTTGATGTGTAGGACCAAACATAGCTCTTCGCAAAAGATGTGCAGCAGCAGCGTAATCCCAGGTACCGGAAAAAGGACTCAATCCACCGGCAACAGGCAATGCATCCTCCTGAAGATGTAAACCTGTGGTAGCAGCTTCTTCGACACCTAAAAATTTTTTTAATGTGGCTCTTCTATTCATAGATGAGTGATTTATAAAATGATCAATTTGATTCTTGTTTAAGACTATTGAAACATATTAAGGTTTAACAAACCTGAAAAATAATTTAACAAGTTTTTGACAATTCAGATAATAAGATTCTAATACGTATCCAATCTGGTTTCGGTTGCTTTTTATTTAGCTTTGCCAATTCTTTATGAAAAAGATAGAAACTGATATTACAATCATTGGTGCAGGGCCCTGTGGACTATTTGCCGTTTTTGAAGCAGGACTTCTTAAAATGCGTTGTCATTTAATTGATTATCTACCAGTACCTGGCGGACAATTATCTGAAATTTATCCAAACAAACCGATTTATGATATTCCAGCTTATCCTGAGATTTTGGCTAAAGACTTGATTACCAATTTAATGAAACAAATAGAACCCTTTCATCCAGGATTTACTTTAGGCGAACGCGTCGAACAAGTGGTAAAAGATGAAAAAGGTTTGTTTTTAATCAGCACTAACCGTGACACCCAGATTCATTCAAAAATAGTAGTCATCGCCGGTGGTTTAGGTTGTTTTGAACCAAGAAAACCCGAATTAGCTAATTTAAGTCAATTTGAAGATAAAGGAATTGAATACATCATTAAAGATCCTGAAATCTATACTAACAAACGGGTGGTTATTGCAGGAGGCGGTGATTCTGCTTTGGATTGGGCCATTTTTTTGGCAAAAAAATGTAAAACCTTAAGTCTGGTGCATAGAAGAAGTGAATTCCGGGGAGCACCTAATTCCGTCTCTGAATTGGAAAAATTACAAAAGGCCGGAACTATTCAAGTATTCGTCAATGCAGAAATTTCTTCCATTGGTGGACAGAATCATCTTGAGTATGTTGAAGTCCAACAGGCTGATCAAACGATTCAAATACCAACCGATCATTTTATTCCTTTATTCGGACTTAGTCCTAAATTAGGGCCAATCGCTGGCTGGGGTCTTGAAATACATAAAAATGCCATAGAAGTAAATCCTTTGGATTATTCTACCAATATATCAGGAATTTATGCGATTGGCGATATCAATAATTATCCGGGCAAATTAAAACTAATTTTATGTGGCTTTCACGAAGCAACAATAATGATGCAGTCTGCTTATAAATTGATTCATGGCGGCAAAAAACCTAGTTTCAAATACACTACGGTGACTGGTATCAATGAATTAAATTAAACCTAATCCTCCTTTTACCGTTACTGGGAGTAAGTAATTATTTGTGGAATTTATTTCAATTTTTATCAGAGACAAATCTCAAAATCTCAGAGAACTCCAGCTTCCTAATGATTCTGCTTATTCATTAATGGAATTGCTACGCAGTAGTGAGCTACCTATTCCGGGCACTTGCGATGGCATGGCTTTGTGTGCTAGTTGTCATATTTATGTCTTGTCAGATCAACATTTATCAGATAAAAATGAAGATGAGCAACGTTTATTAGACAGTTTAGCTAATAGCCATGAAAATAGCCGGTTATCGTGTCAACTCAGAATGGGAGAATCACTACATAAATTAATTCTCGAGATTGCACCTGAATAATGAATACCACTGTAACTAATAAAAAAGCTTACATAGCCTTAAGCCTGGTTTGTTTAATTTGGGGGACCACCTACCTCGTTAATAAACTTGGTGTCACTTTAATGCCACCTTTGTATTTCACTTCAATACGTCAATTAGTTGCCGCCATTTTATTACTTGCTTATCTGTTTATTATTAAAAAAGAAGCTTTGCCCGATAGTCGGTTTATAACATTACAAATCATTTTGGGTGTGTTATTAATCAGTTGTGGTAATGGTATTGGAATTTATGGTCTTCAATATATTGATAGCAGTATTTCCGCTATTCTGGCTACCTTCTCTCCTATATTAATGGCGTTTTTTTTGTCATTTTCCAAAGCTGAGCCCAGACCAAATTTAAATACCTGGATTGGATTAGCTCTTGGAAGTTTTGGCATCATTATTATTTGCCTGCAAAAATTTATAAGCCAATCTGGTACCACTTCCTTAATCGGGATTGGGTTTACCCTGATTTCTATAATTTGCTGGGCTTTTGGATCCGTCTACAGCAAGATAAATTCTCACAAAAGTTCACCCCTATTAGCCGCAGGATTTCAAATGCTGTTTGGCGGTATTCCGGTTTTATTGGTCTCCTTGTTTATAGAAAAACCCTTACATTTTAAAATCGAAACTGAACATATACTGATTTGGTTATACACTATCATTCTAGGCTCCTTAGTCGCTTATACTTGTTTTATTTATTGCCTAAAACATCTTCCGGTAACATTAGTCAGTATTCATACTTATATTAATCCGATACTGGCTATTATCCTGGGCGCCTTGATTTTAAACGAGTCGATTACAATCTGGATAATAATTGGCGCTGCCATTTCACTGATTGGAGTTTTCCTGGTATCGCGATATAGTAAATAGGCCAGGCACTTTTCTTGCCATTACAACATGATTAATTCGATTCATCGAGTATCAAAGAATGAATCATTTCTAAAATTTTTGATTTGATTTCCCGCTCAATTTTCGGATTTAATTGCTTTAAATTGAATTGAAATTTATAGGTAAAAGCGTCTTTGTCAATTGACGTAATGATAAATGATGCGGATTCGGGTTCGATGTATACAATATAATCACTTATGATTTTTAATATGGATTCCTTTAATTGCTTTTTGGAAATATTAATTTTAGCAGAAATGCTAAAATCGAGATTACATTTTCTGATTTCTTTTTGAGTAAAATTCACAATATCGCTGTAGTACGCCCGGCCATTTGAAATATGAATAATTTCGTCGTAGTCATTTTGAAGTACTATTTTGTAAATATTGATATCAATGACGGTTCCATGATGTTCACCTAACTGGACATAATCTCCGATAGCCAACTCCCTCGAAAAACTTATGTTCATACCACAAATTATATCCATGACCAGTTCTTTAGAAATAATAGCTATGGCTGCAGCAACTATGGAGATCGATGTTAGTAATTGAATAGGTTCTAGTCCAAAAAAGCCAAGAACCATCACCACGACACCTATAGTTATTAGGAGATAATAAATATTCTTGAGACCACTAATTACATTGTCTGAATATTTATGCCCATATTTCTTTCGTTTCCGGTAAATCATTTGAGATAAGCGGATGATTATATTAATGCTGAGTCCAAATATTAAAAAATTAAGTAAAGGGTTAATAATACTGGAATTTTCAACTAAGCTTTTGAGTAATTCAGAACCTAATCCATTTCGAAAAGCAATTAGCAGAATTAATAGCAGTACTTTTACGATTATTCTAAGCATCCAATTTATTTTTAACTTTTACAGATTTGACCAAAACCACCCGGGATTGATCCATTTTATTTCTCTTTTTTAATTAACTTGAATGTTGTCCTCCGGTTCATTTGATGATCCGACTCCGAACAATCAACACATAGACAATTAACCGAAGGATGGGTTTCTCCATATCCTATATATTTCAGCCGGGAAGAGTCTATTCCTTGTTGAATTAACCAATCCATAGCCGATTTGGCTCGCTTAGCTGATAATTCTTCGTTGTATTTTTCATCACCTCTGCAATCCGTATGCGCTCCCAGCATAACACTGATAGTTGGATTCGTTGTCAGAATCCAATGCAGATCTTCCAGGGCTTTTATTGCATCTTTACGAATTGTCCATTCGTCAAAATCATAATATAACTCTTTCAATATAAATTCAGTATCATAAAGAATTGGAAGCATCTCGACTGTATGACTGATTCGTATCGTTGTGTCACGATCAAGAATGGATATTCCGGGCGTAGAAAAACTAAATTCTTTATTTAAATAATTTTTTTTGGAAGCTAAAAATGTATAGTTTTCATCCGGCAGTAATTTTAAATTCAACGTGTTGGCCGAACCAGTGGAAACAGAGCGTTTTGATACTTTTTCTACAAGATTTACAGAGTCTAATTCAATAGTTTTGTGATCTCTGTAATGTTCATGTCCAACAAAATTTATAGCAGCTATAATTTCAAGTTTAAATTTTTCTTTAGGGCTATCTTTTTTCCGAAATTTTTTATTAATTAATTCCACAGAATAAATTTCATCATTTGGTACAGGCCCACGGTTTGAGCTTAATAATCCTTTAAGCTGAATACTGTCATTCGAAACGAAACTGGTATCTACGAAAAAGCTAAAATCATCTGCTTCTGAATTAATTGAAGGTTTCAGGTTTAAGGGTGGATACCAATCGTTGGAATTTGCCAAATAGCTGCGGAACACATCAAGTCCTCCCATCCCTACATGACCCGTACTGCTAAAAAACAAAGTATCCCTATACCAAACCGGAAATTTCTCGTCTTTTGAGGTATTAATAACTGAGCCCAGGTTTTGGGCAACAGACCAGCCCTCCGGTATGCGATAACTTAAATATAAATCATATTGACCTAAACCATTTTTCTCATCAGAACTAAAAATCAAAATACTATCAGAATAATGCAGAGAAGGATGTATCTGATTACAGTTTTCGAGACCAAAGTTTAACTCCATGGGTTCTGACCAGGTATTATTCAATCTGCTAACCAGATAAATTTTACAAAAATTTTCCATTTCTTTCCTGTCTTCACATCGGGTAAAATACAACTCTGTCATTTTGGAATTAAAACAAAAAGGTCCTTCGCTAAACTCTGAATTTATATTGCGGTCCAATGTTTTGATACCTTTTTCCGAAAACATATAGATATCAGAAAAAAAACGCCCTGACCATCCATCTTTCGTTTTATTTGCCGCTGATTCATTTAATCTGTCTGAAACAAAATAAATGACTCCTAAAGGATCTTTGACCGCAGAATAATCCGAGCTTAATTCATTTACCGCTTTCAATTTTGTCAATGAATAATTCTGATCATTTTGTTGTAGCTTCCATTGAATATTTAAGTTGCAAAACGTGATTTCTTTTCTTATTTCTGAGCTCAATGCTATATCAATACTTAATTCCTGAAAGGCGGCTATCGCTGCTTCATATTCACCGTTATTCTTCAATGCAAAAGCATATTCTTCCAAAGCCTTAAGTCCATAATTGAGATCGAAGGCTATCTTAAACCATTTTAATGATTGTCCAAAATCACTGACATATTTATAGGATTGCCCTAATTTAAAGGCAATATATGCTTTTTGCTTTTGATTGTTTGTTTGTTCAAACTCAGTGTGGTATAAGTTCTGGGCAATGGAATATTGCTTACTTTGAAATGCCTGATCCCCGGTTTTTATTTTTATTTGATAAGAACAGGAGTTGATAACCCATAATAAAATTAATATTTTAAACTTCATTCTAAATGCTATTCGGTTTAAAAATAAACATAAAATCAGAACGCCTTTTAAATAATACTATTTAAAAGGCGTTCAAATAAATTTTATTATTTCCTGCCCTTACACCCGGGCTACCTGTTTTGTAACTTTTTTAGTTACTTTTTTGGTAGAATATTTTAGATTTTTTGAAAAATCAATCAATACAGGAGTAGCAACACAAATAGAGGAATAAGTTCCGACAATAATACCGACAATTAAAGCAAAACAAAATCCTTTTGTACTTGCTCCACCAAAAAAGAATAAAATAATAATTGTCAAAATCGTGGCCAACGAAGTATTTATAGTTCTGGATATCGTGGTATTTATGGCACCATTGATTAATTCGCGGTCAGATTTCTGACTATCCATGCCTAAAAATTCTTTAATTCGGTCAAAAACAATCACCGTATCATTCATTGAATAACCAATCATGGTTAATATGGCAGCAATTAAGGTTTGGTCGACTTCTAAGGAAAAATTTAATACTCCATGGAAAAGCGAAAATGCTCCAAGCACGATAATTGTATCATGGAATAGTGCAACAATGGCGCCAACACTATATTGCCATTTGTGAAACCTGATAAATATATAGATAAAAATTACGATAAGTGCAATTATAATCGACTTAATGGCACTATCTTTAATATCATCAGCAATTATCGGGCCTACCTGACTAAAAGCTACGACATGAGTTCCTGTGGATTCACTATTAATAAAGTCTTCGTATGTTAAAGTGCCGCCTTGTATTTCATTGATACCTTCGAATAATTTACGATTTACGCGTTCAACAACTTCTGGTCCTTGTTCATTAATTAAATAAGAGGTTGTGATGTTAAAGGTATTTTTAGAATCGACACTTTTAACGACAGGATTACCTTCAAAAGTTTGAGATAATTTATCTCTTAACACCTGTCCTTCTATAGCATTTTCAAAAGCAACATTGTAGGAATATCCACCTCTAAACTCCACTCCGAGCTCAAACCCTCTCGTAAAAAACGACGTAATGCTGATTATCAATAAAATACCCGAAAATATATAAGCATATTTTCTAAAGCCAATCCAGTCGACATGAATATTTTTAAAAGCTCTGGCAGTTAGATTACTTGCAAAAGAAATCGACTTGCCTTTATCCAGCCACCAGTCTACCAATAAGCGGGTCACTAATACAGCCGTAAACAAAGAAAAAATAATACCGATAATCAAAACGATAGCAAAGCCTTTAATTGGTCCCAGGCCATACATAAATAGTACGATACATGTCAGTAAGGTGGTAACATTGGAATCAATGATTGCGGAATAGGAATTGATGAAGCCTTCTTTAACGGCATCTTTCAAGACGCGACCCGCGGCTAATTCTTCTTTAATTCGTTCATAAATAATTACATTGGCATCAACCGCCATACCCATTGTTAAAACCAGACCTGCTATACCAGGCAAGGTAAGCACAGTACCAAAGGACGCCAGAGTCCCCAATATAAATAAGACGTTGAATAATAAAGCTAAAATAGAAAACAGGCCACCTCCGGTATAATACAAGACCATAAATAACATCACCAGTAAAAATCCACCCAGTATCGACCATAATGATTTGGAAATATTTTCTTTACCTAAAGAGGGTCCAACCAAAGATTCCTGAACAATTTGCGTTTTTGCAGGTAGCTTTCCAACTTGTAAAATATTAGCCAGATCTTTGGCTTCTTCAATGGAAAAATTACCTGAGATTTGAGAACTTCCACCTAGTATTGGTTCACGTACGCTAGGACAGGATACTACTTCATTATCCAGCAAGATGGCGATTTCCCTTTTATTATCATTGGCAGCTTTGGTTGTCATGTCACCCCATATTTTGGATCCTTTGTTATCCATAGAAAGACTTACAACAACGTCGCCGGTTAAGTTATCCGGATTAGCCTGAGCACGTACAATGCGTTCTCCGTCTAATGGAGCCTGTGTTGAGCCCGGTCTCTTTCGGATACCATAGACGCTGTACGTATTGGAAGATTCCGTTTGTTCTCTTAGTTTAATTGGTTTGGCGTCCAGTCTGAATTCAAGATCCGCAGGAAAAACGGATTTTAGTTCAGGCTTGGAAACCAGTTCCATAAACCGGGTTCTGTTACCTTTTTCAACGGTTCCCAATACAGCCGAAGCTCCTGAAGCTGTACTGGTGGGAGTAAAAATTGATAACAAAGGACCTCTATCAGATAAAGGATCCTTTGTACGAACCGTATCAGTCCCGACTAAAGTTGAATCTAATTTATTGCCTAATGAGTCCCGGTTGTAGCTATATCGGTCCACTAAGTTATAATCATCCTGAATTACCTCCGATGTATCTCCTCTTGAAAGCGCTTTTAATTTTTTATCAGCATTAAGTATGGTTTCAAAAACTCCCGGATCGCTGTTGCGGTAAACTTCCCAAAATTCCAGTTTGGCACTAGCCTGAAGATATCTCCTCGCTCTGGCAGGGTTGTCAATTCCGGGTAATTCAACAACAATCATATCCCTGGCTTTATCCAGGGAAACATTGGGTTGCGTTACACCGATTTTATCGATACGGTCTTTTAATCGTTTAAAAGTAAGATCCACGGTTTCATCAGCAATCTCCCTTAAAATTCTTGCCACATCAATATCAGGTGTTTCGAAATTGATCCGGTCTTTCATGGCTGCACCTCTGGAAAAAATTGAAGCCAGCGACTTACCACTGCTTTCCTTTTTAAACTCATCGACAAACAATGTGATAAAATCAGTCTGACTTGTACTCATTCTTGCATCAGCTTTTGCCATGGCTGATTTAAAGACTGGATCCTGACTATTTCCAGAAAGGGATACGACCAACTCTTTTAGGTCAATCTGTAAGATGGTACTCATGCCACCTTTAAGGTCTAATCCCAAAGCCAACTGTTGTTTTTTCAAATCGGAATAGGTGTATTCCTTAATCAGGGGAATACTAAAAATAACTGCATTTGATATCGAGTCGAGATATCTGATTTTGGCTGCTTTAAACGCAGCTTGTTTTGAATTTTCATCAGGGGAATTAGCACTTAATTCAGTAGCATATTCGTCAGCCTGACGCTCTACCTTATTTGTTGGTAAATAGTAAATAAATTGCAACAAACAAACAGCAATTATGGCGACCAGAAGCCACTTGACAATACCTTTTTCAGACATATTTGAGGATTTCTAAATTTTTTTAAAAAACAGCGCAAATATACAGCAAGAAATAGAAAATACGGCTTTTTCAAAGATTAATACCAAACAAATTTTAGGATTAATTATTTATCAACCGGTTGATCTAACAATAAGTATAAATAGTATTAATATGTATATGTAAGGCGTAAGCTAAAATTTCGGGGAGCATCCATCAAACCTGGGCGTTGTGTATAATTTTCATTAAAGGCATTATTTACATTAATTTGAATGCTCAGATGTTTAAAATGGTAACCCGCTCTGAAATCGTATAGCCGGTAACCCGTATTGTGTTTGGATCTATACTCTTTCACTCCTTTTAGAAAAAAACTCAATTCAAACAACCAATCAATCGCTTCCATATGAGATTCATAATTAAAATTTAAACCCAGGAAAGCTTTTTTATAATCCAATTGAATATCATATTTAAACTGGTGCCTGGAACGATATTTAAGAATATTGATATCTGAGCTGGAATTAGCTGCATTTTGCTGGGCCCTTGGAGCATTCTCTCGTTCATTAATAGGTAAATTTTTTCCTGTTAGATCAAATTCAAGATACTTTGGTTCAATATAACTATACCCGCCGCCAAAAGACAGTTGCCAATTCTGAAATTCTGCTTTTGACTGAAGTTCTACTTCAAAACCTGAAATATCCGTGTCGCCTATATTTTTTGATTGAAACTGCAACTTGTTGTTTAGAATAAATTCCATCATATCGTGGTATCGCGAACCAAAATAAGCAACATCAGCCAACATTTGTATTCCTTTAAACCGGAATGCCTGCTTCATTCCAATTTCATAACTAAAACCATATTCTGCCGTTAAATCCGGATTGGGTACAATATCCAATCCTCCGGCTTTCGTGCTGATAAATTTTTCAGCAATGGTTGGAAATCGGAATCCCTGACCTAAAGAAGCTCTTATGAAACTGGATTTTGTAAGGCGATAATTCGCACCAATCCGGTATATTATAGTATCCTGAATTACTTTAGCGTCAAGATGAGTGCCACCGACACTATGAGGACCCTCAATATCATATCGCTCATACCGGGCTCCGGCAGAAAGTATGAATCGATCAAAAAAGGTCTTTTCCAACTGTATAAAGCCTGCCAGATTTCTGTAATAAAAGGCTGTGTCGCTGTAAAGCTTAGCTTTAGTCCAGGATTGATTTAAAACAAAGCCTCCCAAGCATTGCAAATCAATTCCGGAAATATTTTTAGCCATATGGTATTCCAGATACAGATTATGGCTTTTATTGGATTGATCGTTATTAGCATCGTTGCGGATGTAATAATATCGGCTCATAAACTTGTGTTGATATCCCGCCTGACTCAAATAACTCAAACCTGGATCAATGGTAAACCGCAATTTATCCGTATGGCTTGCTGCACTTGAATCCGCTTCAAACAAACCTTCATCCTTCCAGTAAAAAAAATTACTGCTTTTTCCTTTATTAAAATTTATGCCTAAACTAAGTTTGAGACGGTCGCTCAATCTTTTCCGGTAAAGAACATTCAATCTGCCCGTTCTGGCATCGATGTCCTTGTTATAACCTAACCTGTCATAAAATTGAGCACTCAAAACATAATCAGATGAATTTATTTTTTGACGATGGACAAAGCTGATGAATGTTTCATAAGGTGATAAATTACCGGCTTTCTTCCACCAGGCTCTGTTATCACCGGGATCATCAAAAAAAGTATAGGATACACTTGCAGAAGTAAATGGTTCTGAGCCTGGATAATTAGAACGGAAATGGACTATACCATTCATAGCCGCACTTCCATACAAAGCGGATGCGGCACCTTTTACAATTTCAATCTGACCTACATTTTCCAATGGTAAATCGTCCCAGTTGGCAGATCCTGCATCTGGCTGCAATACCGGAAGATCATCCATCATTAACAAGACCCTGCTACCCGCTCCGTAACTATAGCCTGATCCACCCCGGATATTTGCCTGGCCGTCAATGACCTGTACGCCTGGAACTTTTGACAGGACCTGCTTTGCAGAATAGCTATTTAATTTTTGAGGCAGTTCAGGCTTAATGACATGAATGGATATCGAAGATTCTGCAAGAGGTTTTTCAAACCGGGAAGAAGAAATGACAGAAGTCCCTAATAAATAGGATGTTTCGTTTAAATAAAGCATGATATTATCTAAAGATTGCCACCGTATTGATGTGTCTTGATAACCAATCATTCTAAAATACACTATCGAGTCTGTCATATCCAAATTCAACGAAAAATATCCTGACTCATCAGAAAGAACCGCTTTGTGACCATTACCAATGGTAACTCCGGAAATCGCTTGGTTTGTTGAGATGTCTTTTACAAATCCTTGTATCCGCTTTTGTTGTGAAAATCCAAGAAACGGCAGAAAAAAGATAAGAGAAATATAAAATTGTTTAATATACATAAAATTGAACTAACTTGCACAGCAAGATAATCTACACTGATGAAATATTTAATTTACACGCTGTTTTTTTCAATATCAATATTACAGATAAATTCACAAAATTGTTTACCTGACAGTACTTTAATAGATTCATCTGCAGGAGTTTACCCTAAACCTATAACCCCGGATAATCCTAATGGAGGCATTCATAAAAAAGCTTGTGTCAACAAACCCTATGAATTTGTTTTGACCGTGGTCATTCCAGACAGTGTTGTAGTTCCTCTATCTCCTACACCTATTCCATTGGAAAAGGCTTTCATTGCGACTAAAGATGCCATTAAAAATTTACCGAAAGGCATTGAGTATGCCTGTAATCCACCAAATTGTGTTTTTAAGAAAAACACCATCGGCTGTTTGGTATTAAAAGGCACACCCGATGATACAAATACCCCGGGTGATTACAAACCGATAATCAAAATTACATTTACAATAAATTTGGGATTCCCATTAGATTATGCAGACGAATATCCCGGTAATAATTTTCCCGGTGAATATATTTTGAAATTATTATCAGAACAGGATTGCCTGACATCTTCAAAAGATCATACGTCTTTATCAACTACTTGGTTTCCCAATCCGGCAAATCAGTTTATTAAGAATACAGGTACGACAATAGAAGAACTAAAAATTTATAACACCCAGGGCACTTTATTTTATAGCAGTTCTTCAAAACCGGCAAACCAGGTTGATATTACCGGAATTTTACCAAATGGCATTTATCATTTGTCCTGGCTCGAATCTGGTCACTGGTATAATCAAAAAATAGTCATTATTAAATAATAGGAAAGCCTGTTTTAATAGTTTTTTTAAAAAAGGATTTTTTTGAGTTATTCTTCTTCATCGATCTCATCATAGAAAATGGGATCGATCATAGGCAGGCCGATCCACATGGATTCTTCTTTGCTAACCGAAATTAATCTAAGGAAACCACCGGAAGCACGGGCCATTTGTTCTGCATAGGCCAGAAAGGAATTATAGATTTGATTGGAAGTACGCATCGGCAATTTAGCAAACACGTCATTAATTCCGGAAAGTTTTTTCGACAAAATTTTGCTGCGTTCATCGACATTTTGAGGTAATTCTTGTAATAATTTCTCAAAAAGAATTTTGAATTGTTCGTCAACGTCTTTGTAAAAAGGTTTCAAATCGAAGTGATTGTGATAACTTCGGATTTTTATAATTTTTTCAGCCCAGGTTTTTTCACGAAGATCGATTTCGTCATCAGCGCCTGCAATTAGTATTGCAATCATTGGGATAGCTTCAATTAACAATTGGTATTCATCTGGATTGAGATCTTTAAATTTTGAAAGCATGGTATCAGTTTTTAGATGTGTATCAGTTATACTTACACTTTACAAATCTATAATAAATTTCATTTTACAAAAAAATATTTATGTTTATAAAAAGGGACAGGTTCTTTTTACAGGCTGTGTATATTTGCGGAAATCTAAAACTTGAAAGGCGAATTGTTATTATTTGAGCTCAGTAATATGACGCCCCTTATGGAGCAATATTACATGCTTAAGGGAAAACATCCGGATGCCATATTACTCTACCGGGTAGGTGATTTTTATGAAACTTTTGGAGAAGATGCCATTAAAACGTCCAAAGTATTGGGAATCGTTTTAACAAAACGGAATAATGGAGGTTCTGACGTTGAATTGGCCGGATTCCCATACCATTCTTTAGATGCTTATTTACCCAAATTAGTCCGCGCAGGTTACCGGGTTGCTATTTGTGAACAACTGGAGAAACCATCAAAAGGTAAAAAGATTGTAAAACGAGGAATTACAGAAGTCATAACACCCGGAATTACACTTGATGACAAACTTTTGGATCACCGTAGAAATAACTTTTTAGCCTCAATCTATTTTACCAAAGAACATTGTGGCATTTCATTTGCCGATATTTCTACAGGTGAATTTTATCTGACTCAGGGAAGTGAAGATTATGTAAAGAAGCTATTACAAAGTTTTCAACCTTCCGAAATCATTATTTCGAGAGCCAGAATTAATTATTTTGAATCGTTATTTGGAGAACAATTTTATACATATCCATTAGAGGAATGGATATTTCAAACAGAATATACCCGTGAAAAACTACTACAACATTTTAAAGTAAACAGCTTAAAAGGTTTTGGTGTAGAAGACTACGAATTAGGCCAGGTGGCAGCAGGAGCCATCATCCATTACCTGGAAAGCGTTGAAACAAAAAATCCTGCACATCTTTCTCAAATTAATCGTCTGGCCAGCGAAGAAACTGTCTGGATGGATCGATTTACCATTAAAAATCTTGAACTTTTAGATTCTATACATCCGGAAGGATCCAGTTTATTACAAATTCTGGATTCTACGCTAACACCAATGGGTTCCAGATTACTGCGCAAATGGATTATAATGCCCCTGCTGGATTTAAATAAAATTCAGAATCGATTAAATATTGTGGAAAGCTTTATTTCCAATGAGTCTCTTAGAGAAAATTTGCACCAAATTCTAAATCATTTTGGTGACCTTGAACGACTTGTTTCCAAAATACCCTTACGCAGGATAAATCCCCGTGAGCTGAATCATATTTTGAAAAGCCTGAAAAAACTAATTCCACTTAAAGACCTTTTACAACAACAATCTAATACCGGCCTGATAAAGCTTGGTGAAAAAATACAGGAGTGTGTAAGTCTGGTAGAATTATTAAGCAGTCAACTGGACCCTGAAGCTCCCAATTTTGTCAATAAGGGTGGTATTTTTAAACCCGGGTTTTCGACTGAACTGGATGAATTAAAATATATTTTAACCCATAGTAAAGATTTATTACTGGAGATACAGAAAAATGAAATTATCAATACCGGAATTTCAAATCTAAAGATTGGATTCAATTCTGTGTTTGGATACTACCTTGAAGTTACCAATAAATATAAAAACCAGGGCCTGGTACCACAACATTGGATTCGAAAGCAGACAATGTCAAATGGAGAACGGTATATTACAGATGAATTAAAAAAATTAGAAACAAAAATTTTAGGCGCAGAAGAACGCATCATACAATTGGAAGAAGAGTTGTTTGAAAAATTGATTGACGACATCCAGGAGTACTTATTGCCCTTACAACAAAATGCAACTGTAATTGCAGAATTGGACGTATTGCATTCTTTTGCAGTCATTGCGATCCGGAATTCCTATTGCAAACCAATTGTCGATGAAAGTGATGCCATAGAGATCAAAGAAGGACGACATCCAGTCATCGAAAAACAACTAAATGCCGGAGAGTTCTACATTCCGAATGATATTTATTTAGATTCTGATTCGCAACAGATTTTGATGATCACAGGGCCTAACATGTCAGGCAAATCGGCACTACTCAGACAAACCGCTTTAATTTGTTTGATGGCTCAAATTGGATCGTATGTACCTGCACGAGAAGCCAATCTCGGGTATATTGACCGTATTTTTACCCGGGTGGGTGCAAGCGATAACATTTCCTCCGGAGAATCAACATTTATGGTTGAAATGAATGAAACATCATCAATCTTAAATAATTTATCAAACAGATCCTTGGTACTTCTCGACGAAATCGGTCGCGGCACGAGTACCTATGACGGAATTTCTTTAGCCTGGTCTATTGCAGAGTATATCCATGAAGTAAATGATCGAAGAGCTAAAACATTGTTTGCCACTCATTATCACGAATTAAACGAATTGAGCGAGTACCTGGTTCGAATAAAAAACTTTCATGTGTCCACACAAGAAATGGATAAAAAAGTCATATTTCTCCGCAAATTAGTTCCAGGCGGCAGCGAGCATTCATTCGGAATACACGTAGCACAAATGGCTGGCATGCCTTTTGAGGTTTTACAACGCGCAAGAGAAATACTGCATGATCTGGAAGAAAAAAGATCACATCCAGATAAAGCAGATAATACAAATTCCGTACAATCAAAAAAAATGGTCCTAAATATTTATGAAACGGCACAACAAGAAGACCGTAAAATATTATCAGATCTAAAATCACTGGATATCCAAACAATGACACCCGTTGAATGCATGATGAAACTTCTGGAATTACAGAAGAAAATCAACTAAAGGTCTCTTGTCATTTTCTTGTTTTAAATAAGAGAATCCTGCAATTTTATAGAATTTTGGTATATTTACTTAAACATCTTATTCGTCATTTTATGTGGAGAATTGTATTAAGTTTGGCTATTCAAATAAACTTCGCTTCCGCGCAATGTGATTGCGAATCAATAAATTTACCAAGTCAGTATGTTAAAGTTACTACTGTTGCGGAATTACAGGATGCATTACAGCAAGCTAATGCCATGAATGGCAATCTGAATATCGTTTTGGCGAAAGGAAACTATCAACTCAGTACCAATCTGCTGTACATCAGTCCAAATATGAAAAATTTAAAAATAGTAGGCGAAACAGGAAATTCAAATGATGTTATCCTCAGAGGAAAAGGTATGAATGGTAACGTTACACACATTTTTAATATCGCTGCTTCTCATGTCACGATAGCCAATATGACTATTGGATGGGTCTTTTATCATCCCATTCAAATACATGGAGAATCAAATGCTGATAGTTGTATCATACATAATGTAAAAATCATTGACGGCAACGAACAATTTATCAAAATTTCAGGTAGTGCAAATGAAACAAACGGTTCAGACGGAGGTATAATATCCTGTTGTCATTTTGAATTTTCTGCCGGAGTTGGAAATCAATATTATACAGGTGGTATAGATGGACATCATTGTGTTAACTGGATCGTACGCAATAATATATTTAAACATATCAGGAGCCCGGAAACTAATCTGGCAGAACATGCCATACACTTCTGGTCGAATTCTAAAAACATCATTACAGAAAATAATCATATTATTAATTGTGACCGTGGCATTGGGTATGGACTCGGCGACGATCCTGCCAGAGGTAATTTTGGTGGAATTATACGCAATAACATCATACACACCAGCCGGGATGTTGGTATTGGGATTGAATATTCACCGGATGTAAAAATTTACAACAATACTGTATGGACTGATAATTATTTCAATTCTATAGAATACAGATTTTCCAACACCACCAACACACATATAGCTAACAACCTAAGCAACAAGAGAATTATTAACCGAGACAATGCACACGCTGTTTTAGAAAATAATTACATAGCTGCCGAGAAAAGCATGTTTACAGATCCTGCCAACAATAATTTTCATTTGAGTGGTATGGATACACGCATTATCGGAAAAGGAAAATTTCTTCATGAAGTCACAACAGATTTTGACTGTGAAGTCAGAAGTGTCAATTTTGACATCGGAGCAGATCAGTTATCAACAACCACCTGGACTTCGTATAATGAATCAAAAGATCAAGTAATCCAAATAAACACGACACCTGAATATTACCAAATCAATATTCCACACTATGGCAAAAAAGGATTTACAATTCGACTGGTCGATGTAATGGGACGTACATGTTTCCAGGCTAGAAGCCAAGAATCAAAAATTGATTTAAAAAGAAATGCATTAAGCACAGGGATATACTTTCTAATCATTACCCATCCTTCACGGATCTTCAAGGCTTACAAATTAGCTTTTGAGTAAACGTGTTATTGTACAATCCACTTCTTGGCAACTCGATATCCATCCGAATTCAACACAACGTAATACAATCCTTTTGGCAAATTACTAAGTTCGATCCGGGTTTGAGACTCTTTAAAACTGGAAACTGATGACCAGATAGTTCTTCCAAAGACATCCTTCAACGATAATTCACAAACCCTGACTTTATCAAAATGTAAATTAATGATCCCGGCTCCATTCACAGGATTAGGAACTAATTCAAATTTTTTAAGCGCATTAAAATTTGAAGTAGCCGTTTGTTCTTTTACGGTAAAACTTGCTTTACAGGTCACTGGAGCTTCACAATCGCTTTTAACGGTAAATGTAACCTCGGCAACTCCTCCTGTATTGGGAGGTGCTCCGGAGTTATTATTTGAGAGTATGGAGTTGCATCCTCCTGATAAAGTATATGAACCAAGCCAAACAGAAAATTTGGAATCAATTACTGCCTGGGTTTGACCGAAATCTTCGATTTGATTAACCGGGCATTTTAAATTAACGGGTGGTGCAGGATTCACCTGGAAAAAGGCATTGCAGGTTTTCGGAGCTTCGCAAGTACTGGTTACGATAAATTTAACCATAGTCAGACCACCACATGCTTTTGGAGGTTCGGCCAGTTCGGCCGACAATTTAGAATTGCAACCACCTATCACTTTAGCCGATGCTACCCAAGCTTCAAATTTGCCATCGATAACAGTTTGGGACTGACACGATTCTTCGGTAAGATTAACAGGACATGTAATGACTACAAAATTGGACGGACTGACTGTGAAAGTAGCGGAGCAAGTAATTGTTGAGTCGCAACTACTGGTTGCTGTAAATTTTACAGTCGTTGAACCACCACATGCTGAAGGAGCACCTGAGTTGTTATTCGATAAACCGGGATTACATCCACCTGTTACAGATGCAGAATTCAACCAGCTTGAAAATTTAGAATTAATGGTTGCTTGTGTTTGACAAGAAAATTCCGTGGTACTTGAAGGGCACGTTAGTTTTAAATCAGCCGGTTTAGTCAATTGAAGTATTTTACATATTGAATCCCTCCCGCAATCGTTTTCGATAATTAAACATACTTCATACTCTCCTTCCTTAGAAAATAAATGAACCGGATCTTTAGACTGGCTGGTCGCGCCATCTCCAAAATTCCAGTGCCAGCTGGTGGGAATACCCTGAGATAAATCCGTAAACTGAAGTTGCAGACCATCCACGATCTTAGAAAAATCAGCCAGTGGCATAGACTGTTTTAAAATTTTTATTTCTCGCTCTGAAGAACATAAATTGGTTGTATCCTGCAGCCACAATATATAAGTACCTTGTTTGTCCACTATTGGCTTTAAGGTATTTCCACCTTTTTTAATATTGCCATCCTGAGTACTCCACTTATAGATTATTCTTTTGCTTGTATCAGAATTTGTCGCATCCAGAATGACTTCACTGACTTTACAACTTAAGTTTCCGGGCGGAATGATAGAAACTTCTGGTACCCTGTAATTGGCCTTTATAATTACTGTGTCTTTAATCAAACAAAGATTTATAGTATCTTTTACATTAAAGACGTAGCTACCGGAGTCAATCGCCGTTAGCACTTTTTCAATCTGATAAAATGTTGTATCATATAATTTCGTCCAGAAATATTTAACCTCGTTTCGGCTTGAATTGCCTTCCACTTGAGTTTCTTTAAAAATACAATTAAATGATGTATCTCCAGTTGTTCTGATATCTGGAAAGTCGCGTTTGTCATTTACAAAAATCGAATCCAGATTTTGACAATGATTATTAAGATTAGTTACAATATGGTAATACCATCCCGGCAAATTGATTTCTGGAAAGAGTGTTTTTTCTCCATTCAAAATGTTTCCTTTTTGTGTTTTCCATAAAGAACTAAAAGTGGGACCATTGTCGGATTGTGTTCCATTAAGCTTAACAAAATCTATCAAACAATCAATCGTTGTGTCTTGTCCGGCATGGGCTTTAGGTTTATGTGTGATATCTACAAAGACTTTAATTGACTCTGTGCAGCCGTTAATATCTGTAACTGTTATGGTATAATTACGACCTCCCATTAAATTTTTAAATTCGTCACTTGTTTGATTTCCCTCTCCTAAATTATATAAATAAGGCATGATTCCACCGGTAGGCTTTATCCGGATAGCTCCATCAAAATTATCACAGTTATCCTTAGATGATTGAGCGGTTATCTGCAAGTCAGCAGGTTGATTAATGACATACGATTTAACACGGCTACATCCGACGTTATCAGTAACAGTTAAAAAGTAATTGTTAGCTGCTAAATTGTCAATAAAATTTGATTTTTTGCCATTCGACCAATTATAATTGTAAGGTGGTGTTCCATAATCTAATTGCACAGTAATGCTGCCATTTAATTCATTAAAACATTTTACATGAGTCAAATCGGAACTAATTACATTGACTCGTTTTGAGGGTCCATTGATCACATAGGGACCAAATATTTTAAAATAGTTATTGGCATCAGAAATTGTGACGGTATACGTTCCGCCCGCCAGATTATTCAGGTCTTTAGACGTTGCTCCGTTACTCCATTTATAACTGATTGTGCTGTAGCCACCCGTTACATTCATGATAATTTTTCCATCATCTCCGCAAGTAGAATGAGTCAGGCTGGCCGTTGCATTCAAATTAAAGCTTTTTGTAATCCAATTAGAATAATTTTGATAAGTCCGTTCAATAATTTCCCAGGTACGTTTATCAGGAGAAATTACATAAAGCATTGGATAATAATTTCTACTATAATCATCTGCTACGGTCGGTCCATTTGTAGAAGACAAGTTGGCTATTTGATAGGGAGTTCCGGTCACCCAATCTCCCAAAGTATAATTATTGCATCCTGAAGGACCGTACAAACAGTCCGTATTGGTATTCCAATCAGATTCCAGCATGACCACTGTAGTAAAGGCACTTAATGTATTATAGACCTGAGATAAAACGCCACTGGTATGAAAATGCCAGCAGAATCCACACCAGGTCGCTTCGAAAGCTATGCATGCTGATTTATTAGAACCCATCATTGCATACAAACTAAACGTATTGCCATTTATGTCTTCGACATCAAAATCGGGAGCAACTGACCCGTTTGGAAGTTGTGCAGATAAATATTGATTAAAAATCAATAAAACAAATAAAACATATCTCCTGATCATCGTTCAAATTTTTATGGATTTTCAGAATCAGGATAAATCCTATCACAACAATAGGTGATTATGACAGCAAATCCTGATAAATTATTAATTTATTATCCATTTTAATACTTTAACCGCATTATCGGTTTTTAATATCACAGAATAAATTCCTTTGGAATATACCTGGGCATCTATACTATAAACGGCTTCACTGGAATAATTTTCCTGACTCCAGATTTCTTCTCCCAAAACATTGGCAAGAGTCAGAGTAAATTTTCTTGATTTATCCAATTGAAGATGAATAGTACCTTTTGCCGTAAGTGGGTTAGGAATCAATTCAAACTTTTTAAAAATTCCAATATTTTCTAAACTTGTTAATTCATTTATTCTGAATGGGCCAAAATCTTTACTGCAATTATTCGCATCGGTTAGTTTACAATAGTACTCACCCGGTTTAAGATCAGAAGCCGGATTATCTGTTTGTCCATTTGACCACATATAAGAATACGGTAAGACGCCACCATCTAACTCTAACTTTATTTTTCCATCAGAATTGCCCATGCTGGCATTATCAATTTGAGCATTTACAAGTAATATCTCCTTAGGTTCTGTAATTGTAAATTTATAACTCAATTTAGTACCTTGTTGGTCACTGATAAAAACTTGATAAGTACCCGAAGGAATATCCAATAAATCTTTAGTTACAGCTTGATTATTCCAGCTAAATACATAAGGAGGAACACCACCCTGAACCGTTAATTTGATATAACCATCAGAACCTCCAAAGCAACTGGCATTATGGATTTCAGAAGCAGTCAGATTCAGTGCAGCAGAAATACCTACTAAAATCTTTTGACAAAAAACATGTTGTCCGCAGTCATTTTCTGTAGTAAGGCAAATTTCATATTCACCATCTGCAGGAAATGTATGTACTGGATTTTTCAAATTACTACTGTTTCCATCTCCAAAATTCCAATGCCACAAATCGGGAATTCCTTGACTTAAATCCGTAAATTCGGCTGTCAGATTACTAATATTTTGTTCAAAATCAGAAACGGGTTGTGTTTGCTCCAAAACTGTCGTTTCTGTTATTGATTCACAATGATTTAATGAATTTAAAACATATAAACTATAATTACCTGGTTTATTAATAATTGGTAATAAGGTAGTCGAACCGCTCACGATGTTTCCATTTGCACTCGTCCATAAATAGCTATATTCAGGTCCTTGAGATGAAGACATACCATCAATAATTACTTCTGTGTTTTTACAACTTAGATTTTTTTCCGGAACGGCATGAGCCATTGGTTTTATCTGATCTTTCAGAACAATAATTGTATCTCGGGAAATACACAAATTCAAAGTATCTTTAACATGAAATACATATTTACCAGAATCCAGCACCTGGATTGTTTGTTCTTTTTTAAGAAAAGTTGAATCATAAAATTTAGTCCAATAATAGTTTACCGGTTTGTGCTTACTTTTTCCGGTAAGTGCTGCTTCAATAAATTTGCAATTCAAGCTCGTATCGTTGGAAGCTTCGATATCAGGAAAAACGCTTTTATCAATAACTAAAACAGAGTCGATGTCGAAACATTTATTTGAAATATCTGTAATTTTTAAATAATAGACTGCTGCTTTACCAACTTCAGGCAATAAAGACTCTTCTCCTTTAAGTATTTTTCCATTAATTGTAGTCCAAAGATTATTGTAATTTGATCCTTTATCGGATAAGGTTCCGTCTAAAACCGCAGTTTCTTTAATACAATCCACTGACTTTTCCTGACCTGCAGAAGCATTTGGTTTATTTGTAACATCAACATAGGCGCCGATGATTTCTTTACAATCATTATCATCCGTCACTGTGACAAAATAATCTTTTCCACCGGTCAGTTTGCCAAAATAAGGGCTCAGTTGATTTCCGGCACCAATATCATAATTATAAGCAGGAACTCCACCCGTTGCTTTTATTTGCACAAATCCATCCTTACTATTACAATTGTCTTTTCCACTACTGGCAGTTACTTTGAGGAGTGGTGGTTGTGTCAGGGTATACGATTTAACCTGTGTGCACGCCCGGCTATCGGATACCGTAAGAGTATACGGTCCGGCTTTAACATTATCGTTATAGCTGGTGGTTTTTCCATTTGACCAGATATAAGAATAAGGGGGCGTTCCATAATCGGTTTGAGTTGCAATATTACCTGTAGCTTGATTAAAGCATTTGATATGAATTAAATCTGAACTGACAATTTCGACTCGTCGTGACGGGCCATCTATATAATAAGGGCCATAAACTTTAAAATAATTATTAAGATCCGATATAGTTACAGAATAAGTACCACCTGGAATATTATTTAAATCTTTTGTTGTAGCACCATTACTCCATTTATAATAAATCGTACTATGGCCTCCGGTTACACTCATGATGATTTTTCCATTATCGCCACAAGTGGAATTCGTTAAAGATGCCGTTGCACTTAAGGCAAAACTTTTTGTAATCCAGTTTACATAAGATTGATAGGATCTGTCTTTTATTTCCCAAACCCGTTTATCCGGAGAAATCACATATAAGGTGGGAAAATAGGCAATACTATAATCATTCTTCACTGAAGGACCATTGGTCGAAGATAGATCTGCAATAGGATAAGGAGTCCCGGCCACCCAGTTGCCCTGAGTCGTATTATTACATCCGGATGGTCCATACAGACAATTGGTATTTGTGCTCCAATCAGCTTCAAGCATTACTACAGTAGTTTGCGACCCCAGATTATTATGGACATTTTCCAGGACCTTGCTCTGATGAAAAGTCCAGCATGGCCCGCACCAGGTAGCTGAAAAATCAAGACATGCCGATTTATTGGAACCCATCATGGCATAAAGACTATATGTATTACCATTTAAATCCTGGACGTCGAAATCAGGTGCAGGAGCGCCGTTTGGCAATTGAGAAAAAGCTCTGAAGCCAAAGCATAAAAAACAGAATAAAAAATAATATTTGTGCATACAGACAGAATTTAAAGTAAATATAAGGAAATTTCAAAAAATGGCAATTAAAATGATTCCTTGTCAATGTTTAGGAAAATTCAGACCCGTATTCCGTGTAAAGGACAATGCGCGAATGGATATTGAAAAAGAGTGCAGCTGGTGGTATCTTATCAGATCATCTCCGGAAGTTCTTCATCTGATTCATCATCTGACCCATACCCTGTCCTTTTGACATTGTAAACATCATTTTGCGCATTTCTTCAAATTGCTTGATAAATGCATTTACTTCATGTATCGTTTTTCCTGAGCCTTTGGCAATACGGGTTTTACGCGACATATTCAAGAGTTCGGGCGCAGATCGTTCCTGTGGCGTCATAGACTGAATGATGGCTTCGACTTTTGCAAATGCTGTTTCATCAATGTTGACATCTTTAAGCATTTTGCCTGCGCCGGGAATCATGCCCAGTAAACTTTTAAGATCGCCCATTTTTTTAATTTGCTGGAGCTGCAGCTGAAAGTCATTAAAATCAAATTTGTTTTGCTTTATTTTTCTCTCAATGCGTTTTGATTCAGCTTCGTCAAATTGTTCCTGGGCTTTTTCTACAAGACTGACAATATCTCCCATGCCCAGAATCCGTTGTGCCATACGATCGGGATAAAACATATCGATGGCGTCCATTTTTTCACCGGTAGATATGAATTTTATTGGCTTACCGATCGTATATTTTATCGATAATGCAGCTCCTCCTTTAGTATCTCCATCAAGTTTGGTTAAGACGACTCCATTATATTGTATTCTGTCGTGAAAAGCCTGAGCGGTAGTCACTGCATCTTGTCCGGTCATGGCATCAACAACAAAAAGAGTTTCAGAGGGCTGAATCGTATTTTTAACGGCCTCTATTTCGGTCATCATTTCTTCATCAACAGAAGTCCTTCCAGCTGTATCGACAATTACGACATCCAGTTGATTATTTCGGGCATATTGTATCGCATTTTGAGCGATGGCCCGTGGATCTTTATTTTCAGGCTCTTTATAAATATCGACGCCTACTTGTTCAGCTAGAACAGTTAGCTGGTCAATGGCTGCCGGTCGATACACATCGCAGGCTGTAAGTAATACTTTTTTATTTTTTTTTGTTTTTAAAAAAGAAGCCAGTTTACCTGAAAATGTGGTTTTTCCAGACCCCTGAAGCCCTGCAATTAAAATAACCGCAGGTTTTCCATCCAAATTAAGTCCTTCAGATTGTCCGCCCATCAGTTCGACCAACTCATCCATGACAATTTTCACCATCAACTCTCCGGGTTTAACCGATTTTAAGACATTTCGGGAGCCCAGCGCCTGATCTTTAACTTTATCTGTAAATTCTTTAGCAATCTTATAGTTGACGTCCGCTTCAACCAATGCACGGCGAATTTCTTTAATCGATTCGGCCACATTTAAATCGGTCAGACGGGCTTCTCCCTTTATATTCTTAAATGCTAATTCCAGGCGTTCATTCAGACTTTCAAACATATTTATAATTTAAAATGCAAAGATATTGAGTTGCGCCAAGCTAACATTATTCTTTAGCTTGAATTTCTATTAATCTATTGGAAACAGTCGCTTATTTTCTAATCTATAGTTTATACAATTCCTGGGACTAGAATGAATACAACTTGAAATAACAGTGATCCGTTCAGTTGTCCGGTATTCTTGGATTAGAGCGATAGCTCTGGATAGATTGGAATGATCAAGTCCCTCCAGAATTTGATCCAATAACATTAATTTAGGTTTGTGAATCAAGGCTTTTGCTATTCCTGCTAAAAGTATCTGACTCATGGATAATTCCTGAATTTCTTTTTTTAAATATTCTTTTAATTTTAATGCTTCCAGAATTTGAAGAATCAATTCATCATTTCCCTGATCGCTGATTCGATCAGCCGCATTTAATACCATGGCGAGATTCGCTCTGAGAGTTTTGTTTTTTAATAAATTAGGCTTTTGCTTGGCATAACCTATTTTTCTTCTCAGTGACTGAAGGTCTGGCTTGGATATAGGCAGCATCGAATAACCCAGAACATATAATTGACCAGTACACAACAAATGCTGACCATAAATTGCATCTAATAAACTCGTTTTTCCGGAGTTATTAATTCCCTCAATTGAAATCCAATCACATTCGTCTACAGTCCAGTTTAGGTCTGTCAATAACAATTTATCTTGTTGTAAGGTAAAATTAACTGTTTGAATTATGTGCATGGGCTTATTGATAAATTGAATTCAAAATTAGGGCAAGTGAGATATTTAGATTCGCTATTTCAATGATTTAAATATTCATTAACCCGATTCGGCTATTTTAAGGGTAGAATTTAAGCGAAATGCTGGTTTTGCAGTTATTAAACAAAAGTTAATCCAATGTAATTTAAATTTAAGCGTTTAACTTTGCTATTCTATGAAAAAATCGTATATTTTGGCATTAGGACTGATTGGGCTTGCCATTATTTTATTAATTTCTGCATCGAAAGACTTTTCGACGTATTCTAGTTTTCAGATTGCCTCAAAAAGCGGACAGTTGGTAAAGATTGTTGGTCAATTAGCCAAAGATCAAGAAATTTACTACCAACCCGATAAAGATCCCAATCATTTTAGTTTTTATCTAACTGACAAAGAGGGCCTTACAAAACAAGTTATATTAAAGGCTCCAAAGCCACAGGATTTTGAATTATCTGAACAGGTTGTCTTAACGGGTATTATGAACGGCGATGTTTTTGAAGCAAAAACTATGTTGTTAAAATGTCCCTCCAAATATAAAGACGAAGAAATATTCATTCAGTCTACCACTGCTCTATGAATGAAATTCAATATGTAGGTGAACACCTTTGGATTCACTATTGTGGGAGATTATTGGTGCTCCTGACTTTTTTCAGTGCCTTGTTTTATCTTATCGCTTTTTTAAAAAATTTCCGTGACTTATCTCAAAGCTGGAAAATCAGTCTTCAATATTCATTTATAGTACATATCAGTTCTGTGATTGGCATTTTACTGCTCATCTTTTTCATGATGACCCAGCATTATTTTGAATATCAGTATGTCTGGGCTCACGTATCAGATGAATTACCTGTCAAATATATCTTATCAGCCTTTTGGGAAGGTCAGGAAGGCAGTTTTCTGCTATGGATGTTTTGGAATGCAATCCTCGGTCTCTTTTTTGTGCGTTTTAAATCGCGATTTGATGCCTCAATCATCATGGTAATTCTTGCGGTTAATATGATCTTATCTTCTATGCTGCTGGGGATCTATATCGGTGACGCAAGAATTGGCAGTAGTCCATTTAGTTTATTACGGCATACTATGGACATCCCTTTGTTTAATAATGCCGAATATTTGAAATTAATAAAAGGCAATGGTTTAAATCCCTTACTCCAGAATTATTGGAATATTATTCATCCTCCGACATTATTCCTTGGATTTTCTTCGACCATAATACCATTTGCTTACGCGATATCCTCCTTAATCTATCGGGATTACAAAGACTGGATTGCCAAGGTTTTACCCTGGGCATTATTTTCAGGATTTATTTTAGGTACCGGCGTTATGATGGGAGCTGCCTGGGCTTACGAAGCACTTAGTTTTGGCGGTTATTGGGCCTGGGATCCTGTAGAAAATATGTCGCTGGTACCCTGGTTACTTCTCATTGCAGGGATACATACCAATCTCATAGCAAAATCAACCGGATATTCGGTCAAAACAACTTTACTGTTTTACATTTTGAGTTTTATTATGATCGTATACGCTTCTTTTTTAACCAGAAGCGGTATCCTCGGAGATAGTTCGGCTCATGCATTCACTCAAATGGGTCTTGAGTGGCAATTGGTGATCTTTTGTGTACTGGTAAGTTTTATTCCAATGATTCTTTTCATGAAAAGATATAAGGAAATTCCAGTCAAAACAGTGGAAGAACAACTTATATCCCGGGAATTCTGGATGCTGATCGGAAGTCTTGTACTATTGTTTAGCGCGTTGTTAATCAGTTTTACCACGTCTATTCCCGTATACAATAAAGTGCTCGATCTGATAGGATTTATTTTAAATACTTCTTTGGAATCCTGGCACCGAAGCACCCCACTCAATCCGGTGCAACATCACAATCAATTTCAACTCTGGATCGCAGTTTTTGTAGCCGTACTATCTGTTACTTCCTTGTTTCTTAAATACCTGGATGACCGAAAAAGTAAATTATTTTCAAATTTTTATATTAATACCGGCATCAGCCTAATTTTAAGTATTATTTTGTTTGCTTGCAGTTACCAGTCCTTTGACAAATTGCACTGGAGTCACAGTTTACTTTTATGGGCTTCGTGGTATGCAATTATAAGCTCCCTGGTGTACCTGATCCGTATGATTCCATCAAGTCTTAAAACATTGAGTCCTGTACTTTCCCACGGAGGATTTGGCATTTTTTTGTTAGGTGTTGTTTTTACAGGAATTAATAAAAATATTATTTCACATAATCGTTTTGCCCAGGAGCAATTATTGTCAAGTCAATCTGATGAAGAACTGGCGAAACATTTGTCCTTGATCAAAGGTCAGAAAATGTTTATGAATGGATACTGGGTCTTGTATGAAAAAGATACCTTTATATTGAAAAGCCGGATTTACACATTAAATTTCTGGAAAGAAGACAGTTTAAATAACATAACCGAGTCTTTTAGTTTATTTCCTGAAGTACAATATGATAATAAGTTAAGCAAGGTGGCAGCAGCGAATCCTTCCACAAAGCATTATTTTAATAAGGATATATTTTCTCTCATCGCTCAGATACCTCAGTCTCAAACCGATGCAGAATTAGCGCAAAAAGCCGAAGATAATATGAAATATGAACTTTATCATGTCAATTTGAATGATACTGTTTATACCAGAAAACATTATCTGATTTTAAAAGATATTGGAAATCAACTAGCACCGAAAGACTTTGAATTAAAACCTGGTGATCAGAAACTTCAAATCAATCTGCATGTACGGCGACTTGATGATGATACCACGATGGTTGCCAAGCCCGGAATACTTTTCAGGAATCAACTCATGTATAAGTTTCCATATCAGATAGATCCTTTTGAAATGCGTATACAACTTTCTGATTCTGTATATGAAGCTCTCGTCCCTGATCTGACTAAAATTAACTATACATCGGTTAGCATGAAAGAGGGAGAAGAACTGGAAATCGGTGCTAACAAATTTTTGAAACTTAAAGGCTTTACTAAAAACCTTGAATCTGATCAGTTAAAAATTACAGATTCTGATATAGCTTTAGCAGCACAGATTGAATACAGAGACGATAGTATTCTTGCGGAATTAAATCCAATTTACTTAATACGAGGCACTCAGGTCATCTCGTTGCCCGTACAATCTGTCGTGCCTGGTATTACCCTTCGATTTAACAGAATCGATCCAGAAAAAGAAATTATGTATTTTGATTATTTCATTCATCCGAATATCGCTTCAACAAAAATACCAATACTTGTTGCAGAGAATGCGCCGAGAAATGACTTTATCGTCATCCAGGTAATTGAATTTCCATGGATTAACCTCGTTTGGATTGGCAGCATTTTCATGTTAAGTGGATTACTCCTATCTTCGTATTATAAAAGGAAATCAAAAATTCATGCCTCTTGACATCGTTATTATCGGTTCAGGTAATCTGGCAACTGCTCTTTCGTTGCGATTGCAGCAACAAGGTCATACTATTTTACAGGTTTATTCGAGAAATATTAAAAATGCCGAGGTATTAGCCTCTCGGTTACAATGCGAAGCAACAAATTCAATAAATTCGATAAAAATATCGGCGTCTCTCTATTTGATTTGTATTAAGGATGACGCCATACATGAATTAAGTAAAAAGCTGAATACCATAATTCCGGATCAATCTTTAATTGCTCATACTTCTGGTGTAAATTCACCTGAAATAATTGATGAGAAGTTTGTAAACAGGTCCTTGTTTTATCCGCTGCAAAGTTTTTCAAAGGATAAAAAACCGGAATGGCAACATGTCCCTGTTTTTATTGAAGGCAATTCTCAATCTTTACAGCAACTTGAGATTTTGGCAAAATCTATCGGCGAAAAGGTCATCGTCATGAATGACATGATAAGAACCCATTTACATCTGGCTTCTGTTTTTGCCAATAACTTTTCCAATTACAATCTGATTATTGCTAAAAATATCCTGGACAGAGCAAATGTTCCTTTTGATGTTTTACAAAGCCTAATGACGGAAACCATAAACAAAGCTTTTTCCATGAATCCGAGAGAAGCGCAAACAGGTCCGGCAAAACGTGGCGACAGTAAAAGTATAGACAAACATATCCGTTTACTGGTTCAGGAATATCCTGAATACAGATCGCTTTATAAAAAATATTCGCAAATCATTTTACAAGATTTTAAACATGAGAATCGTCGGTCAAATCCCCCATCCTTCCCTATTGATTAATGTATTCAAATCCGGCAATAAATATATTTTAAAATTTGAAGCAGGTCCTTTTGAACAAAGCTATAAATTTTTGGAGGCCGATCATTTGAATAGTTTTGAAGACATACAAAAATTAATTAATGATAAACTTTTGACAGATGTCTTTTCAATCTTTGATAAAATGAATTTGAGGTATCAGGAGACTATTAATTCACTTCCTTAGTTGCAGAGTTTTATGAAAAAAATCCCAGGGTTAATTATAGGTATTTTTAGTTTAAGTCTGAGTTCCTGTGTTTTGGAAGATGCTAATCCTGAGGATCATTTTTCAGGACCCAGTGAATTTAGTGTTGAAATTTTATCCGGTTCTTTTACCGGAAAGACTTTTTCTTTGATCAGTCAATCTATTAACCCGGATCATGAAAATTTAATCGCCCGTAAAATTCAAAAAGTTTTAAGTAAACCCATTCAGGATGCCAGCCAAACTACTTTAAAATCCAGTAGTTTTATCAACTGGGCATGGCAGGCAGACACCCTGACTGGTGTTTTTCCCGCCTTGTTTGCCACAGATCCCAACGTCTCTAAATCAGGTGATATACAAATCATACTCACCAATGGAGATGAGTTTATCAGTTCGATCCCTAAAGGCACATTGATTGATATTCATACTTTTGGAGGTCCACAGGGCGCCATCGAAGGAAACATGACGTTTACTTCTTCACTCGACTTTAGGGTTGGAGGCAATAACAAAAGAGAGTCTGCAAGCTTTTTTATAAGCTTTAAAATAAAAAGAGGACCCAACATTTAAGCAAAAAACTAAATACATAATATGAGATCTTTTCATGGGTTTTTAATAGAAAAATAATGATTACTACCAGCTTACACTTTATGATTAATTTATCACGTTAACAGTAATATTCCATGATTTATTCACTTTCTAATTTCAGAGTTATGAAAAATTTGGTTTTCTTTTTTATTTTTAATTGTTTCATCAGTTCAGCTTATGCCCAAAATGCCCCGACCAAAACAAAACAGATAGACCAGACTTCTTCAAGTGAGGAAGTCAAAGAAAAAACAACTCAGCTTAATGCCAGCAATCTGAATACTCGTGAACATGAGTGCAGCAAAGCTTGTAAAGACGGCAAGCATATCTATGCTCATGGTGAAAAAGGACACAAGTGTGGAGCAGTATGTATGAAAAAGATGAGCCTTGAATCCAAATCTTACTTAAAAGACCATGTTTGTTCAACTTCTTGTAAAGCGGGTCAACATGTATATGCTCATGGTGAAAAAGGACATAGCTGTACTTCGGCTTGTCACAAAACCAAATCTGTCGAGACAGTCAAACCGGAGAAGAAGAGTTAAAAAATTAAAATCAATTAATTATTAGGATTGAAAAATTCAACATAGATCCAATTTAATTAGAGTTAAGGGCCTTTCCCTATATTTTGACTATTTTTTTTGAATAAGAATTGTCTTTAGTTTTAAGATTTATAAAATACAATCCAGGCGACCCATTTAATGGTATTTCAATCCAATTAGATTTATAAAACTTTTTTTGAAATATTTCTTGCCCATTTATATTTGAAATAATAATATTCACATCAGTGTAATGCAAATAATCCAAATTGATTTTGATAAGATCTGAATAAGGAACTGAATAAATCACTGGAAAAACATTTTTAACAGTATTATCAATAGAGTTGGTCAAAATGTCTTTAATTTTTATTATATAAATATCCCGACTACCAGAAGAAGAGTTAAAATGAGCTGTAGCGTCAAATACAATACGATCTTTATATGAACCTACCAGATATATAAAATCATCATTTGTAATTTCTATGTATAGAGCATTATCCCGGTCACTACCACCAAACTTTGATGCCCAGTTAAACTTACCATTAATATCCAGTTTAAGAATAAAATTATCAGAAGACGATAAAGTAGATGTCAAATAATAATTATCAGGTCCTGGATCAAAATCAACTCTACTTCCAAATTGACCACAAACATAAAGATTTTCATGTACATCCAATTTTATCGAAGAAGCATCAATAAAATCATATCCACCAATTTGTTTTACCCAAATAAATTCTCCTAAGGAGCTTAGTTTTAATATATACATATCGTAAATACCATTTGCATGTAGCTCATAATTTTGATTTCCGGGATCAAAATCGACAATTTGACTAAAACGACCAACGCAGTATATATTTCCAAGAGGGGAGATAATAATATCACTCCCATTATCAACCAGATTGCCGCCAATCGATTTTGCCCAAACATATTCTCCTTTACTATTTAATTTTAAAATAAAAATATCCGTTTTTCCTTTGGATACTATTTGGAATATTCCAGCCCCAGGATCAAAATCAACCTTATTCTCATAAGTTCCGGTAGCAAATATATTTTCATTTAAATCCGAAGTAATACTAGAAAAACTACTGGTTCCTTGTAGACTTTTTGCCCAGATAAAATTGCCATGAGGGTCTATTTTTGTAATAAAACCATCTGAAAATCCATATGAGATCAAATTAAATACACCTGGTCCAGAATCAAAATCAACAGTAGAAACAAAAGCACCCGCTATCAAAATATTTCCGGAAGGATCGACACAAATAGAACTTGCTGAATCAAAAAATAAGCCGCCCCAACTTTTCGCCCAAACAAATTGGCCATTCTTGTTTAATTTTACAATAAATGCATCTGAGTTTCCAGTGGATTTTAAAAAATATGCTTTGGGGCCTGGATCAAAATCTACTGAGTCAGCATACTCCCCTACAATATAAATATTTCCATCGGAGTCCAAGTCCATTGAATATGGACTGTCCAATTTTACACCTCCCATACTTCTTGCCCAAATGAAATTTCCTAACTTATCTAACTTTAGTATGAATATGTCGCTTTCACCTGAAGCCGTTAGTTCATAAACCATAGGTCCTTTATCAAAGTCTACAGTGTTCATAAAAAAACCAACTACATAGACATTTTCCTCCTGATCTACCTTTATCATCTCGGCTTGATCAATAGCTTCGCCACCAATACTCTTTGCCCATTGAAATTCTTGAGAATAAATATTTGAATCTATTATAAAAACGAAAAAGTGAGTCGCACTTATTAGTATAAAAAATAAAGATTTAAACCTCATCTTAAAGTTAATTTGAAATGAATATAATAATCAAATATAGTAAAAACTAAAAGAAAGGGAATTTATTTAGGTAGATTATTACGACTAGCAGAAGAATAAACTTCTTATGCTGCCTTTACCGTTTTCATGTTTTTTCAAACTCGTAGAGCAAGCGAGAATTCCCTCAAGTCTGCCGGATAAACTTTTCCGCCTGCCATTTGACGTTTAGATGTTTTAAAAAAAATGGTGGAGTTGGCGGGATTCGAACCCGCGTCCAGAGAAAGAATACATAAGCTTTCTACATGTTTAGTTTCTTATTTGCGTGTCAGAATCTGAGGAGCTTAAGAAACGAGCTTTCAAATCCTTATTCCCGTAAGTTTCTCATCAGCCAAAAGGGACCATTGACTGACCAGCCTGTATTAGATGATGCGCCGGTCGAAATTTAACAGACATCCGTCTCGAGGCACAGTTGCTAACTAATTCGCTGAATTAGGCTGCAACGGCAAAAGAATTATTGCCTTCTATTGTTTGATAACCGTTTTTAACGTAGCGTGCTATCAACCTACGACATGCTTACTTATCCATCACGTTTCCTGTCGATTCCGTACAACCCCAATTCGGTGTGGGTGTGGGTGTGGGTGTGGGTGTGGGTGTGAGTGTGAGTGTGAGTGTGAGTGTGAGTGTGAGTGTGAGTGTGGATAGTAAAGTACTCAACTGCGTTCAGTTGAAGATTTGCTTAACAACAAAAAATAGCCAATCGTTCCAGTTTATAAATATTTTTTAAGATTGGATTGTAATCTTATATCGATGGACTCATCCGGAGAGGGTTTATCAAATGTTAATCCTGTAATCCTCTCATATAATTCTATATATCTTTCCGAAACATGCCATACAAATGAATCTGGCATTTCGGGCATCAACTGATCTTCTTTACCCTGGAATCCATGAGCCATCAACCATTCCCTCACAAACTCTTTGGAAAGCTGAACCTGAGGCTTTTGATTTTTCCAGTTTTCGTCATACGAGGCTTTATCAAAATATCTCGAACTATCCGGTGTATGAATTTCATCCATGAGAACTAACTCTCCTTCAAATAGTCCAAATTCATATTTGGTGTCTGCCAGAATCAAACCCTGCTGTGCAGCCATTTCTGTACCCCGTTTAAATAATGCTAAAGACGTATGGCACATTTCATCCAATATAGGATCCGGTACAATTTGTTTTTGTTTTAATTCTTCAATAGAAGTATCTATATCGTGTCCGGTGCTGGCTTTGCTGGTCGGAGTTATAATTGGCTGCCCAAATTTTTGATTCTCCAAAAGATCCTTCTCTAATTCAACACCGCAAAGAAATCGTTTACCTGAAGCATATTCTCTCCAGGCATGGCCGACCAGATAATTGCGCACAACCATTTCGATGGGTATTGGTATACATTTAAGTCCTACAGAAACATTCGGATCAGGCGTATCCTGAAGCCAAACTCTACAGATATCTGATACAGCAAGTAAAAAATGGGATGCAATTTGATTTAATACCTGCCCTTTGTAAGGTATAGGCCTTGGCAGAATATGGTCAAAGGCTGAAATGCGATCTGTCGTAATCATTAATAATTGCGTGTCCAAATCATATACATCTCTTACTTTGCCGGAATATTTTCCCAATTGATTTTTAAATTGAAAACCAGTAGAAATGATGGAATATTCTTCCGGAGAACGCATGATTAGAATTACTTAGAAATGATAAAAAATGAATGAAGTATGGTTCAGATATTCCGGACCGTATTTCGATCCAATAATATATCTTTTAATTCTTTAAGAAAAGCATATTCCTGAGGTAGCATTTTCTTAAAAGCTTCTTTTACAGCCACATAGGCAGATTCTTCCATTTCAGGTAATTTATACTTTAAAGCATCTGCCACAAAATGAATGTCTTTGATTAATAATTGTCTGACCCCGGGTAAATCATGCCAATCCGCTTCTATTGCTATAGCGGCTACCTCTTTGCCATCAGGACCGTTAAGCTCGATAAATGGATTTTGGTTTTTATTATGTAGAAAATCCAAATTATAATGCTCATTAAGTAGCATCCAGCAGGACTCAGAACCCCCGGTTTTTGTCAATAAAACCTCTAACCCTTTTTCATGAATTCTATAAACAATCAGACGAATTGTATTCCTTACGGTCATGGCACGAAGATAAATAATCCTTGTTATTTAATAAGTACTATAACACGAGATTGCAAAAATTGTTATGTGTTGAATGGCCTAATGTTAAACCTATTAAAAAACCTTCGCAGGCGCCGAAAAGCGTGTTCTTTAATTTGCCGGCATCGTTCTGGTGAAATGCCAATTATCTGTGCTACTTCGTCTATACTTTTAGGGATTTCTCCATCCAAACCAAAGAGTCGGCTTAAAATTTCGCGTTCACGGGGTGACAAATGCACCATTCCGGATTTTAACTCATCCCTCATCGAATCTTTCATCAGATTAAGATCTGGGGAATCAATAGATGGATCACCGATGGTATCAATTATATCAAATCCACTTTCACTTCCATCTACCGGAGCATCTAAAGAAACATGCCTGCTTGATGATTGAAGAATGGAATAGACATCTTCTGGCTTCATTCCAAAAATTTCAGAAATTTCTTCCGGACTTGGTTCCCGTTCAAATTGCTGCAAAAAAGACTGATAGGTATCGTTTATTTGTTTCTGACTATGGTACTTATTATAAGGCAGACGGATCATTCGGGAATTTTCAATGATTGCCGTTAATATTGATTGACGTATCCACCAGACTGCAAAGGTGATAAATTTGAAACCCCTGGTTTCGTCAAATCGTCTGGCCGCTTTCAGTAAGCCTACATTGCCTTCATTTATCAAATCATTGAGAGTCAAACCATTATTCTGATATTGTTTGGCTACAGAAACAACAAACCGCAAATTAGCCCGGACCAATTTATCCAAAGCAGATTGATCATTGGTGCGTATTTTTTTGGCAAGAGCTACTTCTTCATCGGGACTAATAGTATCAATTTTGGCAATTTCAGAAAGATACTTTTCTAAAGCGACACTTTCTCGATTTGTAATTTTCTGTGAAATCTTTAATTGCCTCATGTATTAAGCCTACATTTTGCTTAGTATAATAAACAAAGAAAAGAAAAAGTTTCACGCTTTTTGCATGGACCCCGATAAAATCAAGTCTTTAAATTAGTAATCAGGACTCTGAAGGCTTTGGATTGCGAGGCATGAGTGCTTTTCTGGAAAGTCGGAATTTTCCTGTTTTGGGATCGATACCGATCAATTTAATTTTCACAGGATCGCCAACTTTGAAAACTTCTTCAACATTATCAATCCGGCTATGTGAAATTTCACTCACATGTAAAAGACCGGATTTATTTCTGAAATCGACAAAAACACCAAAAGGAAAAATTGATGCGACCTTACCATCATATTCATCGCCAACTTGTGGCACAAAGGTTATATGTTGAATCATTTTTAAGGCAGCATCCATTCCTTCTTTATTTGTACCAGCTACATTTATGATACCTTTATCACCCACTTCTTCGATATTTATTTTAGTACCGGTTTTAGCTTGCATTTCCTGAATGATTTTTCCACCCGGACCTATGACAGCACCGATAAAGCTCTTATCAATAATTATCTCTACTATCCGTGGAGCGTGAGGTTTCAAATCAGGATTTGGTGCAGAGATTGATTCATCCATTTTATCCAGAATGTGTAAACGTCCCTGTCTTGCTTGTTCAAGAGCTTGTTCGAGCAATTCGTATGACAAGCCATCGATTTTCATGTCCATTTGCGTACCGCAAATACCATTGCGTGTGCCAGTAATTTTAAAATCCATATCCCCCAAAGCGTCTTCATCGCCCAGAATATCAGATAACACCACAGTTTTTCCTCCTTCAGAAATCATACCCATAGCAATACCTGAGATTGCGGCTTTAATTGGTACACCGGCATCCATCAAGGCAAGAGAACTGGCGCAGACAGTGGCCATAGAAGACGAACCATTTGATTCTAAAATATCAGACACGACCCTGGTTGTATAAGCAAATTGATCTGGCATGACTTGTCTTAATGATCTGGCTGCTAGATTTGCATGACCAATTTCTCGTCTGCCGGGAGCTCTTAAAAATTTTGCTTCACCCACGGAAAATCCCGGAAAGTTATAGTGCAGGAAAAATTTCTCATTATATAATTTTAAGGCATTATCAATGAGCATTTCGTCGTCTTTAGTTCCCAGGGTCACTGAAGTCAGTGCCTGTGTTTCTCCCCGGTTAAAGATCGAAGATCCGTGAGCAGCTGGCAAATAATCGACTTCGGTCCAGATCGGTCGAACTTCATTAAATGCTCTGCCATCAAGGCGTTTTCCACTATCCAGTACCATATGTCGGATAATGTCTTTTTTCATTTTGTCAAAATAAGCTGACAGTGTTTTTTTCTTTTCTTCGAGATACTCCTCACCTTTTAGTTCGGTTATTTTTTCAATACAATTTTTTAAAATAGATTCAAATGAATCTTTGCGTGCAGATTTTTCCAAAGCTGATTCAGCTACTTTTTGAATACTTCCGGCAGCATGTTCTTTAAGAAAGTTTATTATCTCGGTATCTTCTTCGGCGACTGGAATTTCTCTTTTCTTAGCAATTTTGTCCCCCAGTTTTGCAGCAAGATCTAATTGAGCAGCGCATTGTACTTTTATGGCTTCATGCCCTATTTTAATAGCTTCAATCAAATCTGATTCTTTGCATTCCCTGGCCTCACCTTCCACCATCATTAGATTTTTAGCGGTGGCACCAACAATAATATCCAGTTCTGCAGTTAGCAAGGCAGTTCTGTTTGGATTTACGACATAATTACCATCGATTTTTGCGACCCTAACTTCAGAAATCGGACCTTCCCAATTAATATCAGAACACGATAAAGCTGTAGAAGCAGCAAGTCCAACTAAGGCATCAGGTAAGGTTTCTTCGTCACCTGAGATCAAATAAACGATAATTTGGGTTTCATTGAGATAGGTGTCAGCAAAGAGGGGTCTGATCGCACGATCCACCATCCTTGAAATTAACACTTCGTAATCTGAAAGTTTGGTTTCACGTCTGAAAAAATTACCTGGTATTTTACCGGCTGCTGCAAAACGTTCCTGATAATCGACCGATAGTGGAAAAAAATCCTGCCCTTCTTTAATTTCTTTATTTGAAACCACGCTGGCAAAAAGCATGGTTTTACCTAATTTTACTACTGCCGAGCCATGAGCTTGAGTTCCAAGTTTACCCGTTTCCAGAATAACTTCTCGTCCATCAGGAAGTTGAAAAGAGCTTGAGTAAGGCGTTTTTAAACCCATAAAAATTAATCTAAATATGTTTTTTAATCATAGAGAACCCATCTGGTCTCTAAGGTTTCTGTCAATTAAAAAGCTAAACCAACTCAGCAAAAAAATCCAAAAGAAATGGATTACTTTCTCAGGCCCAGCTGATCAAGTATTGCCCTGTAACGGCCAAGATCTTTTTGATGCAGGTAATTGAGCAATTGTTTGCGTTTACCTACCAGATGAAGAAGAGTACGTCTGCAGGAATGGTCTTTCCTGTTTGTCTGTAAATGTTCGGAAAGTCCTTTAATTCTGGTTGTAAATAAAGCGATCTGGGCTTCTGTTCCGCCGGTGTTTTTTTCGCTTCCACCGTATTGTTTAAAGAGCTCTGCTCTGCTTTCTTTTGTTAAATATACACTCATTGTTTAAATAAATAAAGTTACCAAATGGGATCACAAAGATCGTTATTAGCGGCGCAAAGATAATCCTTTCTAACAATTTATAAATCAATTTATTAAGGAACTAAAATATAATGATAATAGTTTGAATGGAAAATAGTAACTTATTGTTATACAGTATTTTATAAATATTGATAATATGTATATCAATCTTTTAATATAAGAATTTTATTAAAATATATAAAGAAAATTTTATAGATCCCTATGAATATCGCTATCACTTATTCAACCTACGTTTTATTGTATGACTTTAAGGGTAAAATTTAACTTGTTAACGAGGTCACCTTCCCGGTTTTCCTTAATTTCAAAATTATGAAAAGCTGGTTGAGCAATTTGATTCGATTTATTTAGTTGTACTTTGTCAGGACTAATTAAATACTTACCGGGTAAAAGGCCATAAAAACTAAAATATCCATCAGATTCGGATTCCATTGTTGCAACTAAGCGGGATTCCAAATCAAAAACCTGCAAAGTAATTTTTGATTTTCCCTTCAGTCCGGATTCTTCATTTACATAAACCATACCTGAAATTTCCCCAACGGGCACGACAGGAATCGGTATTGTCTTAATGATATTGGCTTCTACTAAAATGCTTAAAGCCGGTTTAAAAACTTTCCAGGCGATGTGGTCAAAATTTTCTTCATCTACTTTAAATGAATAATATTTATAAGGCTCCATATTTGTAAATACCACATAATCTGGTGTAAGTTCTTTGGTGCTGGATTCTCCATGGCTGCCTACATTTAAACCACTAATTCGTTTTTCATTTTTATCTAATTTGCCATTCCCATTCAAATCTAAAAACGCATAAAAAAGGACTCCCCCTTTTCCTATGTTGGTAATGCGGGTTAATTTTTTAAATTTTGAAGTTCCTTCCTGAATCAAACTGCCACTTGCCGATTGAACAAAATTCAAAGATTTTTTTGTATAATTCATTCCGGCATTAAACTGTGCAAATGAGAAGTCATATTTGAAGCCAATTCTAAAAAAATCAGATTTCACATCAAACCGTTGCTCATATGCAGCTCTAATTATTAAATTAGTCCCAAAATATTTTTCTAGTCCCAAACTTAAGGAAGCAATCTTGCGTTCCTGAATGTTTAGATTTACACCGGAGCTCATCCTTACACCATATGGCAACCGGTTGGTCATATTTAAATTTCCAAATACGATGATATCTTCCAATGTCCTGAAGTAAGCACTTGAGGTGATATTAATACTCAGGTTGTTTGTCGCCATTACAGTCTGAAATTCTGCATTATTATATGCATTTGCACCGACTAAAAATTGATTATAAGACAATCTTGTAAATGCCGCTGCTCTCCACAAATAATAAGGCATTGAAACAACTATTTTTCGTTCTTCTGTATAATTAAATCTAACGGCTTCCTGATTAGACTGATATTTTTGGTAGTTCAGTTCTATTTGAAGTTTTGATTTTGAAGAGTAATTAAGGTTTCCTTTAAAACGGGTATTTGCAACATATTCACCTGCAAAAATCATATTATCTGAAATCTTAAAAGACATAGTTAGAAAACTTAAATTGAGATCAGAGGATTTGGTATTTAAATATTCCCACCCTGCACCGATTGTTATATTAGAAGCTAATCCATAATTTAATCTTCCCTGGGCGAATAAACTGTTCCTTCCATCTTCCAAAAAGCCTGCATTGACATTATAATCAATTTTATTTACAGGTAGAAATGCCTGAGGAATCACCAGGTTTTTAGAACTTCCTATTTGCTGACCAAACTTGTTAAAATAGCTAATCCGTAAATTAGTATTTCCGTATTCCAATGGAATCTCATAAAATATCAAACCATTTGAGTCCGCTTTGATATATTCTAATAATTCATTATTGACATAGAATTCGACATAATTATTGGGTAAAGCGTACTCCTTATAAATATAGGATCCAAAGGAACGTCTTTGATAGGATAAAGAATTAGTTAACTGTATCCCTAAAACAGGACTATAAATTGAAGCAACGGATTGGGTAGAAATATTTCCAAGACTTATCTGACGTAAGACGGTATTTTTATTATTTACATATCGCCAGAGATAATATTGTTGTCTGAATGAAAATTCGCGATTGGCAATATGTGCTAAATGGGCTCTGAACTCACCGCCCAATAATGATCCTCCAATAACTGCCCTATAGCGGCTAAATGGATTACCCTTCGCTTCTTGTCTCATATCGATATTCCAGTCTATGGTACCAATGCTAAACAATTTAAATTCTTTTCCAATGACACTATCAGCTAAAAACGAAGTAGTATATCGCAAAAACTCATTGCGTTTTAATTCAAGAAGCCTTTCTCGTACAGCAGGAAATTGTAATTCAGAATGCATCCAAACATTCAATTCTCTAATATTAAAATCACAAAAAAACTTAAATATTTTTCCAAAATATTCGGATTTAAGAAAAAGTTTATCATCTACAAAAACCAATGACTCTTCCTCTAAAATAGTTTTCTGGTTCTTATAATCAATTTCATTTGACAATTTATTGATTTGAAAATTGTCGTTTATAGAAAATAAAGTTCCTTTGATGATTTGATTTGAAGGAAGTATCGTATACTGAAATTTGAGAAACTCAAATACATCTGAAATGGATAAAAAGACCGAATCGTCTTTAATTAAAGATGGAATTTCTACTGAAGGCAGTGTCTTTACATTTAGAAAAACGGAAATTTGATCGTATTGATCGGTATTTTGCGCATAAACATGAGTACGACTAATAAAAAATGCTAATATATATAAGATTATCAGCCTATTAAATAAAATAACGAACAAAGTTGTTTATGTGAAGATGGTTAATCGCCACAAACATATTAAAATTTTTAATTATTTAATAAATTGATTTATAAAAATTTAAAAATTGGTTTGCCGCCCGCCTAACATCGAACAAAGTTTAAAATCTAAAAGGGTCTGGATGAAAACTTAGAATAAACTAAAAGGATCAAATAAAAACTCTAGTTATAATTAACAGTAACTGAAAAGGGAGAAACGCTGGTATAAATCCCAGGTTCCTGTCCACTTTTTACATTAAGTGTAGCCCCTATATAAATCGTTTGCTTTCCCTTATCAAGTTTAAGGTCTTTATCTTCCGGCGAACTGGTAAACGCATTTACAATCATTTCACTTTTTGAGCTTGCATGTTTAATGATATGATCCGTTTTGGGAATTAATAGAAAGTAAGTGTATTTGTCTTCCCCGGTTACTGTAAAACTAGCAGCTGTTGGATTTCCATCAATTTGGGGAAGTGTAACGCCGCCTGTTTTGGTACGGACTCCATTTGGAGCCAGAATAACTGTTCCGGGAGAAGAGGCAGAAACGGCGATTATACCGAAATTTAAATCAACGTCTTTTGTAATCTCGATTGGAGCTACGATTTTAGCTGAAGCATAACCATCAGCAGAAGCTTGAGATTTTAATGATTGTAATGTAAAAATAAAAGCAAAGCCAATCAGGCAAATAAAATGAACTATACAGTGTGTAGTTTTGCTAAATGACAAAGACATAATTGTGTATTCGGATAATGAAGTTCTATTGCCTTCGTTATAACGACTACAAAACTATATAAAAATTCACAGATTTCAAATAAATATATGTATTCTGCTTAATATCAATAAGTTACATTGGTTATTTTCTGTAATTTTTAGTTAAGGAGAAGATTATTTATAAAATTCACATTTTTTTTTGCCGGTAAAAAAGTACTCATTTTAAGATCACTTAATTACTTAGAAAGATTAATTTCCGACGTAGCGGCTACCACATTTCTGGATGCTTGTTGAATTAAATAATTTACAACCAATTTACCTTTTGTATAATCGACTCCCAAAGGTCTTTCTAAATTAGTTTTGCAACGCCGTCTTTTACCAGGAGTATATACAGCAAATCCTTTGATTTCGCAAACTTTATACGATTTGCCCTCAGGTGAAATATAATCAACGGTAATATTTCCATACGAAGACATATTTCCAATCCGATTAAAATCCATGATAGCAACCGGAGTTGAATCGATCCATTGAAAAGACAGATTTGAAATGCTAATTTCGGTAGTAGATTCCCCTACTCTTATGATACAGGGGATGGAATAACCATACACAGGAATAATTTTAATTTCAAATACATTGGTATCCTCGTTTGTCTTTTTTTCAGGTTCATTTTGCGTTCGTGCTAGAGGTTCCGCTCTAAAATATAGATGAGATCTGTATTCTCCGGGAGATAAAGTATTGATTCGGTTGGTCTGCAATTTTACCACTTGAGATTCATTGGGTGCCAGAGTAACTATACGCGGATAGAACCTAATATATTGATCGGCAAATAATTGACCTGAATCAGGCTCTGTAATATTTTCGAAATTACCATCTTCCGTGAGACGAATTTGAACGAAGGAAATACCGTATACAGCTGTATCCCTACCGATATTGGTTAAGTTGATCACTTCAGAACGTTTTCCACCCTCAAAAACAACTCTTTTAGGAAACATGAGTAAGTCTCCTTGAGAAAAGGAATTGATCGGCAAATAAACAAGGGTAATTAATAAAAGGAGCAATGAGTTTTTAAATGAATTCATTTTGAGTTTTTTGTGAGAAATAAATTTAATTATTAAAAACCAAATTTAAGAAGAATAGGAATCCTGAAAATCAGGATTCCTATTAATCAAATTGTAATCTAATTTGTTTAACTAAACAAACCGAATTAACGGAATATTAGTTATAATTTACAGTTACTGTAAATGGGCTAACACTAGAATATACACCCGGATTTTGAGCAGCTGCAACGTTTAAAGTTCCACCTACAAAAAGCTCCTGAGAACCACCAGTTAAAATTAAATCATTGGTAGCCGGGAAACTAGTGAATGCAGTTACAGTCATCTCATCTGTAGTAGAAGCATGCTTAATAGTATGAGCAGAAGAAGGAAGCGTAACATTATACGCATAATCAGCCTGACCTGTTACTGTAAATTTAGCAGCAGCAACAGTTCCGGTAGTTTGCGGTAAAGTGATACCTCCAGTCTTAGTTCTTGTACTATTAGTTGCCAGAATCACAGTTCCACCACTAGATGCAGAAACCGCAACATTACCGAAGTTCATGTCTACGTTTTTAGCAATAGAAATGGCTGCAACGATAGTAGCAGAAGCTGTAGCGGTTGCAGATGACTGAGCAAATGAGTTGAAAGAAACTCCAACTGAAACGAAAGCGATAAATAATAATTTCTTCATAAAAAATTTGGTTTTTGAAATGAATTAATGATGCAAACCTACTATCATATTAAATATTTTCCTAATGTATAAGTGCATATTATTTATATAATTCACACTTTGTTATTATATTATATATTATTGTATATCAGTATATTATAGTGCTAAATTGAAAAATAAATTGCATTTATAATTATAATTTACAAATTATAAAAATATTTAATATGTAGCAAAATTAAGGCCTCCAAGCATAATTCAATTTGTAATAATTCATTATTTTGCTGTATATCAGATGTTTATATTTCATTCATTGTTGTTTATAAAATTCCTTCGCTTTTTCGCATCTGTTTTTTAAAAAATATTATTGCTATTGCTTCGATTTATATGCTTTTTAGCAGAAAATCGATTGGTTTTAAATTCCAATTGTCAAGGTAGAACCGTCATTTGACACATCATCAAAAAAATTATTTATCAGTTTCAACATACCTGATGTATAAATTCACCCGGTGCAACGGATCCAGCCAGACTCCTTATAGTATATAGTGACTTATTGGTGCCCCTACTAATGCTCTTAATGATCATGGTGAGCTGAAACGATCTAAACAGTATGTAAGGGTTAATGTAGCAGTTAGCTTATTTTATGAGAATAAGATCCCTCTGCGATATATCTGGACAGTATCATAATTACTATGACTCAGATGAGACAAAAGCATGTTAATTGATAAACAGCCATTTAGAAGCATTGTGTTCGAATAATCATTCCATGGGAATCCAGCAAAGAAGCTCAACGATTAATAGAAGGGCTTATCGAAAAAATAATAAATGAAATGGATAAATGTAACAACCAACTGATTTGCAAGGCTTTTAAGTGAGGTATGGGAAGTATAAAGGCCAGGTAGTGTCTGCCGTTTACACAAACTTAGCTAGTTAACAGGACGTAATGACTAGATTCTTTAAACTCAGACTGCTGTCCTGGTTTGAAATTTTTGACGGGACAGCCATCTTTTTTGAGATCGTTGTTTAAATTCTGAGGGAGTTTCTCCGGTTACTTTTTTAAACTGACTGGACAAATGTGCCACACTGCTATACTGTAATTTATATGACACTTCAGTGAGATTTAGTTCTCCCGATAACAACAGTGTTTTGGCCATTTCTACTTTATTGAGTATGATATATTGTTCGATAGTCGTACCGGTCACTTCAGAAAAAACATTTGCGAGATAGGTATAACTGTGATTTAACTTTCGTGCAAGTAATAAACTAAAATTGGCATTTTTGATTTCACCAGGTGAGCCCAATAAATCAATGATACAGTCCTTGATTCGAAGTACAAGTTCTGTTTTACGGGCTTCAACTAACTCCAAACCCTGCATCAAAAGATTCATTTTTATTTGTTTTCGCAAAGTAAGGCTTAGTTCTCCATGGACTTCCCATTCATTTAGTTCGAGCGAACTAACTTTAAGATGTAGGTTTTCAAATTCAGCGCGTATGCTGCTTTTGCACTGTATGCTCAGTACATTTTTAATATGAATTATCATTGCTCAGTTTTTGGAATGTAGGTTAAAAAGCTGGTTAGTCTTGTTTTAGTTAAATAATCAATTATAAACTTCAGGCAATTAAAAATTCCGGCTCATTGATATAGTTATTTAAATCAATACGGATCTTAAATGACTGACGATTTATATTTATACAGAAAAATGGCTTACTGGTAAAACTTCTAAAAGTCTGAAGATAGCATTTCAAAAAAACGAAAATAAAAATCCATTTTTGATGAAGCTAATTAATATTAAACAGGTCTTTTAAATTAAATAAAATTAATTATTTGTATAAGTAATTGATTTATAGGGTAATATTCGTTTTTTGAGTTTCGTAAGCTTTGCAAGATAACTAATTTTTCAATTTTCATATTATTTTTTTTTATAATATGTAATTTATTGAAAATTGATCTCGCGTCTCTTTGCCTGATTCCACAATTGGTCCATTTCCTCAAGGCTCATATCGGATAATGGTCTGGATGCATTTTCTTCTATATATTGAAATCTTCTTTTGAATTTCTGATTTACCTTATCCAGGGCAGCCTCTGGATCCAATTTTAGAAATCTGGCATAATTAATCAAAGCAAAAAAGACGTCTCCCATTTCCAGTTCGATTTCCTCACGACTTTTCTTTGTATCCACTGCTTCTTTTAATTCAGCTAATTCTTCACCCACCTTATCCCAAACCTGATCAATATGCCGCCATTCAAATCCAACTTGTTTAGTTTTGTCCTGCATACGATAAGCCTTAACCATCGCCGGCAGAGAGTTTGGAACTCCCGAAAGCAAACTCTTTTTACCTTCTTTTTTCTTTAATTTTTCCCAGTTTACTTTAACTTCCTCTTCATTTTGCAAAACCAGATCTCCATAGATATGTGGATGCCGGTCGATCAATTTTTTACTTACACACTCTATAACTTCCTGTAATTCAAACTTTTGTTCCTCTTTTGCAATCCGGGAATAAAACACGATATGAAGCAACAAATCGCCCAATTCTTCCTTAATACCTTGATAATCTTCATTTAATATGGCTTCTGTTAATTCGTATGTTTCTTCAATGGTGAGCGATCTTAGTGTATGGATGGTTTGAATTTTATCCCAGGGACAGCCATCTCTTAATTCGTCCATTATTTGAACCAAAGAAAGAAAAGATTGAGATAAAGTGTTCATTTTATTTATTTTGGAAAAAAGTGTCCGAGTTTTTCCCGTTTGGTATTTAAATAATTTTTATTGTGATCATTGACAGGTGTGATCAAGGGGATCCTTTCCAATATCTGAATCCCCGCTTGCTGAAGTGCCGTAAGTTTATATGGATTATTGGTTAATAAACGAATTGAAGCCAAACCGAAATCCTGTAAAATTTTGATAGCCAGGTCATAATTGCGCAGATCAGGTTCAAAACCCAGGGCTTGATTCGCTTCCACGGTATCCATACCTGAATCCTGCATCTGATATGCTTCGATTTTATGGTGCAAACCTATACCTCTACCCTCCTGACGCAAATACATTAACATACCTCCCTCGTTAGCTATTATTTCTAGGGAATTTTGCAATTGTCTGCCACAATCACATCTAAGTGACCCAAAAACATCTCCGGTAAGGCATTCAGAATGGATGCGTACCAATGGACTCGCTAATTCCGATAAATTACCGGAAACCAGCACTAAATCAGGGGCATAAGGATTTAATTCATTGGGGTAGCTATGAATTTCGAATATTCCATAAAGTGTAGGTAGAAAAGCTTCAATTGAATGATTCATCAAAGATCGTTGTATTAAACCAATACCTCAAAACAACGGTTCCTGGGTGAATGTTGATTGAGTTTTGGTTATGAGGCAAAAATTAAATTCTTCTGAAAGAAGAGCCTTTTTTCTGCCATAACATCATAGCTGTACTAGTAAGTAAAACAGCTGTAACTATACAGACTATTATCATTGAAAATGGTTGGTTTTAACGTAAGCTTAATTCAAGGCACAATATCCGAAATAACTTATCGGAAAATCAAGTTTCAACCAAACTTTCTTATATATTTTTTATTTAAATACGTAGCTTATACAGTACAAATACTTTCTTGAAGAATATTCATTATCCTACATAGAAAGCAAACAAAACGATGACAGTTAATTGGCCATTTCTTCAAGAATAACTTCGTGCTCGTATTTTCTCAGATCAACCGCCGTCACTGAAGACAATCCCTGTTCTTCCATATAGACACCGTATAACACATCTACATCGGCCATCGTAAGCTTGTTGTGGGTAATGATGATAAACTGAGAATCTTTGGCAAATTTGCGGATGATTTGATTAAATTTTTCAATATTGATATCGTCCAGAGGTGCATCTACCTCATCAAAAATACAAAATGGTGCCGGCTTCAAAAGGTAAAGTGAAAACAACAGGGCTATTGCTGTCAACGTTTTTTCTCCTCCAGAAAGCTGAGATATGGATTTAGGTCGTTTGCCTTTTGGTTTTGCAATGATATCAATATCACATTCCAATGGATCGTTTTCATCTACTAATACCAGGTCGCAATCATCGTCTTCGGTAAAAAGGCTTCTGAAAACAGCCTGAAAATGAACCCTCACCTGATTAAATGCCTGTAAAAATCCAGCCGTAGCTGTTTCTTCAATTTCCTTTATCGTCTCTAAAAGACTATCCTGAGCCCTTAGTATATCATTGCGTTGTTCCTCAATTTTCTCTAACCTACCTTTCATTTCTTCATAAGCCTCCAAGGCCAATGGATTGACTTCTCCATAATTATCAATTCGCGTTTTATAATAGCGGGATTTTTCTTCAAGTGATTCAAGCTCTACTTCAGGTTCCTTTTCTTCAGGCACAAAATGTTCCAAATCCATCGAAAATTCGATTCGGGCAATTTCCTGGGCGGATTGAATTCTAAACTTATACTCAGCTTTGGCTTCTTTAATTTGATTTACAATAGATTGATATTCTTGAATATTTCTTTGATGTGTTTTTACCTTGGCTTCTGTTTCGGTAATTACATTTCTCATTTCATAATATTCTCGTTCAATAGTGGACAAATTGACATCCATATTTTTACGAAAATCCAATTTTTCAATTAATTCATTCTGATTTTGATCGACAGCCAGGCTCAAGCTTGCAATGGATTTTTTTAAATCTTCACATTTAAGTTTATCTGCTTCCAATTGTTCTGTTACTTCATTTAGCTGTTTCTTTTTATAATCCAGGTCCTTCTGAATATTATCAAATTTATTTTGCCATTTCAACAATTCAAGTTTGGCCTGATGATAAACATTGGATGCTTCTGATAATTCAACCGAAAGTTTATTGTATTCTTCATCAGAATTTGTCAGAGAGCTGACGAGCTCAGACTGTTTCGATTTAAGTATCAGGATTTCAGATGAAGATTCTATCATTTTTGAGTTTATCTCATCTGATTTATTTTTATTCAGTTCAATCCGTTGTTCGAGTTCTGACCGGGTATCCAGAAAATGTTGCAATTTGGCTTTTAGTTGAGCGCTTTGTTGCATTAATTCACTTTCTTTTTTTCTAAGCACTTCGATTTCCTTGGATTTTTCTGTTAATTCTATGGAACGAAGATTGTTTTTTTGTTCTGACAGATGACGTTCTAATTGAATAGTTTGAATTTCAAGTTGTTTGATTTCTTCTTCCAGCTTTTCAAGATTTTTCTTTCTTCCTAACTTTTTGCCTTCAAACAATCCGACAGAACCACCTGTAATAATTTTACCTGATTTGATAATAGATCCTGAAAGCGAGATTACGGAAATATCATCCGGAAATTGTATTACATCTTCAAGATGTTGTTCTTTATCCAGAATATAAACATCTTTTAACAGCTCATTAAACAGCGGCTGATACAGTGCATTAACTTCAATTATAGATAATGCTGCAACACATCCTGGTACTATCCGGTTGGTATTGGCTGAGTTTCTAAATTTATCAAGAATAAAAAAATTAGCTTTCCCTTTCGAATTACTAAACAACAACCTGATTGCCTTTACAGCATCATCTTCATTATTAACTACGTAATAATTCAGGTAATTTTCCAAAAACAATTCAATTCCGGAACGGTATTTTTCCTCTGTATAAATCAGATCCAGCAATACCGGAATATCCTGACGCCAGTTATGGTGTAAAAATTTAATGGATTCGGGAAAGCCCTCCATTTTTTCCACCATACTCTTTAATAAATCGAATTCATTTTTTTTAGCATCCCGTTGGCGGTATACGGAGGATACTTTTTCTGTAGCCGTTTCAACCAGACTTTGAGCATGCTTCAGGTCGGTCAATCGTTTTTCTTCTTCTGCTTGCAAATCATTTAATTGACTTCCGGTTAATCCCAGTTGATCATTTAGTTGTTTGTGCTTTACTTCTAGTTCTGTAAATTCTACGGATTTATTTTTTAGTTCAAGCTGACACCGTTCGGAATCAGCACCCAGACTTTCAATCTGATTATTGTGGATTGCAATTTCTTTTTCAAAATTAAAAATCCGCGATTCTATTTTCTGTTTTTCAATTTGAAACTGATCGACGCCAGACTTAAGCTGGTTAAATGCCGTTTGTTTATCATTGAAGATCAATTCTTGATCCAGAACATTTTGAGAAGCAGAATCCAGTTCTGATTTCGTTAATTCCAAATCTGCTACAACCAGTTTGATATCTGTATTTAAAATTTCAATTTTTGAAACAGCAGACTGTATATTGTTTTCAAGTTGTTCTAGTTGATTGGATTGATAAATTTTTTTCTGAGCATCAATTTCTATCAAACTTTCCAGACTACGTATGACATCCAGAATATCGTTTACTTTTTTTTGAAATTCGGAAAGATTTTTTTCCTGATCAAGATTTGCTTTTTTAAGTGATTCGATCTGTGCTTCCAGAGTATTAACAATAGCTTCTTCAGATATTACTTTAGAATTTTCGGTTTCTATATTTTGTTCTATTCCGGAAAGTTTTTCTTTTAGGGTTTTAACTAATAAATATTGCACCAATAACCCGGCTGATTTATATTTTTCCTTCAGGTCATTATATTTTTTAGTCCGCCTGGCTTGTTTTTCAAGTTCCACCAGATTGTTATTTATTTCAAAGAGTAAGTCTTCAATTCGTGCTAAATCTTCCTTGGTGCTTTTTAATTTATTAAGCGTTTCCCGTTTACGGGTTTTATATTTTGAAATCCCTGCGGCTTGCTCAAACATTTTCCTTCTGGCACTTTCTTTATTGGAAAGCAGTTCTTCGACCATATTTAAAGCAATTATGGCGTAGGAATCGGAACCAATACCGGTATCTAAAAACAAGCCCGTAATATCTTTCAACCGGCAACTTACGCCATTTAAACGGTATTCACTGTCACCGCTCCGATACAAGTATCTGGAGATTTCAACATTCTGAAATTCAATAGGAAGCAGGTTTTTGGTGTTTTCAAAATGAAGTGAAACTTGTGCCAGAGGCGCTTCTTTTCTTTTTTTTGTCCCATTAAATATGACATCTGACATTTGTTCCAAACGGAGCTCTCTACCCTTTTGCTCTCCTAAAACCCAGCGTATGGCATCGACAATATTTGATTTTCCGGACCCATTTGGACCCACAATTCCGGTTACTGATTCATTAAAATGTATAACCGTTTCGTCAGCAAAACTTTTAAATCCTTTTATATGCAGGCTCTTCAATCTCATGGCGCAAAAATATGGAATTCTTTAATATAAAATATTTATATGTATGCTTCTTATAAATTAAATTAACCCTATTGATAATCAGTACTTTAAATTCAATAATAGAAGTTTTTATTCAAATCCCGAATAAAAATGAATGAATTGACTACTCAGAGTTTCAAAAAACTCCAGCTACCAGAATGCATGACTCGATAAGAAAGATAACCCTGCAATATCCAATAAACTATTTCTGAAGACCAGGCCAAAGCCAGTCCATTGGTTTGATGCTGAATTGCAAAATAACTAAGTATCAAATAAGTTACAGAAGCAATAAATTGAATTTTAAGTGCCTTCAGCGTTTCTCCGGCTCCCGTAACGCTATTGCTATACATCGTTGTTATGGAATAAACCAGTAAAATACACAATAATATCTTAAAATAGGGTACGGCATCTCGTAACAGCTCGATGTCGTGATGGCCCAACAATGGCGCCATAAAAGTTAAAGGAAAAAGTAAAAATGGAATCGATATCACGGCTGTCGTAACAAAAGCTATTAATGATGAATGGAAAACAAGTTTTAAGACTCTGTCCTGTCTGTTTTTACCAATGGTATTGCTCACCAATGTATTTATGCTGGCCGAATATCCCCAACAAGGAATGGCGAAAACCAAATAGGCAATTCTAAGTAAGTTGGAAATTGCCAGTTCCCGTTCACCTAATTTTTCAATAAATGAAAAAAATACAAACCAGGAACTAATAGCCAGCAGGGATTGCAATAAAATTGTAAAACTAATGGAGTTAATCGTTTTGATCCATTCAAATTGGAAATTAGGAATTTTTAATAATTGAAATACCCGTATTTTTTTATCAAAGAACATATAGGTGACAAAAACAAGAAAAGCAATTATTTCCGCCAATCCGCTTGCCAGCCCGGCACCGGCGATGCCCATTTCGGGAAAGCCAAATTTTCCAAAAACAAAGACATAGGCCAGAATAATATTGGCAACACACAATACAATTGTATCTATAAAAATAAAGACAGGTCGTTTAATTCCAATATATAAAGAAATAAGTGCAAGACCGACATACGCAAATATGAGTCCGATTATTCTGTTGTCCAGAAACAATAAAGATTTTTCCAGAATTATTTCAGATTGGACGAATAATGACAAAATGGGTTTGGCTGCATAAAACAAACACAAAAAGACAATTATGCCTAAAACTAATTCGTAAATTAGTGTAGCGTAAAAATATTTTTTGACGAATTCATACGATTTTTCCCCATATTTTCTGGCAATTAAAATCTGACCTCCTTTACTGATCCCAAATGCTATGGCAGAAACCACTAAATAAAAGACTGAAACAAAACCGGCGGCAGCAAAATCATGAATGTCATAATAATATAAAAACAAACTGTCAGTAAGAGCTATGATATTTTGAGCCGCACTACCGATCATCATAGGTAATGAAAGTCGAATGACATTATTCAAATTAAACCGGAATTCGTACAAAATTTGAAATTAATAGTTACGCAATAAAATAAAAATCTTAAAGCTTACTTAATTTAAATTACAAAATATACTTAAGCTCCTTGTTATGAAATGACAAAAATAACCAAAGCTCAGCCAGTTTATGAATTCATTTCTTTTTTAAGTGTAATCTGAGTTATTTCAGGCCAGATTCCTACTCTGCCCCGAAAACCCAATACCCCAAATCCGCGGTTAATGTACAGATATCTGGAATTTTCTTCATAAATCCCGGCCCATTTTGGATACCGGTATTGAATCGGACTCCATTTAATGCCTGGAATTTCAATACCCATTTGCATTCCGTGAGTATGACCACTTAAGGTAAGATGTATATTGGTTGGATGTGATTTTACTTCTTGTTCCCAGTGAGTTGGATCATGAGAAAGCAATATCTTAAAATCTTCAGTTTGAACATTTTTAAGTGCTTTATTCAAATTGCCCCGCTTGCCAAATCCAAGACCCCAATTTTCTACACCGAGTACGTATAATTTTTGCCCCTCTTTTTCAATTTCTATTGATTCATCCAGTAACAGGCGAAAATTCATTTTGGCATGTTGGGCTTTTATGTCTTCAAAATTATGTTGTTTAGCCTGAGGACTTGAATATTGAGCATATTCCCCATAATCGTGATTCCCCAGAATGGAATATTTTCCATATCTTGCCTTTAGTGATTTAAAATCATTGACCCAGGGATCAAATTCATGAGCATACGTATTGACCAAATCACCTGTAAAAACCAGCAAATCACTGTTTAATGATTTTACCATTTCCAAACCTTTTAAGACACCTTCCCGGTCATCAAAACTACCTGCATGGACATCGGAAATCTGCGAAATAGTAAATCCGTCAAATGCTTCCGGAAGATCCTTAAAAAACAAAGTCTGACGATGGATTTTATATTGATATCTGCCACGAAGCATTCCATAGGTGAGTGATAGAAAAGGTAATGCAGCCAACAATAAAGCACCCTGACTTACAAACTTTCTTCTGGAAGGCAGAAAGCCTGAATTATTAACCAGGGAATCTGAAGAAGAATCAAAAAATTTAAAATATAAACCGCTGAAAAACCGGTATATATCCTCGCCAAACAATACAAAAACAAAAACTAATTTGCTGAGCAGTAGTATAAACCAGATATTTCCCAGCAATACAAAAATATGAGGGGTTTGCCCTTGTTTTCTAAACTCAATGATACCTAAAACAAATAAAACCGGAATAATTGCAGAAAGCAACCAGTAGATTCCTGAAATCAACAGTCTGTTATTATCAGACATACCAGGTGAAAAATACATTTTGACACCCTGAAAAGCATAATAATCTATTGCAAAGACAAAAAGCAGGCTTAAAAGCATTCCCATATCAACCAATTAGCAATTAAAAAAAATCAAATGTTATTATTAAAAAATCAAAAAAACATAACTCGAGAACAGGGAATAGCATAGGCTATTGAACAAGCATAGTAAAGATTTTGTTCCCAGTATTCATTTCTATATATGAATAAATTTCCTGAATCCAGCCATAGAATACGATTTAAAGACTGCGATCCACACGGCCATTTAAATAATACCCGGTTTATTGAATATATGCTGGAAGCACGGGAAGATCAGATCAGGGAACACTATGATTTGGATCTGATGCATTATGGAGAAGATCGCAAAATGGCCTGGATGTTGATTAAAAATGAAATTGCGTACTTGAGGGAAGCGGTCAGAAATGAAATCGTATGGATCAAGTCGGGCATCATTGAATCAGACATAAAAAGTATAATCGTAGAATACCAAATGTGGAATGAGGCTAAAAGCCAGCTAAAAGCTATTCTCTGGTCGCGGTTTCTGCATATCGACTTGATTTTGAAAAAGACCACAGCCCATCCAAAAGATATTCAGGAATTACTGGATAACCTAGTTACACCTATTGGCAAAATTTCCATGGATGAGCGAATTAAAAATCTGATATAGTAATTCCCGTTCTAGAATCAGTCCATTCTAAGTGTTGGTATAATTTCATTCAAACCACCTTATTTTTTTATTTTATACTTTTGCATTAAATTGAAATAATGGAGTTTAAACATCAGGAAGTAGAATTAAAATGGAAAAATATCTGGAAGGATAATCAGACTTATAAAGTGGAAAATGATTATTCAAGACCAAAATTTTATGTACTTGATATGTTTCCATATCCATCTGGAGCAGGCTTGCATGTTGGACATCCGCTTGGATATATTGCATCAGATATTGTAGCCAGACAAAAGCGAATGAAAGGTTATAATGTTTTGCATCCCATGGGCTTTGATGCTTTTGGACTACCTGCAGAACAATATGCGATTCAAACGGGGATTCATCCAGCCATCTCTACCATGGAAAACATTGAGAGATACAGAAAACAATTAATTAATATTGGTTTAAATTTTGATTGGTCTCGTGAAGTAATCACCTGCCAACCAAAATATTATAAGTGGACTCAGTGGATTTTTTTAAAATTATTTCACCATTATTATAATAAATCAGAAAATAAAGCAAAACCTATTGCTGAACTGATTGAGGAATTTAAAACTAATGGAAATACCAGGATGGCAGGTTCTGATACTCAGGAGAGCCTGTTTTCCGCCACAGAATGGCAGTCCAAATCCATCAAAGAACAACAAGAAATCTTAATGAATTACAGACTGGCCTATCGCAAACTCAGCTATGTTAATTGGTGTGAAGCTTTGGGTACGGTACTGGCCAATGATGAAATTAAGGATGGGGTTTCTGAACGTGGCGGTCATCCTGTTGAAAAACGTGCGATGATGCAATGGGCACTTCGAATCAGTGTTTATGCTGAGCGCCTGTTAACGGATCTCGAGGTATTGGATTGGTCTGAAGCATTAAAAACCATGCAACGAAATTGGATTGGAAAATCAATTGGAGCCAAAGTTTTTTTTAGTCTTGAAAATTACGAAGAGAAGCTGGAAATCTTTACTACACGGCCAGATACCCTTTATGGTGCTACTTTTATGGTCTTGGCTCCCGAACATCCCGTAGCCCGGAAAATCACCATTCCGGATCAAAAAGCTCATGTCGAAGAATACATTCAAAAAGTAAAAAACCGTTCAGAACGAGAAAGACAGGCTGATACCAAAACACCCACCGGAGTGAATACGGGTGCCTTTGCAATTCATCCATTAACCGGTAAAAAAATGCCGATTTGGATTTCAGATTACGTATTAATTGACTATGGTACAGGTGCCATAATGGCTGTACCCAGTAATGATAATCGAGATCGGCTCTTTGCAAAACATTTTCAGTTATCCATTATACCCGTTGTGGATCAATCTCAATTTCCAGGCGCCAGCCCGGAAGACCAGGTCGGCACGATGATTAATTCTGATATACTGAATGGACTCACGGTTGCCGACGCGATCGAGTATATTTTAAAGCATATTGATACTAAAGGTATCGGCTCCAGGTTGATACAATATAAAATGCGGGATGCCAATTTCAGCAGACAAAGATATTGGGGAGAGCCTTTTCCGGTGAGTTATGATGATCATGGTATTTCCCACACACTTGATGAGGCGGATCTCCCGCTTGAATTACCTTATATTAAACAGATTGAACCTGGAATCGGTGGACGCTCCCCTCTTTATACTGCCAGCGACTGGGTAAATGTAAATGGATTACAACGAGAAACCGACACCATGCCCGGTTATGCAGGTTCGTCCTGGTATTTTCTACGGTATATGGATCCTCAAAATGAGCACCAATTTGCTTCCCAAGACTCTTTAAATTACTGGCGGGATGTAGACTTATATATTGGTGGAACAGAACATGCAGTTGGACATTTAATGTATTCCAGGTTCTGGCATAAGTTTCTGTTTGATCTTGGCTATGTACCCACATTAGAGCCATTTAAAAAACTGGTCAACCAGGGCATGATTCAGGGTATCATCGAATCACTTATACTGATCAAAGATTCTAAACCAGCTCATTTTATTGATCAGAAAATAGCAGATCAGTATTTGGAAGATCAATTAGCCCGGATACCGGTATGGGTTGAATTTGTATCAGATTACAACACTCCAAATTCTCATCTAACCAAAAAAGGTCTTCAGCAATTTGCTAAATGGCGGCCTGAATATGCCGACGCAGTTTTTGAAAATTCAACAGAAAAAAATTCTTTAGAAAAATTAAGTGAATCCTTTAGGATACATACCTTATCAGAAACAGGCAAAATGTCTAAGCGTTACTACAATGTAGTAAACCCCGATGATGTGATTGAAGAATATGGTGCTGATTGTTTTAGAATGTACGAAATGTTTTTGGGTCCCATCGAACAATCCAAACCCTGGGATACTAAAGGAATTGATGGGGTTTCTAAGTTTCTAAGAAAATTTTACAGCTTGTTTTTTGATTCAAATGATACTTTTACTTTAACAGACGCAGAGGCTTCGCCGGAAGAATTAAAAATACTTCATACATGTATTAAAAAAGTTAATTATGACATTGATGTACTTTCATTTAATACTTCGGTGAGTGCTTTTATGATTTGTGTCAATGAACTTAAGAGATTAAATTGCACCAAAGAAAGTATTCTTCTTCCTTTAACACGATTGCTGGCGCCTTTTGCACCCTTTATAACAGAAGAAATCTGGCAACTATCTGGAATGAAAGGTAGTATCCATCATAGTGAATATCCGGTACATTCAGAACAATACCTGATCAGTGATACTGTAAACTATCCAGTTAGCATTAATGGAAAAAAGCGTTTTGAATGGATTGTTTCAAAATCACTTAGCCAGGAAGAACTTCAGAATGAGGTTATTCAACTTCAAGAAATTCAAAAATGGCTTGAAGGACAGGAGATAAAAAAGATCATTTTTGTATCAGGCAGAATGATTAATATTGTCATTTAAGATAGGTACATGTTTGAACACAGATCCAAGGCATTGGCACGTCGTCCCGTTTTTTATAAACGGCTGCTTACTTTTTGGATTTTAGGAAGTGTTCTTATCCTCTTTTCATTAGCTATTGGTACGGCAGGTTATATGCATTTTGGAAGAATGAATCTGGTAGATGGATTTTATAATGCCAGCATGATATTAACCGGAATGGGACCTGCAGAACAAAATCCAGAACAGTCTTTAAAAGTCTTCGCATCCTTTTATGCGCTGTATAGCGGAGTCGTTTTTTTATCTTGTATTGCAATCGTTATGGCTCCAATAGTCCACCGTTTTTTTCATATGATCCACCTCGACGATAAAAGCTAAGTCAAGGTACAGCAGTGTAAAAAATTTTAGGAAAGATTACTGAGATTACTGAGAGTTTCAGGAAATCGAGAAAATTTAGGCGCTACGACTAATTCTTTTGATCCAGGTGTATATTGATAGAACCCTTCTCCTGTTTTGACTCCCAATTTTCCGGCAGTTACCATTTTAACCAGAAGAGGACAAGGTGCATATTTTGGATTTCCGAAACCCTCTTCCAATACCCGGCAAATAGCCAGGACGACATCAAGCCCTATAAAATCTGCCAATTGCAAAGGACCCATCGGATGTGCCATTCCTAGCTTCATAACTGTATCTACTTCTTCAACACCGGCTACTCCTTCATAGAGACAATAAATGGATTCATTGATCATCGGAATTAAAACCCGGTTGGAAATGAAACCTGGAAAATCATTAACCTCTACCGGAGACTTTTCAAGGGTTTTACACAATTCCATAATCGTATCACAAACTTCATCTGACGTATTATATCCTCTGATAATTTCGACCAGCTTCATGATAGGCGCTGGATTCATAAAATGCATTCCTATGATTTTATCAGGTCTTTTGGTTACAGAAGCAATTTTAGTAATAGAAATCGAAGAAGTATTAGAAGCTAATATGGTATAAGCTTGACAAATCTGGTCCAGATCTGCAAATATTTTCAATTTTATGGTTTCATTTTCTGTGGCAGCTTCTATCACCAGATCAACAGCGCCAACCGCATCTTTTAAATCTGTACTTAAGCGAATATTTTTTAAGGTTTTGTCTTTTGCGGTTTGATCTATTTTTCCTTTTTCAAGCATTCTGTCAAGGTTTCGACTAATAGATACCAACGCTTTATCCAAAGCTGCTTTTGAAATATCGTTTAAAACCACTTTAAAACCGTATTGTGCAAACACATGTGCAATACCACTCCCCATCGTACCTGCCCCAATGACTGTAATGTTCTTCATCTTATTTTTAATTTTAGCCGCCAAAGGTAAGTGGTTTAAGAATTATTTAATTAATGAATTCTAAATAAAAAACTTAAAATTACATACATTGAGCCAAAATTGTATGTGTATTTACTTGTAGATTCAGGTTCTACCAAAACAGACTGGGTGTATTTTACTGACTCTGAGGCTATTCAATTTCAAACTGAAGGCTTGAATCCAAGCACACAGCCCATAGATTTTATACTAAGTCAACTTGAATTTATTAGTCATAAACTTGAAAAAAGTCCTTTAAATATTTATTATTACGGTGCTGGAACCAGTTCACCAACAGCTAAAAACGTATTATCAGATGCCATTTCCAGACAATTTCCCAATACCACGTTTCAAATACATTCCGATCTTCTAGGTGCCGGAAGAGCTTTATGCAATCGCAAAAAAGGAATTATATGCATTTTAGGAACAGGTAGCCATGCCGCCTTGTGCGACGGGAATCAAATCATACATCAACTCCCTTCTCTGGGTTTTATCCTAGGAGACGAAGGAAGCGGAAATCACCTGGCCAAAAAGTTATTAGCTGCTTATTTTTATGAAAAACTGGATTCTGAATTAAGCTCTGCACTTTCTGAAGAGTATCCAATATTAAAAACTGATTTTATCTATAATCTTTATCAATCTCCAAACAAACAAACTTTGCTGGGAAGTTTTGCAAAATTTGTTATTCAAAACAAGAAGCACAAGCAATGCAAACAATTTATTGAGGAAAGTTTTAATCAGTTTATTCAAAACAAATTAACCGTTTATCAAAAACAAGTAGAAATTCCGGTTCATCTTTGCGGTTCGGTTGGATTTTATCTGCAAGAAGAATTCTTTCAATGTCTTATATCGTATGGATTTACGCCAGGCGAGTGTATTCAGAAACCCATCGAAAAACTTTTAGCTTATCACCAGGCCGAAATTAAATGAACAAAGACGGATGGAGACTGTATATATAGCTGATCCAAAGTTTCTCGGAATGAATATAAAATTATTAAAAATTTATACAAATCATAAATATGAATAGCCCCATCAAACGCATTGGCATCTTTACATCAGGGGGCGATGCACCAGGAATGAATGCTGCCATAAGAGCCATCACGCGCACTGCCAGCTACTACGATTTACACACGTATGGCATTCAGAGAGGATATGAAGGATTGATTGATGGAGATATTCAACGACTTGAAACTACAGATGTTGCCAATATAATTCAACGAGGAGGCACTATCTTAAAAACGTCACGCAGTGCCGCTTTTCATACCCTTGAAGGTCGTCAAACAGCTTATAATAATTTGCGTGCTCAGGATATCGATGCATTGATCGCTATCGGAGGTGATGGAACCTTCCGGGGTGCTACTGAATTTTATAATGAAACGGGTTTTCCTATAATCGGTTTGCCCGGAACCATCGACAACGATTTATTTGGAACAGATTATACAATCGGATTTTTTACTTCTGTCAATACGGCTATTGACGCGGTAGACAAAATCAGGGATACCGCGGATTCACATAACCGTTTATTTTTTATTGAAGTGATGGGAAGACATTCCGGTTATATAGCGCTTTACACTGCGATAGCTTCCGGAGCCAGTGCTGTTTTGTTGCCGGAAAAAAGCACTTCCATTGATGAGTTGACAGAAAGCATACTGCAATCTCTTCGACGTAAAAAACTATTTGGATTAGTTATCGTGGCCGAAGGAAATAAAAATGGAACCACAGTTGACATTGCAAACCAAATTAGACAACGCATAACTCATTATGATATCAAAGTTTCTATAATTGGTCACATTCAACGGGGAGGTTCTCCCTGTGCATATGATCGCATTTTGGCCAGCAGATTAGGACATGCCTCAGTTGAAGGCTTATTAGCAGGAAAATTCAATTGTATGGCTGGGATTGTACATGATAAAATACAATATACCCGATTTGACCTTGCAACTCAAACTAAAAAAGAACCGGAACTCGAATTATTAAAAATGGCTGAAATATTAGGGATGTAACTTGAATTCTGGTTATGATGCCCTGATAAATAATTAATTGAAAAAATTAATTTCCACCGACACCAAAAGATTTTATGATCCCAAGTCGCAAATAGGTCGATTTTATTGAGCCTTGATTAACGGGAGCTACAAAATCCAACCGAAACAGCCGAAAAACTTTATAGCCTATATTGCCAATTCCAAAACTAAACTCGTAATATGGGCTTTTTTCAGGAATACTTAATAGGGAAACCCTGGCTATCTCTTTAAACCCCAGCCTGTTCAACAAGGGTATTCTGTCAAATAATAATCCTTTAAAATCATGCTCGGCAAACAATGAAACCATTTTATCAGGGCTGGAATAAACATATGGATTTAATGCAAGGAAATAATTATTATCGAGACCCCTAAAGTAAACCGCAAGTCGGTTTCCCGTTGCAAAAATATATTCAGGCAAATCGATCTCTCCGGAAGAAAATACTTTTGAAGCAATGCAACTCAGGTTTAGATTCCCCCAACGACTCTCTCCAAATTCTTTGCTGATTTGTAAGGATAGCTTGTGATAGTTTGATCGAGATTCAGGATAGTAAGCTAAGGTATAATCCAGATCAAAACGAGGATAGTCAGAGCCCAGTTTGATTATTTCTTTTGGAGTCACCCAGAGTTTCGTATCAGGTGTCCATGAAATGCGGGTATTAAAACTAAGATGATGCGCATTCATAATCTTCAAAGTATCCTGCCATTGATCCACGATTGAATTCGCTTGATAAATGCTGGATTTCTTTCGAATTGAATATTCCGAATGATTTATAACATCCCTTCGTCTGGAATACGCTACATTAAATTTAAATTTTAAGTCAGTTGTCAAATCACTTCCAGTCCGCAATTCCATAAATTGCTTTTCGTAAAATTTAATATAATTTTTCTTTAAAAAGAGATTATAAATTTCATTCAAAAAAACTGAGCTTTCCCCGGAATCAAATACATTTAAGCCAACTCCTCCGCTAAAGGCAATATAGGATTCCCTTTTCCGGTTAAAGCGATATTTCATTCCAAACTGAGGTCTTAATACTCTTTCTGAAAAACCATAATCCATTTTAAACTCCGCTGAAATTTTTTTTCGTTGATTCGCGTTTCCATACCAACGATTATAAGTTGTTGTGCCTCCTACTGTCCATCCTTGCACAGGATTAAAGTGAAATAATTCCAATGGTGAGCCAATGCTAAAATTCCAATGTTGATGCGTATTAGTATAAGTATATCCCTGAACGATATCCATGAATTCAAACCGGTTGTTTTTTGAATCTACCGAATCTTTATATATTTTAGATTCCCTGACTATTTTAATACTGTCTTTAATCAAATAATCCGTTTGCTCATCATGTGTTAAAGGTATCGGCCGGATACTATCCCAATAAAGTTTACTTTTTTCATTGGCGCCGCTGACGATATTTACCATGGTTTTTTTATTTTCTATTTTAATGTTTTCATTTAACGCATAATCTGAAAAAACAACTACAAATTTTCCTTCCAGTTTTATACCGAGGAAATTTGCTTTGAATGAAAATATCTGGTTTTGAATTTTATCCAAATGATCATTCTCCAAAGGAATATAAACCTGTCGCAAGGCAATAGTATCAAATATCTCCTGCTGAACTTGTTTCCCGGTTATAAAAACATTTACCGATTGAATACTCCAATCCTGATCTTTAATAGAAATTTCACCAAACCAGCAGGCTAAACTCTTGTTGAGTGGAATGAGTTGGATTCGATAAAATCGTTCTGTATTATCGGCACTTGTATCAATACCTATTAACTTGTATTTATAATACGAAAAAGCAAAATCGGATATGGGTGAGACAATACTTTTCCCAAAGTCATTTGAGTTTTCGTAAAGGTTAAATCGAACTGAGCTAGCACTATTAAAAGAAAATCCATTATCCCGTCCGGATATTATAGAAGAGAGCATCTCTTCGTGGAGATGATCCGGTTTTTGGAAGCTAAGTTTTGATACTGTCTCTGACAGATAAACAAAACCCTTTCTGTTGGTGTCCAGATTGCCATCCATTGTACCTATTTCTTTGCCCAGGATCTTTTGAGGCGCATCCAATATTCGAATAAATCCTTTGGTATAGGCATAGCAGGTAAAATTAGGCTTCTGGTTTACGTGGTATTTTCGTTTTTCTATCGCTAGCCGGATTATCGGATACGCAGGATCTTCCTGATCAGAGGATACCGTTATTTCCTGCAACAAATAAACGGATGGCCGTAATTTAAAATCTAATATTAATTTTTCACCCGTATAGCTAATAACTCGTTCCAAGGTTTGAAAACCAAGATATTGCACGACTATAGTATGCAGTCCTTTATCAAGGCTCAACTCGTATTGTCCTTCCGGATTGCTACTTGTACCCTTTGTGGTTCCTTTAATGTGAATCGAACTAAAAGGTAGCGGATTTCCATCCTGATCCATAACAGTACCACAAATTTGGGCCATACCCTTTAAACCAAAGACGAGCAATATGCAAATTATACAATTTTTGATTTTCATAAATGAAGCCAGTTTTCCAACATTTTACTGCCATTAGGAGTTAAAAAGGACTCTGGATGAAACTGAATGCCTTCAACAGGTAAGTCCTTGTGATATAGCCCCATGACAATGCCATCTTCAGACAGACAACTGACTGTCAAAACATCTGGAATGGCGTCTGCTTGAACAGCCCAGGAGTGATATAAGCCTACTTCAAAGATTTCGGGCATATGATATAGTATGGATTTGTGATTTGTGCACTTATTAAAGACTTGTTTCTTTTTCCCATGTTGCACATTGTTCTGTCTAAATAAGGTAGCGCCAAAAAATGTTGCAATCGCTTGGTGACCAAGACATACCCCCAATACTTTTGTGGAAGGATTTATAATACTCAGAATCTCAAACATTAAGGGAAAATCTTCAGGCAGTCCGGGTCCAGGTGAAAATACAATGCGTTGATAGGCAGGTAATAATTTTCTGATATCTTGCGGATCAGCACATACTGTAATCTTACAATGTAATTCTTCAAAAGATTGCACAAGGTTAAACGTAAAGGAATCCTTATTATCGATTAATAAAATATTTAAATTGGAACTCATCGCAAAAGCTGATAACTTTCCGGCGAAATTAGACAAGTACCACAATATTAAATGACTTTAATCAAAGATTATCATTTTGTTATTAACCAGATGAATATGCTTTATAATCTGGGTAAAAAATTTGTGTTTGTTTTGAATTATAATAAAACATTAGGAATTTGTGAAGCGATTGATCAATTGGATAATCGACTTCTTAAGTTTTCGATTAATCAAGAAAATTCTGAACACATTCCGTATACTTATAAATTTGACATTGAAAGCATACCTTTTTCAGACTACAGTATTAAATTCAATCGTGTTCGCGATGAAATTATGGCAGGAAACAGCTATCTGGCAAATTTAACTCAAGCAAGTAAAATACAGACCAATCTTAGTCTTGAAGAAATATTCCATTACAGCAAAGCCCCTTACAAATTATGGGTAAATGATTATTTTGTCGTGTTTTCTCCAGAAACTTTTGTAAAAATTCGCGATGGCAATATTGCTACTTATCCAATGAAAGGAACCATTTCTGCTGAGCCTGAAGAAAATAAAGATATTTTGCTAAACGACATTAAAGAAAATGAAGAACATAATACCATCGTTGACTTACTAAGAAATGATATGAGCATAGTTGCTACAGAAGTACGAATCAAATCTTTTAAAAACCTGGCAAAGATCTCCACCCACAAAGGTGCGATCTGGCAAATGAGTTCAAAAATTGAAGGCAAGCTTAAACCTCAATTTAGTAATAAACCTGGTCTATTGTTTGATAAGCTCCTACCTGCAGGATCTGTGACCGGTGCACCGAAAGTAAAAACTGTTTCGTTGCTTCAGGAAATAGAACAATATGACAGGGGATTTTATTCCGGAGTTTTTGGATATTTTGATGGAGTTAATATTGACAGTGCTGTTATGATTCGCTTTATTGAAAAATCAGAAACTGGCTATCTCTATAAGAGTGGTGGAGGTATAACCAGTAATTCAAATCCAGAAAAAGAATTTTCAGAATTGAACCAAAAAATATATGTTCCGATTTTTTGAAAGTATAGCCATAGTTAAAGGAATACCCAGAAATTTATTTTATCATCAAAGCCGGATTGATAAAACATTTAAGCATTTTTACTCAAAAACAGAATCGCATCATTTGGATTATTTGTTATCTAAATTGACAAAAATCAATCATGATTTTATTAAATGTAAGTTTTCTTATTCGGAATCAGAATTTAAATTCTTTCAATTACCCTATATTCAAAAATCATTTAAATCATTTGCAATTATTGAAAATAATTCGCTGGAGTATTCTTTCAAATTTACGGATCGCGTTGAACTTGAAAAATATGCAAAAAAATTCAGTCTTGATACCCAGTTATTATTTAGCAAAAATGGAATGATCACTGACAGTAGTTTTTCGAATCTGGTATTTTTCGACGGCTATCGGTGGCTTACTCCTAAAATACCCTTATTAGCCGGCACGATGCGTGCGTCCCTCTTGGCTGACTGGACTATTCATGAAGCTGAGATTCACAGCCATCATTTGCATACTTTTACTACCTTTAAGCTCATCAATGCACTGAATAGTCTGGAAGAGGCATTTGAGTATCCTATAAATTTGATTAAACCTGAAATAATAAGGTACTGATGATTTCTTTACAACATTTTCATGAAATACGAAAAAAAGTAAATCAATATAATGCCACTCTTGTAGTCGTTACCAAAAATCAATCCACTGAAAATATACTAAACATTTACAAAGAAGGGCATCGTATTTTTGGAGAAAACAGGGTCCAGGAACTCTTACATAAAAAAACCGAATTAGCAAAGGACATCGATTGGCATTTGATTGGAAGTCTGCAAAAAAATAAAATTAAATCTATCCTTCCGAATGTACAGTTAATTCATTCAGTAGATTCATTTAATCTTGCCAATAAAATCAATGAAATTTCTAAAAAACTATCATGCTACACATCCATATTACTGGAAATGAAAATAGCTCAGGAAGAAACAAAGCACGGATTTACTTACGACAATTTGATCAAATCCCTAGATCTGGATAACTGGATTTCTCTAACTCATGTTTCCATTAAAGGACTTATGGGGATGGCCAGCTTTACAGATAACCAGTTACAGATAAAAAATGAATTCAGAAGTTTACGATTTGCATTTGAACATATCGGGAAGACTTATTTTCCCTCCGGTGCGTTTACAGAATTATCCATGGGGATGTCAGGAGATTATATGATTGCTTTGGAAGAAGGATCGACAATGATTCGTGTAGGTAGCAAAATATTTATGAACTGAGATTGATTTCCAGGTAAACCAATCAATTTTTTCATTCAAGAACAATCAGTTTATGTATTTCGAAGGACCTTTCCGGATAATACAGCTTTGCAAAATATACACCTGCCTTTAAATTCAATGTAAGTCTTACCCATACCTGAATTTATTAATTGAGTAGATACAAGCTTTCCATCCAGGTCAAGAATCTGAATATTTTCAATTGATTGGTCTGATTTCAGCGTAAACTGTCCTTTTGCAGGATTAGGATATATCATCACTTTATTTTTCTGATGCTCTTCACTTCCAGTAGTGTAACAAAGCTCAGTTGTATTTATTTCAATTTCCCTGATTTGACCATCTAATGTACTCAGTTGCATTTGGTCGGTCTTTGCAGAAAATGCAATTTCTGTCAGTAACATGGGATCTTTAGCAACTGTCGTCGTATAGTTTTCACCACATTTATGATCCAGGCCTGAATTTGCACCAAGCAAAATAAGATGATTGTAAGAAGTTTCATTAGGCTTAACAATTGTCCAGACAAAATCAACCGCCCGGTCATACCCTATTGCTGAGCTTGATATAGGCGATTGATATTTTATTTCATCTTCAAAAAATTTAAATTGCTCAACAATAGCATTAGCCGAATTAACTTTCATCAACATAAAGCCTTGTTTACTTTTTTCCACCGGAGCCTGACCTGAAAACATAAAAAAGTTACCATCGAGATTGGCTGTTTCTACGCGGATATCTGCAGTATAATTTCTCCAGGTTCTTAAATTAAGTTCATTATCAAACATAGTCACTAATACAGTACCTGGTTCTGACAGATTATCAATGGCTTGAGAAAAAAGATGAATATTTACTCCTTTACTCCCGACGAGAGTCCAGTTAAATTTGTGATTGGTACGCATATCAGCGCTCATCAGTTCAACACTTTTCATCATCATTGGATTACCATCCAAGTCAATCTGTGCCAACATCATTCTTGGCGATTTATCGGTGGCCCGGATAATTAGCCCGCCGATAGCAATATGTTGATTTGGAGTTAAAGCAATCGATCTTGGTATTTCAGAATGTATGGCAGCTGTTGTATTGTAACTATTTGACCATAATACTGATCTGCCATCTGTTTTAATAATTACAATTTTACTGTTAAACTCATTTAAAAAATTTACTAATGTCTCCGCCAGAATATAAAAATTAAAATTATGATATAAAATATCAACCGGCTTTAGTACCATTCCAGGATCGATAACTGAAGTGATCATTTTTAAAGATGTCAATGCTTTTAATTTTACATTAAAGTTTCCAAACACCATTAAATGTGTTGCACCGGTTTGACTGTATGTTCCAATAAATGAGACATCATCTATACCCGTTCGTATCATTTTATTTATAAACAGGCTTCCTTCTTTGTGAAATATCATAAACGCAGTCCGTATATCAACAGCCGTTGAAAAAGGACAAAGAAATATTTCATTTTGATTCGTTAGCAGATTTTGGCAATTAATACCTATAATTTTAGATCCGGGAGTTGCTCCCAAATTACCAAACACACTTAGACCTGCAATATCATTAAACAATAAATCTTTTTCTGCAAATTCAATTTTTACAGAAGATTGTGACAGGATAATACTGCATGATATACAAAAAAGAAAACAAAAACTATATTTCATTGCGTTAATATTTTATCCATTTAAGATAAGATTGAAATTCCCGGCTCTGCAATTTAAGAAAAAATAAATCCTTTGTATAATGAGTATAATTTTTATGAATTTGTGAATCTGGATGTAAAACAAAACGATCCAATTGTTTGCCATCCATTCCATAAATCGTTACCATAATTTCATAAGAAGTCGGGTTAGTCAGGATCAGATTTCCTGTTGAAGGATTTGGAAAAAGTAACGGAAAATTTTCCTCAATGTCTTCATTTGCTGTACTGCCATCCACTTTTATCAATGTCTGAAACATGGAAAGGCCACCTCTGGTGTTTCCACTGATCATATCAAGTAATCCATCATCATCTATATCTGCCAAACTAATGCGAGATCGCTCACCATCCAGCAATTGTCCATAATTTGGATTTTCAATTATAAAAGTGCCCGTTAAATTATTTTCTATATTGGAGATGATTTTTATTTCGCCAAAAATATTTCCGCTAAACATTTTATATTTACCGTTAAAGTCAACGATCTCAGGAGAAGTATATGATTTAGAACCAATGCCATTAATTCTGATTTTTCCTAAACAATTGGTATTAGGTGCTTTAAAATAATCCAGGTCAAATTGCGGATTACCTGCTGTACCTGTATTTTGAAAGTAATAGAAACTACCACAGGCATTACCACTGACGTCATTAGTATTCAACCAGGCACCACTGACTATATCAGACAATCCATCCCTGTTTAAATCTACAATCACCGGACTACTAAATGCAAGAGCGCTAAGTTCTTTATATGCATAAACTGGCTTTTTAAAAACAAATGGTTTTCCTTTACCAGCTATATTTTCACAATAAAAAAATTGACCGTAATTTTCACCCACCAATAAATCGATATCACCATCATTATCAAGATCTCCAAAAGTTGGAGAAAAACTATCATGTGGATCAGGACCTAATGCAAATTCCTGAAAATTTAAATAATTGCTATCTACTAATTTAAATTTTGGAAATTTTTTAGTCCCTATATTTTCAAATAAAAAAAGACGTGCATCCCGTTTACTACTACCAATGATAAAAAATCCTTCAGTACCCACAACAATATCCATCAATCCATCTTGATTGTAATCCACAAAGCAAGGATCAGAACCTGCTCCCAGATCAATCATTTCTGAAACAAAAAGACTTTTAGTCTGAAGTTTATAATCAGGCGCATTGCGGGTACCGACATTGCGGTAATACCATAAATTATTTATATTTTCAGAACGACCAGGGTCATTTGAAGAAATGAGAATATCTGTATTTTGATCATGATCGACATCAACTGCAAACGCACCTAAAAACTGAACTAAATTAACGGAATCAGATCCTCCTGGCCAATTTGGATCTTTAGATGACATATAAGCATTGGATGGACTTCCTGAATTGTACAGCGCTGTTACACCAGCATTCAATAGGTCACCAATGAGCATATCGCTGAGATGATCTCCGTTCAGATCTGTTGATAATATGGTCGAACCAGCATGACGAGAAGTAATTATTGGCGTCCAGAAATCTGCACAAGAATCCTGACTACCACTTAATATGATATTAGAACTTTGACCTTCTTCGATAAAGCCACCATAACATCGCTTTGCAAACACATAAGCGAGAGTATCCAATCCGTAACCTCGTTCGATAACGACATTTTGAAAAAAAGAAGCCCGGTTATTTCCAGGTTCAAATAAAATGATATCTAAATCTCCATCCCCATCTACATCGTCCAGGGAAGGTAAATCTGAATAGTCGATCGGTATTTGCGTTTTTGCATTCCCGATTGGAAAATACAATACTTTAAATGACTGACCCATATCAAATTTTTCAAACCAAATTGTCCCTCCAGATAATTTGCCAGTATGAACTTCGATACCTGGAATACCTTCCGTATTAAACGAACTTGAAAAAATATCAATCAGTCCATCCTTATTATAATCTTTGAAAATTACCCAATCTTTAACTCTGGGAAAAATATGTTTATAGGAAGGCTCAAAAGAATATTGCTTCTTTTGCGTATCGTATATCATTGGAACAAGGACATGACCCACACGGTCAAAAAGTACCAGGTCTAAGACTCCATCCAAATTTAAATCGATTTCATTTACTTGAATACTATTTAATCCGCCTGTCAAGGGATATTGCAACTCCTGATTTACATTATTTACGAAAGGGACTATTTTATGTGAAAGAATCTGAGCATTTAGTATTAACCATAAACTAGAAAACAATATGGATAGAATTGGAGATTTCATTTATAAAATTTGATTTAGTTTTTGCTGGTATGTCTATTTGTCAACAAAGTTGATCATTTTTATTCATAATATCCATATTTTAACTATAGGAGAATAAAGTTAGCTAAATTTTTTGTTGAGGCTAATAAATCAGGATGATCGCTTAGACCATAAGTTTGCTGATCTCGTTAAAAAAGGCTTAAAATTTAAAAATATTGTGATTGATAAATAATATCTCAAACCAATTGCTGTGTATCTGCGTTAAGAGCTAATGCAATTTATACTCATTTTATATTTTTTAGCGATTCATGCCGGCCGGGATTACATACTTCCTCAAAACGAGATTAACGATATTAAAATTTATAATACTTCAGAATTAATACAATTAATTAACACCCAGGATGACACGGTACGACTTTTCAACTTTTGGGCCACCTGGTGTAAGCCTTGTGTCAAGGAGTTACCTTATTTTGAAGAGCTGAATCACAACAAAAAGGGGGATAAATTCAGACTATATTTAGTAAGTCTGGACTTTAGAGAAAGCTACCGCAAAAAGCTTTTGCCTTTTATACAAAAAAAGAATCTTAAAGCCACGGTAATATTATTTGACGGAGGCAATCCAAATGTCTGGATTGACCAGATTGAACCCAGTTGGGGCGGTTCTATTCCTGCCAGTTTATTAAGCTTTAAAGGAAAAACTTGTTTTGTTGAAAATTCATTTGACAATTTGAAGATGCTAGATTTATTTATAAACAATTGTAAATTTTAATATTATGAAAAAATTATTATTAAGTGTTTTTTTTATCAGTGCTTTTGTTTCTACCATATTGGCCCAGGGATACCAATTAGGTGATAAAGCAGAAGATTTTAAATTAAAAAATGTGGATGGCAAAATGGTTAGCATGGCTGACTATAAAGATGCTAAAGGCTATATAATTGTCTTTACCTGTAATCATTGCCCTTATGCTGTGATGTATGAAAAAAGAATCATCGATTTACATAAGAAATACAGCAAAAAAGGATATCCTGTAATTGCCATCAATCCCAATGATCCTGAAGTCGTTCCGGAGGATGATTTTGAAAGCATGAAAAAATTATCCAAGAAGAAAAAATATCCTTTTGTTTACTTATTTGATGAACAACAATCGGTCTATCCAAAATTTGGTGCCACAAGAACACCTCATGTTTTTTTATTGGATGCCAATAAAGTTGTTAAATACATTGGCGCCATCGATGACAATCCAAAGGATGAATCGAATATTAAAGTACACTATGTAGAAAATGCTATAAATGCCCTTGATGAAGGCAAAAATCCGGATCCTTCATTTACAAAGGCTGTAGGTTGCAGCATTAAGAAGAAAGGATAATCAGTGATTACTGGTTTAAAAAATGACATTCAGCTCTTCCAGAATGTCATTTTTTTTTAATTATAAAAAACGACTATTAGCGGGAATTAAATCTTAAAAGATAAAGCATTAATATAATTTAATATATAATGCATTCATTATCTTTGCGATTCCTTCGAAAAAACACAATTTATGTCACAAAGCGGTTTAGAAACTGCCCAAAAGTTAGGATTACTAGAATCTGAATATCAAAAGATTGTACACATTTTAGGCAGGGAACCCAATTTTACAGAATTAAGTATTTATTCTGTAATGTGGTCAGAACATTGTTCTTATAAAAATTCAATAATACATTTAAAAAAGTTGCCGCGAAAAGGACCAGCACTCTTAGTGGAAGCTGGCGAAGAAAATGCCGGACTTGTTGATATTGGTGATGGACTAGCCTGCGCTTTTAAAATAGAATCTCACAATCACCCTTCCGCTATAGAGCCCTACCAGGGAGCCGCCACCGGTGTTGGAGGTATCCACAGGGACATTTTTACAATGGGAGCCCGACCCATTGCGGCTTTAAATTCTTTAAGATTCGGTTCAATAGAATTGGCACATACCCAACATTTAATGAAAGGAGTGGTCAAAGGAATTGGCAATTATGGTAATTCTTTTGGAGTTCCGACTGTTGGTGGTGAAGTTTATTTTCATCCCGGTTATAATCAGAATATTTTGGTCAATGCCATGTCTGCTGGAATAGTGGAACATGGAAAGACGGTATCGGCCCGAGCAGATGGACCTGGCAATCCTGTTTTTATCGTAGGCTCTGCTACTGGTAAAGATGGTATACATGGTGCTACATTTGCTTCATCTGATTTAACAGATAATTCAGCAGATGATCTACCGGCTGTTCAGGTTGGTGATCCGTTTCAGGAAAAACTTTTGCTGGAAGCAAGTCTTGAAGCCATAACTACCGGACAAATTGTCGGTATGCAAGATATGGGAGCTGCTGGAATCACCTGCTCTACTTCAGAAATGGCTGCTAAAAGTGGAACGGGTATGAAAATCAATCTGGATCTGGTGCCTACCCGGCAAAAAAACATGCAGGCTTTTGAAATCTTGTTATCTGAATCGCAGGAACGAATGCTGGTCATATGTAAAAAAGGCGGCGAAGCTCAATTACAAGAGGTTTATGATAAATGGGATCTCGAATGTGTACAGATTGGAGAAGTTACTGAAGGTGGTTTTTTAGAATATTATATGCATGGTGAACTCGCCGCAAAAGTACCTGCAGAGTCTTTAGTGTTAGGTGGCGGTGCCCCAGTCTATGAACGTGAATACAGAGCTCCAGGTTATCTCGAATCAATCGCCGCATTTAAACCAGAACAGATTCCCGAAGAAAGTGATTTGTTGAAAATTGCCAAAATCCTGATGGGCTCAGCCAATATTGCCAGTAAAAAATGGATATTTGAACAATACGACCGCATGGTCAGAACCAGTACAATGACCTCCGGAATTGCATCAGATGCATCCGTTGTGCGTATTAAAGATACAAATAAAGCTATCTGTCTGACGGTGGATTGCAATTCGAGTTATGTCTATCTGGATCCTTATATCGGCGCTATGATCGCTGTCAGCGAATGTGCCCGCAACATCAGCTGTTCGGGTGGCATCCCAGTTGCGATTACCAATTGTTTGAATTTTGGAAACCCGTATAATCCGGAAGTCTTCTGGCAGTTTGTTCATGCACTGAAAGGCATGGGAGTTGCCTGTGAAAAATTTTCAACCCCCGTTACCGGAGGCAATGTCAGCTTTTATAATCAAACGGTTACCAAGGAAAAAACCGAACCCATCAATCCGACTCCGACCATTGGCATGCTGGGTATCATGGAGAATCAGTCATTGTTTACCAGTCTTAACTTTAAAGAATCCGGAGATTTGATCTATTTATTGGGAGTTCAAAACAATCATATAGGCTACTCCGAATACCTCAACATCATACATAAAGTCACTCATGCACCAGTTCCCTATTTTGATCTGGAGGAAGAGTATAAAGTTCAACATTCCATCAGGGAGTTAATCCGGAAAAACATGATTGAATCTGCTCATGATGTTTCCGAAGGAGGTATATTCTGCTGTTTGTCAGAGTCTTGTTTTGGCAATACGTCTCTTGGCTTTACTATTGAGATACCCGAAGGATTCAGAAAGGATATATTCTTATTTGGAGAAAGCCAGGGCCGGATTATAGTTTCAATTAAACCCGGAATTAAAGATAAATTTGAATTATTTTTGCAACAAATTCAGCAAAACTATTATTTACTAGGAGAAGTTTCAAAAGGCAAATTCATTATTGACTATCAGGATTTTGGTACAACTAATGATTATTTTGAACAATACACAAATTCAATTTCAAATCATTTTAACTAAAAAATAAACCGTTATCATATGAAAAAAATGGTTCAGTATACCCTGTTATTAATTTCTATACTTGTTTTAGGTTCCTGTAATTCCGGTAATGAGATTAATGGAAATTTTACAAATGCTTCAGATTTAAGCATTAGTCTCGATCGCATTGGTCTTGATAATTCCTCTGTTTCGATTGATAAGACCGAAATGAAAGGTGGAAAATTTGGCTTTAAACTGAAAGAAGCTCCTAAACCAGGATTGTATCGGGTAATGATGGGACAGCAAAATTTGATCTTCGTGTTGGATGGGAATGAAAAACAAGTTGAGTTTTCGGGTAATTTTAATGAATTAGGCAATGGAAAAGTATCCGTTACGGGTTCGCCGGCTTCAGAAGAAGTTTTTAGTGCCATAAAAGAATTAACCAGCGGACAACCGTCATTCGAATTAGTTAAGACGCGTATAACCAGCACTCAAAGTCCACTAGCAGCTGGTTTATTAGCAGTGCAATTTCTGGGATTCAGAGAAGATTTTACAGTTTTGCACAAAGAAATCGTCGCCAAAATGAAAGACCAATACCCGGAATCAGAATTCACCAAAACATATGAAAATTTTATTGTGGAAGCTGAGAAAATGGCACAGGCAAAAGAAGCCTCTGAAGCAATTAAGGTGGGTATGGATGCCCCGGACATTGAACTTCCTTCTCCTACTGGCAAAAGTTATAAACTTTCAGACCTAAAAGGTAAAGTTGTATTGCTGGATTTTTGGGCAAGTTGGTGTGGTCCTTGCCGTCGCGAAAATCCTCATGTAGTTGAAATTTATAATAAATATAAATCTAAGGGTTTTACTGTATTTAGTGTATCATTGGATGGAATCGATAGCCGCACAAAAGCCCAATTGGGTTCTTCTGCTCAGATAAAGGAGTTTTCTGACCGGGCAAAAGAAGCCTGGCTTACAGCCATTCAAAAAGACAAATTGAGCTGGGAAACTCACGTCAGTGACTTAAAAAAATGGGAAAGTGAGCCAGCCAGAACCTATGGCGTTCAATCGATACCAAAGACATTTTTAATTGGTAAGGATGGCCGGATCTCAGCCGTTAACCCGAGAGAAAATCTGGAAGAAGAAATATTGAAAGCACTTTAAGCCGAAGGTCTTTAAGGCCATTTTTTTAGTTAAAAGCGGATTTCCCAAAAACTTTCCAGGCCATAATCAGTGAGGCTGCAACAGCCGCATTTAACGATTCTGCACCTAAAGAATGATCTCCGGGAATCGAAAGAGTGTTTTGACAATCCGTCAATACCTTGTCCGACAATCCTTTTGCTTCATTACCAATGCATACAAAATTTACATCGCCGGATTCACATTGAGTTATTGACATGCCATCAGACACGGCTGCATAATACATCGCACCGGGAAAAAGCAATTTCATCTCATCCCATGTTTTCATGATAAACTCCACTCTCATAATGCTGGCCATCGTAGCCTGAATGCATTTATTGTTAAACGGATCGACACAATCGGGTGAACCATAAACTTTTGAGATTCCCATCCAGTCAGCTGTTCGCAAAATTGTTCCTAAATTTCCAGGATCTCTTATTTTTTCTAAATATAATACAAATGAATCCTGTTTTAATACCTGCAAATTATAATCAGGAAAATCAAATACTGCTATGACTTCCTGTGTAGATTTTAAGGAAGCAACAGAATCCAGTATGGTTTCTGTTACTATCCTTAACTGAGAAGAATGTTTTTGAACCATAGCCGAATGGTCAGTAGCCCAAAGTTCTGTACAACACAATAGTTTTAACTTATCCGGGGCTTCCTTCAATATGTCTGAAACGATTTTTGAGCCCTCAGCTACAAATTCGTTTTTTTGATACCTGGTTTTTTTATCCTTTAAAGACTTTATCCAACTTTTTTCTGATTTACTTAGCATCTTTGCTTATTAATTCATGAACAGATACAAAATTAGCGTATTCCTGGCACTAATGATTGTGTTGTCATCTTGCAATACAACCAAGTTTCTGCAACCTAATGAAATTTTATTAAAATCAAATAAAATTCAAATTGAAGGAAACAAGTCCATAGAAAACAAGATTCAGTTGTCTGAACAACTTTCTACCCTTTACAAGCAAAAACCCAACAGAAAGTATCTTCTCATACCCCGAGAACGAATTCATTACTATATACTCAATAGAAAGAATAAAGATACCTGGTTTATTAAAACTTTATCAAAATACAGTGAACCACCCAGCTTGCTGGATACCACTTTGAGTAATGCAACCAATTCAAATATCAAATCATATTTATTTAACCAAGGCTACTTTAATGCTGAAAGTGAATATAAAGTCAAAATTAAAAATCAAAAAGCCTATGTTAGTTATATTGTCGACCCTGGCGAACAATATTTTATAAATAATGTCAAATTAATTGCAGAAGATTCAATAGTCCATAAAATTATCAATGATCATGAGGAATCTTCTTTCTTACAACAAGGCTTGCCATTAGACTTTAATGTATTTCAAAAAGAGAAAGCTAGAATCAGTGAATTATTATTCAACTATGGTTACGTAGAATTCAATCCGGTTTACATTCAGACACTTGATGTGGATACTATAAATTATAAAGCAAATATTATATTAAGAATTAGTAATCCGGAGAATCGAACTCATCATCCTCAATATAAAATTAATCAGATTGATGTAAATCCATTTTATCTTCCGAATGATTCTTTAGAGTATGAAAGCAGTAATTATGATTCAATCAAATTTCACACATTGCCGTATTATCCATTTGTAAAGCAAAGCGTTATTGCTTCTAATATATTAATAAGGCCTGGACAGATTGCCAACAAATCCCTGATCGATCAGACTTATGAAAAATTATCCCGACTGGGTATATACCGCTTTATCAATATTGAAGCTAAAATTGATTCATTACATGCCTATAGAATTAATTACAACATTCTACTCCGTCCTTTGAAAAAATGGGTACTGGATTTTGGCGGTGACTTTAATTATACTTCAATACGCACTGTAAGTAAGACTTTATTTGGAATTTCAGGCTTTATAAATTTAAAAAACAGAAATCTTTTTAAAGGCGCTGAAAGTTTTTCAACCAAACTGGAAGTAGGTACTGAATTAAACTTATTGAATCTTAGCAAATTTAATTCATTCAATATACACTACAGCAATGAGTTATCACTTCCGGCTTTTTATGATTTAACAGGCACCCTTGGAATTGCCAGTCTTTTTACTAAAAAAATTAAAGAATTACAAACGAGATCATATACCAGAACAAATATCAGATTAGGTATTGATTATGAAAATCTGACAGAACTTTATAATTATACATCCATCAATGCAAATATTGAGTATGACTGGCAGATAAACAGAAGAAAAAGAATATCACTGCATACTTTTGGATTTTCCCTTTATGTTCCTGAAACCACACCTTCTTTTAATGAACTATTAAAAAATAATCCTTTTTTAGAAAATAGTTTTAAAGGACGACGATTACTAACTTCCTATTTTCTTGACAACTTAGCTTTATATTACCAAAGCAAACCTAAAAATAATATTCAGCATTCTGTGATTACAAGTTTTAATATTTCAGGCTTTGAAGTATATACGCTTAATGGCATTTACAATAAAATTGCAAAAAATGATAAAATATTTTCATTAGGCGAATTTGAATTTTCAAAATTTCTTAAACCGGAAATTGATTATCGAGTTTATTATACGTTCTCTGAAAAAAGCAAACTGGCCACGCGTCTTAATTTTGGTATAATTCTTCCATTTGGTTCCAGTACTTCTGTACCGTATATAAAACAATTTTATTCAGGTGGTCCACAAAGTTTACGAGCCTGGAACATTCGGGAGTTAGGGCCTGGATCCTTAAATTTAAGTGACTCTGTAAGGGAGAATCAAACTTTTTTTGCAGCCGGGGATATTAAAATGGAGGCAAACATTGAATACCGGTTTGATATAGTTTGGCGTTTTAAAGGAGCCCTGTTTCTGGATGCCGGAAACATTTGGCTTCTTCCGAAAGCTGAAAATGAAAATCAAGCTGGATTTTTAAACAGTAAGTTCTATAATGAAATCGCAATAGGTACCGGAATGGGTTTCAGATTAGATTTAAGTTATTTTCTATTTCGGGTAGATGTTGGTTTCAAACTTAGAAATTCATTCCGTGATGAAGTCTATAATAAATATTGGATCTATCACGAAAAATATCCCGTTAGTTTAAAACATTTGTTTGAAAATTACACCGTTCACCTGGCATTAGATTATCCGTTTTAATTATCAGGAAGACCATTTACGACAAATGGCACAATCCTCTTTAGAATGACCTCTGGCCGGACAAAATTTTCTACCATAAAATATCATTTGAAGATGTACCTTATTCCATAAGGATTCCGGAAAAATCTGCTTGAGATCTCTTTCGGTAATGACGACATTTTTACCTGAACTGAGACCCCATCGCTGAGCCAATCGATGGATATGTGTGTCTACCGGAAACGAGGGAATATTATAAGCCTGTGATAACACGACTGATGCAGTTTTATGCCCAACACCCGGCAGGGATTCAAGATCTTCCATCTTATCCGGTACCATTGAATTATATTTATTAATTAATATTTCCGATAATTCCCAGATTGCAGTTGCTTTTCGTTGTGACAATCCACAAGGCCGAATGATTTCCTGTATTTCATCAATAGTCAGTTTAATCATTTCTTTAGGAGTTGATGCTCGTAAAAACAAGGCTGGTGTGATTTTATTAACCCGTTCATCCGTGCATTGAGCAGACAACAATACGGCTATCAATAAAGTGTAAGGATCTTTATGATCCAAAGGAACTTGTACTTCAGGAAAGTAATCATCTAACATTTCCAGAATTTCCTTCCCTTTATTTTTAATGCCTCTTTTCATTTGTGTCATTCGTCAAGAAATATTGTAAAACATCCACACCATCCTGGTAGTCCCATAATTCTGGCCACTGAGCCTGCCCTAGTTTCAATGTATTGGCATTCAGATGGATAGTATTTGCTGTTACACATTGTATCAAATTAGAAGATGCCTGTATTTTTGAATTTAGCTCATCCACTGAATTATAGACTTCATAATGAAGTATCCCTGTTGGAGATGCAATGGATGTATTTTCATGAAAGTGAATTACTTTGGACTGATAAAAACGGGACTTATTTAAACTTAGTATAGCCAATTGATAATCATAATTATTAACATACTTTGTATTTTCCATCACATACTCAAAGTGCTTTTCAAATAATTCAGCTAAAAAATTAATCAAATGCTCATTTGGTAAATAAATTTTACTGATATTTCTGCATCCCAGTCCATAATAAGCAAATATATCTTCTCCCAAATCCAACAATTCGCGCTCTGTTTCCTGACCGTCCAGAATAGCTATACTGTTTCTGTGTCCGCGGATCAGACAAGGAATACGCAAACTATAATTTTGAAAATGAGCAGCCGACAGATTCCCGCCACTGGTTATTAAATATTGATTCTGTGTAATGGTATCAACAAACTGTATCGGATTGTTAAGACCGACAGCGAGTTGATTAATTTTCTGAAAAAGAAAAGGACTAAGGATATCATCTTTTGATGATAATTTTAATTTAATGTTCAGTCCTGCAGCCAAAGAACACCAGACATCGTGAAAGCCAACCAGAGGTATATTTCCTGCGGCAACCACTCCTACGGTCTGATTCCTGAGTGAGTCCAACTGATAGTTTTTAAGCCAGGCGGTGATTTTGACTTTATCCAGGTAATTATGGGTAATTTGCCGGATCATTCGATCGATTTCCCGTTGGTCAAACCAGGAATTTTTGATTGCAGCATTCCGCTTTATTTCTTTTAACTCGTGTGAATCGGCTTCAAGAAACGACTTTAAATCTGATGCGAGATGTAAAAATAAATTTAAATGATCTAGTTTATTCATTTTCCTGATTATCTGAATCCTGTTTTGATTTATGATTAGAATAATTTCTCCATTTTTCGATAAGTGATTTAAAATCATCTGGTACATCAACTTCAAAATTCAATCTTTTCCCGAGCGTTGGATGCATAAAACCCAATCGTCTGGCATGCAATGCAAATCGCGGCATAATTTTATAACAGTTGGCTACAAATTGTTTATACTTGGTATAAATAGTGCCTTTGACAATTTGGTCACCTCCGTATTTTTCATCGTTAAAAAGAGGATGTCCGATAAATTTCATATGTACCCGAATTTGATGGGTACGGCCAGTTTCGAGTTTGCATTTGAGCAGGCTGGTGTAATAAAAACTCTCCATCAATTCATAATGTGTTACCGCATGTTTACCTTCCAGTCCATCTGAAAAAACAAATTGCCTTTGTCTGAATTTTGGATCACGGCCTACATTAGCTTCAATTTTTCCACCAGGAGGATCCGGCTCGCCCCAAACCAAAGCAATGTATTCGCGGTCAATAGAATGATCAAAAAATTGTTTAGCCAAATGCGCATGGCAATAATCATTTTTTGAAATAACCAGGAGTCCGGATGTTTCTTTATCAATCCTATGAACCAAACCAAAACGTTCCTTTTCGCCTACGCTATGTTGCTTATTTTCTTCACCAAAGTAAAATGCCAAAGCGTTGACTAGTGTGCCCGTGCGCACCCCTGCCGCTGGATGTACGATCATACCGGACTCTTTATTTATTATCATTAAGTCATTGTCTTCATACAAAATATTCAACGGAATATTTTCAGGTATTATATCGGTTGTATCATGAACTTTAGGAATCCTTAAAGCGATGATTTCTTTTCCCGATATCTTGTAACTGGATTTTACCAATTTTCCATTAACACTGATTAAACCGGCTGAGATCGCATTTTGTACCCTGTTTCTGGAAACTTTTGGATATTTGGCCACAATAAAGTGATCCAGACGGATGCTGGATTGCCCCGCATCGACAATAATCTGGGATTCTTCAAAGCCATCTTCTTCCTCGATTTCAATATTTTCGTTTAAATCTTTCATAATTTTTAAAATATAATGAAGACCTTCGCATCTTCTTTAATATCAGTAAATGGATCGCAAAAATATGAAACATCAGGACACTTTATGTGCAACAGAAGTGAAGGTCAATGCAACAACAAAACCACATAAAATACCGATTGTTGCAAGTTCCACCTTTCAATTTGAAAGTATTGAGCAAGGCATTGAGATCTTTAAGCAACAACCTGGATCTCATGTTTACACTCGTTATGGAAATCCTACCATTGAAGCCGTTGCAGAAAAAATAGCCCAACTAGAGGTTTTTGGCAGTAATTTACAAGGATATGGCCTGCTTTGCAGCAGTGGTATGGCGGCAATTCACAATGTTATTCAAACTTTGCTGGGCCCCGGCTCATCCATTATAACACAGGGTAATTTATATGGCGGCACAACGGAACAATTTCAGAGGATTTTTTTAAAAAATGGCATACAGACCATTAGCCAAGACCTGTCGGAACTAACTAGCCTTGAGGATTCTTTACGCCAAACCGGGGGAGAAAAACTGATTTACCTTGAAACTCCTGCTAATCCTACTTTACAGTGCCTAGATATTCAAAAAATAGCTTTGCTGGCACAACGATATGGCGCCAAACTCGTTGTGGACAATACATTTGCAACTCCTTATTTGCAACAACCATTAGTTTTAGGAGCTGATGTTGTGATTCACTCTACCACAAAATATCTGCATGGCCATGGTGTTTCAACCGGAGGAGCCATCATTTGCAAAGAAGAAATTTTATATAAAAATATTTGGGAAACGTTAAAATTGGTTGGTACAAATTCAAATGCTTTTGATGCCTGGCTAATTAATTTAGGTATGAAAACACTGGCATTGAGAATGAAGGCCCAATGTGAAAATGCATTATATCTCGCGAATAAATTATCCAATTTGCCACAGATAAAAAAAATCAATTATCCTGGATTACCAACGGACCCAAACCATGAAATTGCCTTAAAGCAAATGAAGGCTTTTGGTGCAATGCTTAGCTTTGAAGTTGGCCATACAAGCGCTGATGCAATCTCCTTTGCGAATAAATTAAAATTATGCACTATAGCTCCTTCATTAGGCGAGACTGATTCAATGATCCTTCATCCAGTGACGATGTCTCATCTAAAAGTGCCTGTTGATGTCAGAAAAAAGTATGGAATAACAGATGCATTAATCCGTTTATCGGTTGGAATCGAACACAAGGAAGATATTTACGAAGATATCAAGCAAGCATTGACGAATTAAACTTTATGCCTTGGCATCAATTCAATCACCTCCATGTTTTTAATTTCTTTTTCTGTGATTGTAAATCGAAGGATTGTGCGCACAGTATGAAAACCCGTTACTCCGCATGCTCCCGGATTGATATATAACAATTGATGTTTTTGATCAAATGCAATTTTTAATAAGTGCGAATGACCACAAACCAGAATACCAGGTTTTTCCTGAAGGATTTGTTTTCTGACCACTGAATTATAGTATGAAAATGAACCTGCGATATGCGTCATTAGAATTTTGACATCATCCACTTTAAATATTTCGGTTTCATTTAGTGCAGATCTAATCATATAACCATCTATATTGCCATAGACCAGACGGGTTGTTTTAAATGCTGCAAGTTGATCGGCTATTTCAATATTCCCTATATCACCGGCATGCCATATTTCATCTACTTCTTCAAAATATTGAAATATTTTTGGATCTAAAAAAGAATGCGTATCAGATAATACTCCAATTCGTTTCATTCTGATATTTGTAATACGATTTTACCAAATTGTTCTTTTTCCTCCATTCTGGTAAATGCAGCTTTTATTTCATTCATTCCATATATACTATCCACTATGGGAATTATTTTATGCTTAGCTACAAAATCAAGCATTAGTCCGAATTCGCTGGAACTGCCCATGGTGGTACCCAGTATGGTTAATTGTTTCCAAAAAATTATTTGCGGAGAAATATGAGATATGGGGCCCTGCGTACCCCCATAAATACAAATTCTGGCAGCTGCCTGCGCCACTGTTAAAAGTTTCTGAAAAGAACTGCCTGCAGCACTGTCTATGATCATATTCATGTTGCCATAAGAAGATACAAATTCTTTCTCCCAATTTTCTTTTGTATAATTTATTCCGCCTTTCGCCCCCAGGTCAACAGCTTTTTGGATTTTTTTGTCATCTGAAGAACTAACATAAACTTCAAGTCCATATGCCACTGCAAACTGTAATACTTGCAAAGCCACTCCACCACCAATTCCTGTAATCAAAATTCGTTCTCCACTTTTTGGTCTGCACTTACTAAATAAAGCTCTGTATGCTGTTACCCCCGCCAGAGGTAGTGCTGCCGCTTGTACATTGCTTAAATGATCGGGGACTTCATAAATATAGTCTTCCGGAACCGCAACATATTCAGCAAAAGAACCATTTTTAGGTAAACCCAAAATTTCAAATTCTGAAGATTGTATTTCTTCTTTGTGACCCCAAAAAAAACCAGGATTTACAAAGACTCTTTTTCCATCCAGAGTTCCACACAGATCAGATCCAGGTATAATCGGATATTGAATTTTTGCATATTGTCCTTTCGCAATCCACAAATCCCTGTGATTTAAAGCAGCATTTAAAACTTTCACATTGCGATATGCCTGCTCAACATTTGGCATATCAACTTCTACGATTTTTGGCACACTTTCCTTGGAAACAAGCTGTATAGCTTTCATCATAGTGCAAAAATATAAAAAATAGAGTGTAATAAAACAGAGATTTGAAATGACTACTCTGCCTGTATCTGTATTTCAGATTTTACTTAGCGGATTAATCTGTATCTGATCAGATAAAAGAAATATGGACGTTGTATTTAAACTAAAAAAAAAGTGTCCCTGAAACAGGGACACCTTACTTTATTAAACCGATATAAAAAATCCTTATTTACTAATCATTAGTTTTTTAGTAGCAATAAAATCAGACGCCTGCATTTGATAATAATAAATTCCAGCAGATCCCAATTCTGATTTATTGACAACGACATTGTTTTTACCTTTTGTTGCAATAACATCTTTTCTGAAAATTTCAATTCCCCTTAGATCATAAATCTGTATGCTGACTTTTTGTTCTGAAGGCACAAAGAATCCAATATGAGTTGTCTCGGAAAATGGATTTGGGCTATTCTGGAATAACTCATAATTCGCAACCGGCTTATTAGTACCTCTGATTTTAAGTTGTACATCCATGATATCCAAATGATCCGTGTATGCTTCATTATTTAATTCACTGTGATTAAGTTTTAATAAATCTTGAATCGATCCCGTGTCATGCAGATCCAAGGTAATGATAAATAATGGTTTGTCTGAAGCTAGCACAGAAGTATTATCATTCCAGCTCATTTTGAGTATACCCTTATCAATTTTATTCATACCAAGATGTTCTTCGGTCAAATTAATTGAACCAGCAACAATAGATACAAAACTTGCTTTCGAACTATTAAACTCTAATGCAAGCTGGAATCCAGCCAATTCATTTTTCCAGTTACCATAGACCGGTATTTCTATGCGATTTGATTTCAGTGTACCTGGCAATTCGGCTTCCAGAACAACTGTGTTTGCGCTACGCTTTTCGGTGCCTTGTGACAGTTCGGTAGTTTTTGCGGAATAGTTTATATCCCCCATTTTTATTCCCATAAAATTCAAAGCATGATTTTCACCTACTAATGAATTCAAAACATATTGGTCTACCAATGGTCCGTTTAGCCATGGATTTTCGGGATTATCAAATACCTGATTTTTTGTAAAAAACGTCCATGATTCCGTTCCATTTTTAAAAGAATTTGAAATTCCTAAAATCAACTTCCGGATATCAGAAATATCTGATGCTGTTATGGATTTTGAATTATTGACATCCGCTGCCAGATATTGATATGGCGAACTGAATTTTTGTAAACCCAGAATATGTTTTTGAATTAATACGATATCTGCTGTTGACACACCATTTATAACATCATCATTTTTAGTTGATTTTAATTTATAGTCATCTCCTTCCGGCAAATCGACAAACATATACTCCCCCGTACGTTCAGTATTGATCTGACCAAACATGACATCCGTCTTCAATAATTCCATATGGGCATTTTGCAATACCGAACCATTGCTGGTATTAATTAAACCTTCAATCATACCTCCGTTGGTTAAAGTATTAGGACAGACGTTTTGAGGATCTTGAAGTATTAATTTGGTAGTACAAAAATTTTGATTTCCATCCAAATCAGTCACATACATAGTTACTATGACTGAATCCTGAATACCATTTCGAATATTTGCACAAGTGTATGTACGAATTGTATCATTTACATTGGTACTATATGAAAATCTTAATTGATTTTTTGGCGTGCAGTTATCATCACTTTTCTCATCATAAAATCGCGCGGGAACTGAAACTGTTTTACTTGAAGGCATAGGGACAGTAATCAATCCTGTTCTACAGAACGGCGTTGGCGCTTTACAATCTTTAACACGAAGATTTTGCAAGCAAGTTGCTGTATTACCGCATGAATCCATAACGGTCCATTCAATTCTATGCGTTCCAACAGGATAAACACCGCTGGCATTATTTCCTGAATTTGATATATTAAAGCTGCCGTCGTTATTGTAATCTACCCTATAAGACCAGATCAATTTACCATTATCGGTACAATCGTCGGTTGCAATGCCAATTATTTGCACATTGGCATCACAGGAGGCATCATTGGCACATACTTCTCTCGGTGCACAAGTTGCATTGTCGATAACCGGAGCGACTGTATTTCTAACATATACAATTTGATCTCTCGTATAAATTCCCGTAGAACTTGGATTATTGACATCATATAGACACCAGTCGATTACTCTCCAGTGACGGATTATTTTAATACAGAATCCACCGACGTTATAAAATCTTTCGTCTGTATATCCTGAGATCAGATTACTACAAGGTGTAACGGGCAAAGAAGGTTTTCCGGAAAAATCCGGATGTGCATCAGATGCCTTACATCCATTCACTGTAATATCCGGAGGCCAGAAGATAGAATTTCCTGTTATTGGATTAAAATCAAAAGTTGTAATATATTGATCGCATACAGCAATCTGACCACCTGCAGCTGTTGCTGTCCATCTTCTTTTAATTGTACCTACACCACAACGCCAGTTGATGGTATCATTTTTATACGTCACTATTGTATTGGCACAAGTGTTTGTAGCGGTTGCTGTTCCAACAATACTAAGATCGGCTATGTCAGTACCACAATTCACAGTGATATTAGGTGGGCAAGTAATAGTTGGCGGAATTTTTTCCTGAACTGTTACCGAAACCATACAATCATTAAAGTTGCCTTTTTTATCCCAAACGCGGAAGACAACCATATGAGGATTTCTGGTCAAATCTTCACAACAAAAAGTAACCGACTTGCCAAAACTGGTATTACCAGGTACTCCACACCAATCATTCATTCTTCTGATTGCCATAGAATCAATTTCACAATTATCAAAACTTCCGTTATTCACTGAAGTAGCAAATAATTTACCAACACCTTGTTCATTAATGCTGATCACAGTATGCTGATCACAGATAGCTACCGGATCTAATTTATCTTCTATCAGAACTTCAATCCGGCATCTTGATTCATTTCCACAAGCATCAGTTACCACATATTGTACCCAGGTAGTATCTTTCGGTAAACCCGTAATTACAGCATTACCATTAACATACGATATATTATCTGTTCGGTAATTGCCTGCTTCAGGTTGTCCATTCGGTCCGGCCAATTTATATTCGACGGTAAAAGTTGTAGAAGAACAATCCAATACAAATGCCGGTGGCGGTACAATGGCAGTACCACTGCATTCATAATAATCCATTGGAAAAGTTATATAGTTTTGACTACAAGTTACCACAGGAGGCTTATGATCGGTCACTTTTATAAACTGTACACATTCAAACAATCTTCCGGTACACCAGTCAAAAACTTTCCAGGATCTTAATAATTTAAAAGAATTTCCACAAACTGGAATTCTGACATCCTTAAAAGTAACAGCAACATGGTCACAACTAACATTCGATGGGACTCCGGTGCCATACCAGATAACATTCCCAAAAGGATCTTTATGGTCATAAGGTGAAGGATTGCCATTAGGTAAGGCATTCCATCCGGATGGAAATGGACCAAATGGATATTGTTTAAGATCACATTCCAGGGCTGGCAATACGAATCCATCATAATTTAAAGGACAACTTACTGAAGCAATATTACCTTGCAAAATGTAAATCGAATCTTTGCAACTTGTTTTATTTCCTTTGCAGTCTGACGCAGACCAGGTTCTTTCAATTTGAGCGTAGTAACCGGTTGATGAATTACACCCGTTTTTAACATAATTATCCTGATAACACAATTCAACATCACAACACAAATCAAAATTGGTAACGATAAAGCAATTTGTACTATTTGGTTTAGGATTTACTATAGCAGTAAGCGGAAGTGGGAAACCTAATTCCTGAGGTGACGTATCGTCATCGCAATCCAATATATCCGGAGTTGTTTTACATAAGAGTTCTGGTATAAATTTATCTTCAATAAATATCCTACCCCAACATGAAACACCCGTACAAAGAAGTCTGACATTTACTGTTAAAACTTTTCCCAAATGTGCATACGTTACAATATTTCCTGGAATAGGTAAACCATTAGTATTAAACACGGTTACCAAATAAGAATCATCAGGATATTTATTCCCTTCAAGCATCACTTTTGCTGTGATTAAAGCCTGACAATTCCCATCAAGAGAAACATTGACCAAATCATCACAGGCCAAAGCATAGTCACCTTCTATGACTACTGATTGATAGATAGTGGTTCCGCCATCAACCAATCGGATTAGGAAGGATCCTTTTACCTGACCCCAGGTTACTGTAAACATATTTACAGGACCACCCGGAACCGGGGTTAAAGTGCCCCCACCTAAGACAGTTACTGTCCAAGGCCCTCCATTAAAATCATAAGTTACTACCTGACCCGGACATACGCTGGTGTCTCCACTAACATACTGAGAATGCGCGGCAATATTATTACATAGTATTAATAAGAAGACAATACTCTTAATAATAAGTAATTTGAATGAGTTCAGAAGAACTTGATCAATTCGATCATTTATTTTCTCCTTCATAATATAAGATTTAAAAAGTAAGTGCTTTGTCATAATAAAATAATTTATATCAGCTTATAATGCAATCTTTTGATTCTGCTAAGGTTGGCTTCATCCGGGAACAGATTATGTTCCCGGAGTCGGCCTAATTACCCAAGAACCGTTTATTTTAAAATAATCATTTTTTTGGTTGAACTAAATTCTTCAGCTTCAAGGCGGTAATACAATACACCGCTTTGATTTATATCATCAGTTTTTACCACAACAGAATTAATACCCTTCCGTGCGTTAAGGTCATATTTACGTATCATAGTTCCGGACAAATCATATAATCCTAATTTGACAAATGATTCTTTTGGAACCGAAAAGAAAATAGTAGTTTCTCCGTAAAATGGATTTGGTATATTCTGATAAAGTTCAAATCCTTTTAAAGACGTTTCTTCTTCAGAACGGAATACCAGAGATATCCCAAAATCTTGTACAGGAGTATAGACTTCAGCAGAAATTGTTTTTGAATCCAGTTTTATTGTCGTAGCATCCAGCGTCAAATTTTGTTTTGCTTTGCAGATTATATAAAATAATATATCTTCTCCCTGGAGTTGTTTCATTTCAGATTCATTCCAGCTTAATCGCAATGATCCATCCAGATTATAATACTGATCATTCTGAATTTCAAGTACGCCTGATTCTATGGTTACAAACTCCAGATACTGCTTTTCAAGCAAGAACGAAAGCTGCAATCCTGAAATCGCTATTTCATTATTAATATAACGCACAGGAATTTTTACAAGGCTTCCTGCTTTGTGATTTGATTGTTCCATTTCAAGCAAGAACTGTTGTGCGTTTCTATTTACGATTCCCGATCCGAAACCAGTATTGGCTTCTCCCGTAACATCGCCTGTTTTTATAGCAATAAAGTCATTTCCGGTAAGTGATTGATTTAAATCATTAATTTCAATACTTTTTGGATAACTTCCATAATTATCAAAATTCAAAGGATAATTAGCATCAATAAAATTCCAGGATAAATTGTCATCAAATTTAGTTTGTACTCCTAAAATTAATCTTCTGATTTCTGAAATATCTCTGGCTGTAACAGATCCTGATTTGTTAACATCTGCTGCAATATGCTTATAAGGTGTATTAAATAATTCAAGACCGAGAATATGTCTTTGGATTTTGACGATATCTTTCGTAGATACGCCATTTAATACATCCAAATCGTAAGTTGGAGTAATCACATAAGAATGATACATATGTAAATCGCCAAATGCATAAGATCCCTGGGAGTTGGTCATCTGTTGTTTGTTTAAACTGCCAGACTTCATTACCGAAACTGCAACTTCAGGAGAAGGATTGTTATTATATCCTCTGATTGCGCCGCTTACAGAACCTAATGTGATTACATCGGGACATACATCCTGGTTGTCCTGAAGAATTATTTGAGTTTTACAAAAATCCTGATTTCCATCATTATCTGTCACATACATCGTAACTTCCAATGTATTGGATCGGCCGTTAGGTATGTCTGCACACGTGTAGGTTCTGAAAATATCATGAACATCTGCACTAAACGAATATCTCAACTGAGGTTTTGGTGTACAATTATCTTCACTGGCAAGATTAAAATCCTGAGCCCATATTGTAACATTTCCAGTACTTTGCATTAAAACGGTAATAATACCATTTAAACAATATGGCGTTGGTCTTTTGCAGTCGCGTACATAAATAAGATAAGAACAAACAGATTCATTACCACATTGATCTTTTACCTTCCAGGTAACTCTGTGTGTTCCTGCACTGAATGTAAATCCAAACCGATTATTGTTTCCGGCTGAATTAATGCTTCCATCGTTATTTACATCCAACTCATATGACCATCTTAATTCTTCCTGTGGTGTGCATAAGTCAAAAGCAGAGGCTTCTAAGTTTACAAAAACGCTACAACCATCTGTAATACAATGTTGCTGATCATTACAAGAACTTGTAAAAACAGGAGCGTCAGTATTTATAATTTTAATAACTTGTGTATGGTACCAAATTCCGGCACCTGTATTTGGATTATAAGTACACCAGTCAATAACCGTCCACTTTCTAAGAATTTTATAGCAAACATTTTCAACAAAGTTGAATGTTAAATCTTCGAATGTTGAAATTGGCTGATTACAAATATCTTTATTTAGGTAAACAGGTTTTCCCGTTATATCCGTTTTTGGACTATCAGCACAACCATTCAGCATTATATCTTTTGGCCAAACAATATCATTTTTTCCGAATGGTGTATTGTCTATTACGGTGATATATTGTTTACATGAATCGCGCAATCCTCCATTATCAATTGCAATAAACTCACGGATAATGGTTCCGATATTGCAAGCATTCAACTGATTGATCACCCTGGTCTCTATTCTTACATTACAATTATCAATTGCTGTGGCTGCACCAAATACACTCAAATCACTTAAATCAGTTGTACAATCAACTGTACGATTAGAAGGGCATGTGATGCGGGGAGGTAATTTATCCTGAATATAGGCATCTACCATACATTCACTGCTATTTCCTGCGGCATCAATTACTCTTAAAACAACGCGAACTGGATTAGGAGATACGTCTGCACAACAAAATTGCTGAGTAGCACTAAAAGTTGTGGTACCACAAGGTCCAGGATCCATTCGTCTTACTTCAAAACGAACTCCACCACAATTGTCATGACTATAATCATTAAATACACTTGCTGGTACTGTTGCCCATCCATTGGAACCCACTGAAATGACGGTTTTCTGATGACATACAGCAACGGGAGGTGTTCTGTCTATGACTTCAAGGTCATATTGACATACCACAGAATTACCGCAACCATCAGTGATGACGTAATAAATCCAATTACATCCAAGTGGCATATTATCGACACGATAACGACCATCAGGAAGTCTGGTGACATTTTGAGTAGTACCTTGTCCCGGGACTGGTGTACAATCTAAAGGATCAACTGCAGGTAAATGTCTTACGGAGTATGTCCATCCAGAGCAATTTTCAATTACATAAGGTGTGTTACTATTTATTATTGTCGTAGGAGTCAAATTTTCAGGAACTGGTAAAATAATTGAACCTGTACATGACCATGGATTGGTATTTACCGTCGAGTTAGATGGACAGATAACCAATGGACTCTGATCATCAACAACTTTAATTTGTTGTACAAAATCTATTCTAAAGCTGGGATTACACCAATCAAGAATTATCCATCGACGTAACAATTTATAAGTTCCGGCACAGACTCGCAATGTGTCATCACTAAAATCATAAGCGATATTTCCACAATAGATACCCGATGGTTTACCGGTACCAGTTGCTGTGGTATCCGGAAATCCATTTGGAAATTTTGTCCAGTTACCATCACATTTTAATACTGGTAAATTTCCAGCTTGCCCATCATAATGTCTTGGCAAGATAATATCATTTAAGGTTCCTCTTCTTAAATCAATTGTATCGTAACAACAAGCCTGGTAACCACCAGGATCTTTTGCACACCATTTTCTGTAAATGGTTGCACTTAATTGAGCATTGACGCAATCATATCTAACAAGGCTATCCGTATAGGTAAGATAAACAAACCCACAAGCATCTATGCCGCTCACCACATAAGGGTAAACTGATTGATTGACCAAATGAGTAGGAACAGGAAAGCCCAGTGCTGCAGGAGAAATGTCAGCAGCACAACTAATGGTATCGCGCTCTCTGCAATTCATTACAGGAGGAGTTTTATCCTCGAGTATCAAATTTCCCCAACAACTGTTATTGCAAACAATATTGCGCACATTGGCTCTTAGTTTTTTATTTAAATATGAGTTATCCAGAGGAAGATTTACTTTTACATTATTATAATAAATGGTTACTTCATAAAATCCAAGATTTGCACAATCGCTGTTTTCTCCTTGCAAAATCATGTCAGCCAGAATATCAGCTTCGCAAATACTATTCACAGAAATCTGCACCTGATTATTACAAGCCATTTGGCAATTAGTCCAACAATCTGGCAACACTGATACATTTGAACTTTCGGGACCACTTAATGGAAATGAATAGCCAACAGTTGCCTGATTTTCAAGTATTGCAGGATGACCTGCTGCATCAACATCAACTTCAGCAGTAAATTGAAAAATTACAGAATCACCCATAAAAAGTGTACCCTGAGCATCTGTTAAACTTGGATTGGCAGCAGTACCATCAAATGAATTATTGATAGTTCCTGAAGTTGAACTTGCTGATACATATGCAACTACAGGCACTCCAACAATGCCAATAAAAGCGGATCCAAGGTTTCCGGCTGCATTCAGTTCATCCTGAACATCAAAGTCCATTACCACTCCACAATTTTGATTAATTACTAAAATTTGATAGGTAACATGGATGTTTCCGGGTATACCGCTGGTAGCAGGCGCAACTCCAAGAATTGATTTCTCAACGCTTAAACATTGTGCCATCAAACCTTGCATGGAAAAAACCATTAAGATTACCACTGTAATCAACCAGCTTCCAATCCATCCCAATCCTACCTGATTAAGACGATTACTGATACGATTTGTCGTGTTCATTTTGGATAATTTATTATTTGTAAAAATATTTTTCATTCAATTTATTTTTTGACAATTTCCGAGATCCTCAAACGGTTCTTTCTGAGGTTTTAAGAGTTTTGATTATTAAAAAGAGAGAGTATTACCTGGGGAGTAATTAGTAATATATTCAGTTTGCTGGATATTTAATCAATGATCAGCATTTTACGCACAGCGCGATGACCATCGAATTCTAGATGATAATACATCACACCTGACTTATTTAAGTCTGTTTTATTAATTTCAATAGTATTGTAACCAGATCGATAGAATTTATTAGCTGAGTAGATTATCTTTCCGTTTACATCCGAAATCTTTAAATCAACCATTCCATCCATAGGAAGCTGAAAAGAAATACTTGTCGTATTACTAAACGGATTTGGCTTGTTCTGATATAAATAAAATCTGGCAGAAGTATCACCATTTGAAGAATGAAACTTCAGTTTTATTTCAAGATTGGCAGCATTTTCATCATATGCTTCTGAAACAAACTGATCATCCATTAAAGAAATAGCGGTGTTTAGTTCACCTCTACCATTAGCTGTAAATATCAGATAAAATAAAGGACCGGTGCAGTCTAAACCTTCTGCTTGATCAAAACTTATTCTGATTTTTCCATTTCCATCAATGACATAATTTTGTTCATTTATTCCAGCACTACCCGATTCTATATCTATAAAACTTAATTGTGCAGGATCGTAATTAAATTCTGCCTGCATTCCATAAATCTTATTATCAAAAGTTAACGTAACAGGCACTCGCAGGAATTCATTTGTTTCAAATGAAACATTATTCAGAACAACATTTATAGATTTGACAGATCGACCTTCTGTGTTTTGTAAATTATTTGTTTTTGCGTTTCCGGATACATCACCGATTTTTACGGCAATAAAATTATTATCCAAAATATCATTACTCAATTTAGTAATTACATTATTTTCCATATAAGGCCATGGATGATTAGGGTTTGCAAATTTTTGATTTGCACTTATAAACTTCCAGGATTTATTAGCAGTAAAACCATTGGTAATACCCAGAATTAACCTTCTGATATCAGAAACATCTTTTGCTGTAATGGATTCAGAATTATTGACATCCGCAGCAATAAGTTTGTAGGGTGAATTCAAAATCTGAAGACCTAAAATATGCTTCTGTATTAATACAATATCCTGTGTTGATACGCCATTAAGTGGATTATCATCCTTGGATGCCGATAAAACATAATCTTCGTTAACAGGTAGTTGAATAAATGAATATTGTCCATCTGGTCTTGTCATTTCATATTTTGGCATGGATGGCATATTTCCGTTTAACATGACCATAGCATCTTCTACTTTGCTATTTGATTCATTGAAAATGACGCCAGCCAGATTACTCATCGTGCCACCACCGCCCAGATTATCCGGACATGCATTTCCTATTCCGTCTTGTATGATCACTTTAGTGTCACAAAAATCCTGGTTACCTGCTTCATCGGTTACATATATCCGGACATCAAAGGTTTCAGAAATACCATTAGGTATTTGAGCACAGGTATATGTCCGAGATGCATCAAAAGGATTAGCTGAAAATGAAAAACGCAATTTATCAGCAGGTGTACAATTGTCCAGACTATGTGAATTAAGATCCAAAGCCCAAATCGTAATCTGCCCCGTTGATGGCATAATCACGGTTATAATTCCAGTCCTGCAAAATGGCGTTGGTTTTTTGCGATCTACGATAGTAAATAAATAACTGCACATGGCTGAGTTTCCACATTGATCATAAACGGTCCACTTTATTCTATGAGTGCCGATTGGATAAACTCCGCTTGCATTATTTCCAACTCCTGTTTGATCTATGGTTAGATCATTATATAAATCTATGCTGTAATTATAAATTAATTGCGCAGGCAAACAATCGTCTGTTGCTGTCACAGTTAACGTTGCAAATCCATTACAATCGCTTGATATACCTTCAAATACCTGATCTGAACATTGACTGGTAAATGTTGGTGCAATGGAATTATTAATCTTAATAACCTGAGTATATGTCCAGCGTCCAGCACCTGTAGAACTATTATACAAACACCAATCGACGACAGTCCATTTTCTCAATACTTTATAACAAACAAATTCCACTTTATTAAACACCTGATCTTCATAAGTAGCCAGGATACTGGAACATGTTAAATTGGATGGCCATCCTGGTCTTCCTGTAATTGAAGGATCGACAGATGGATGACATGCATTAATCTCGATATTTGGAGGCCAGGAAATTGACGTATTTCCATTAAAAGGCGTATAATCAACAACCGTAATCGTCTGAATACAAGTGATAGGCTCATTAAAATCGTCTCTGAATGTAAATCGACGAATTATAGTACCGAGTCCACAACTATTCAGATTAAAACTGACAGATGTATCCATAGTAAGATTACAATCTTCAATTACCAAACCGTCGCGTCCCCAGATATGAGGTTGAGAATAACTTGGATTGCTTGGATCAAATAAATTAATATATCTTCTTTCTGATTCTGAACGGCGGTAAGTACCAAATACCGACAGATTAGACCGGTTAAATTCACAGCTAACTGTAATATCAGGTAAACATGTCACTACAGGTGGTTTTTTGTCCTGTACGGTAATTCGAACCATACATTCATTCGTATTACCTGCCCGATCAATTACTTGAAGTACGACCAATAAAGGATTATTTGGAATGTCATTGCAACAAAACTCAACATAATCGCCAAATAAATTATCATCTTTAATAGGATCTGGACAGTTACCCGGATCCATTCTTCTGACTTTAAATCCTTCCAATGCGCAATTATCATAAGAGCCATCATCAAACGTAATAGCGTAAACTTTTGCGGAACCATCATCTGTTAATGTAACCACAGTTTCCAAATCACAAATTGCAATTGGTTTTGTTTTTTCTTCCACGGTCACTTCAGTAGCACAGGTATCTACATTGCCGCAGGCATCCATACCAATAAATAAAACCCATGACAAGCCAACCGGTAAGTTGACAATTTTATATTGATTTTGATTTAACTGAGAAACTCCATCTGTAGTTGCATCAATAGCCGAAGGAGGAATATTTGGATCGGCCCCCCGTTTAACTTTAACAGTCCAGCTCACAGTAGAGCATTCAGCAAATATTGTTGGTAACGGAATGATAGCTTCACCTTCACAAGTGTTTGCTAAAGTCGAAACTGTAATATTATCTGAACATGCCATAACCGGAGGTCTGTCATCTACCACTTTAATAATTTGAATACAGGTAAACTGGGATCCGGTACACCAATCGGCTATTATCCATTCTCTTAATACTTTGAAACTTCCTTCGCAAGCCTTTAATTTAATATCAATGTATGTATAATCCAGGTTCCTGCATTTGACAAAACTTGGATAACCTGTCACATCAGGATGTGGATTTCCCGCAGCGTCCTGCTTCCAGTTATCACCACAATAAAGAGCAGGATTTGCAATATTATCATAATTGGGAGGACATACTACAGCCCCTAAATCGCCGGCTTTTATTAAAATGGTATCGGTGCATTCAAATGTATTTCCATAAGAATCCGTCGCTACCCAATTTCTAAATACGGTATCAATATAAGTTACTGCCGGTGGACAAGCCACGGGTACAATCCGATCTCTGTATTCCAGAAATACAGGACCACAATTATCGTAATACGAACTTGAAGTAAAATACCTTCTCACTCCAACTAAAAATGGATCCGGTGCAAGGGCATTTGGTTTTGGAAAACCAACGATCTCAGGTGTATATGGCTGATCGCAATCCACAATATAGGACCGGCATGTCAGTTTGGGTTTTAACTTATCTTCTACATGAATATAGCCCCAACAAGTATTTCCAGAACAAATATGGCGTATTTCAACAATGAGATACATGCCGATATGATTAAAGTTTACGTATGGACTGGAAGATATTATAGTATTAGTCCTTGGGTCTTTTATTACCAAACTATATTCAACAGAGTCAAATGTCCCGGATAAAAACATACTAGGATAAATAAATGCCGAACATTGCTCATCCAGAGAAACGTTGACGGTGTCATTACAATTCATCTGAGGTGCTGTCCTGCCTGATACATGTACTCTGAAAGTGTCTGTACAGCCACCTGGTGTGAAACTAAAATAGAGAGTATAATCACCCGGTACAGTTCCCCAGTTTGCATAATATCCAGGTAAGGTTCCATCGCCTGTAAATGTTGGTCCACCTCCTACTATTGGAGAAATAACTAAATTATAATTTGCCATAGGACCTGTGAAGGGAATAATTTGAAGTGTATCCAATTCACTCGTACAAGCCAGGCTTGGCACACCTCTCAGGGGAGAAGGATTACCACAGGGTTGTGCAAAGGCTGGATTATTCAACAGAACTAAGAATAATATCGACAGTTGCCACAATACCCTCCCAAAAGAAAACCACATCATGTGTGTAAGTAATGGTTTATTCATAATCATTTTTTTAAATATCGTTTTTGCTCAATGGTATTATACTTGCCACATTGACAAGTCACTCTTTGTGTAAAGCTTGGTGGGGGGTAAAATGTAAAGACGTTTCATAGGTCTGTGACCAATGTCGTCTCCTGCACAAGTTGAGCAAGGAATATTCCAAAAATGAACCGAAATATTTTAGGCGTAAGTGGTTTTCCTAATGTAAAAATATTAGCTTGAAGTAGCATGTATTCAATGCTTCATTTCCAGCTTTTTATATGTGTAAATTTTCATTTATGGATGAAAATAATTTATATAAATAAATATCCGGAAAAAACCGGCTGCTTAAGTTTTGGAGTTAAAACAGGTCAATTTATGCCTTTTTAAGCTAAAAGCTTTCAGGGGATACTCATCCAAACCACAGATTTAAACTCTAATTCACAAGCAGAACACAATCTAAATCATTCATTATCTGAGTATTATAAAAAAAGGGCTATCATTTGACAGCCCTTGTATCGTTTTTGGATCTCTAGATGTATCCTGGATTGGATTTAATGAATAATTTAATCTATGAGCAGCATTCGTTTAGTATCTGTAAACTTAGCAGCATCCAGTTGATAATACAACACACCTCGAGATTCAAGATCTTGCCGTCTGATCAATACAGAATTCAATCCTTTAATACCTTTCTGTTCATAAACGCGCAATACTTTTCCGCTTACATCATAAATACTAAGCATATAGTTGTCTGCTTCTGGCAATGTAAACTGAATTAAAGTTTCATGTTCAAATGGATTTGGAGTATTCTGAAATAATTCAAAATAGCCGTTTTCCACAAGGCCATCTTTGGTTCTTAGCCCTAAAATGATTTCTTTTACATTCAATTGAGCGTCGTACGCTTCAGCAGGTGTCAATGCCCCGTTTAAAGAAAGTCGGCCACCGATAGTTAAATTTTTATTGGCTACAAATTTTAATTTAAATAATATCTCATCTTGTGTTTGATCGACAGCCCTTGAATCATTCCAACTAAAAGTCAATAATCCATTTTCAATGTGATTTATCCCAATATTTGATTCATCCAGAAGCAAACTGCCATTTTCAATACCTTCAAAACTCATTGACTTATTGTCAAACTGCAATGTGAATTGGAATCCGGCAATTCCCTTAAAATCTTTAGACCTAAAAGAAACCTGAACAATATCTCCGGATTGATATTCAGCATCCTCAATTTCAAAATGCAATTTACCTTGATTCCGGTTTGTTATACCGGAGGCGTTATTACCTCTTGCATTATTCGTAACATCGCCCATTTTAATTGCAAGAAAATTTTGAATCGTTTCTTCAGCTAAAGGCATTTGAACCAAAGCTTCTCTTGGAGTTTTCCAGGGATCAAGTGGATCAATAATTATATTTTTTGGAACAAAGGTCCAGGAATCAGATTTACTAAATTTTGTGGTGACACCTAATATTAATTTACGGATATCTGAAATATCCGCTGCTGTAATACTTTTACTTGCGTTAACATCTGCCGCGATTAATTTATAGGGTTCATTGAAAAGTTCCAAACCCAGGATATGCCTTTGAATTTTCACAATATCCGCGGTACTTACTCCATTTAACGGCTGGTCGGTTTTTCTTGGCTTGACCACATATTCGACAGCGGCTCCAAATTTTAAATCACCAAATAAATACCGGCCATTGCTGGAAGTAACCATCATTTTTTTCATGACGGCAGATTCCAACAATTGCACTTCTGCATCCTGAGTACCTTCATCATTAGCTGTAATCAACTCTCCGACTATTCTACCAGATGATCCAACATTAGGACAAACATTTTGAGGATCCTGTACGACAACTGTGGTATTGCAACAATCTTTATTACCTTCTTCATCTTCCACGCAAATTTTTACGGGAAGAATTAATTCATCATCCAGATTATTTGAAATAAAATCATCGCAACAGATAATCAAACTATCGGATTCAAAATCATCGAAATAAATTTTTAAATCTTCAGGTCTTGTACAATTGTCAAAACTTCCAACATCCAGATCTCTGGCCCAGAGAGTTATACATCCGGTTGATGGCATGACAGTCGTAATGATACCCAGGTGACAATATGGAGTCGGAGCTTTGCAATCTTTAATTTCAAAAAGTCGACAATTAACACCAATATTTCCACAACCATCTTCTACGTACCAACAGATTCTGTGAATTCCAATCGGATAGGTTCCACTGGCATCAAAAGGATTGTTTTCATTGGCTGCCAATGGATTAAATTTTCTGGCAGGAGTTTTTCCTGCTGCAAAATCTTTTTTGGTAAGAGGTCCAACCATGTAATCAAAACCTGAAAATGCACCTTTACCGTCATTATAAATATCAATTTTATAATCATAAAATAACCAATCCAGTGGGCTACAATTATCTGTTGCATCGGCTTTGATTTCCAGGTATCCATAACAAATATTATCCTGAGGTCGCTTCATAGCTGGTGAACAATTGCCAACCGTTACAGTAACAACTGGCTTATTTGAATCTCTGACCTTGATGATTTGCAAATATTCCCATCTACCTCTTTGTGGATTCAAATTTGGGTCATATTGACACCAATCAATAACCGTCCATGTACGTAAAACTTTAAAACAAGCATCAGGTTCGATAGTAAATATTTCGTCTGTATATTCTATACTAATTAAAGCGCACAGATCGTCGGCATTATTTTCAATGTTCGGACGACCCAGTATCGGATTATCCGGACTGATATTGGCACCACAACCCTCAATGGTTGTTGCCTGACCCGTGCAGTTACCAGGCCAGGTTATATCATCATTTGCATCACAATTATCATTTCTGTTAATATAAAATGGATCACAATCGACTACCCAAATGGTTTGAGTACCGGTGACGCTGATCCCATTAGGTCCACGGGCTACAATGGTACGGGTTAACTGTCCCTGACCACATTCCCGGTTGTCATTAACTGAAATACTAAAATTGGTATTACAGGCTCCTAATACTGTTCCATCAAATCCCCAGACCAATTCATATTTGCGATCTTCATGAGCTGTATCAAATAAGACTCTGTAAAAATCGCAAGCTCGATTCCAAGCCGGTGGATTAGAAGGTGGAGCTCCCGGTACAAACCCAGGATAACCGGTAATATCATTTCGAATACAATATTCATGGCAAACCAAATCGTTGGTTACAACTTTTTTTCGTTGATTCAAATTGGTCACTACTCGTCCAAAGGTTGCGTCATTTGGATCCGTCAGCGTAGCCACATCAAACCAAAACCAACAACTGACTACTATATTGGGTGGAGGTACTACGGTAGGAACACTTTTATCCTGTACTTCCACTTCGATCATACAATCACTAAAGCGATTGAATAAATTTCCTCCTGGATTCATTCTGCTTGGAGCGATTGGACCGTTTCCTGGGTCACGATCAAAGACTCTAAGTACGACGAGTATATTTTTACCTGCATCATTACAACAGAAATTAATAAAATCGTCAAAATAGATTTGATTTCCATCCAGGATGGCATTATCGTCTCCATTCACTGCAGTACAATTAATTCCATTATCAGGCTGAGCTGTATTACTACCATTATTTGTACCTCTTAGTTGTTCCATCCGTATCGCTTTAAAGAATACATGAGAAGAGCAATTATCGAAGCTACTTTGATTTAGATTTTTAGCAAAAACCTTGGCATAATTTTCTCCCGGCGTTTGATTGCCCGTGATACTGACTACGGTACGTTGATCGCAAACTGCATTTGGAGGGACATTGTCCTGAGAATTAATTGCTACTCGTTTACGACTAATATTTCCACAACAATCTTCTGCATTGATATAGGCAGACCAGATACCTTGTTCGATACCGACAATGACAAACCCTGCCGTTTCATTTCCAAGCACTGTTCCATTTTCAGTTTCAACAGAATAATGTATTTCATTACTGCAATTATCCAGCAACCACGGAGCAGAAACCTCCCAACGTCCAAGACAGCTGAAGGGCTCCATATTTATCACTATGGTATCAGGATATAAAATTTGCGGACCTTGTTTGTCCATGACTTTAATTACCTGATTATGACCTCCTAATTCACTGGTACACCAATCGAGAATGGTCCATTTTCTAAGAATTTTATAACATCCGACGAGACCTGCATCACAACCCGGCTTAGCTATATCAATGACGATATCTTCAAAATTAATTCCCAGATTCGAGCAATTATAACCTGAAGGAGTTCCAGTCCCTTGCCACATAATAACTTCATCTGGTCCCCAGCAAACAGGATTATTGGCACGCCAGCTTGGATGTGCAGGATAATATACAGGCCAGGGACTTGGATGGCCCATATACCTTCCGGTATCCAGGCAATTCCATCCTAATATCTTAGGATATCGTTGGCCTGCTAAATCTCCCTGTGGACTAGGTAAAAATCCTCCAGTTGCTCTCCATCTGACGGAATCGAGAAGGTACCCATCCACACAATAAGGAAATGCCAGATAATGTGGAGTATAATCTTTGGAAACATCAATTTTTCCATTACAAGACAGAGAGGGTGACTCCAAATCGTCAAAATGTAAGGGGACGACGATACTCGAAAGGTTTGCCAAGGCAACTGTTATCGTTTGAGTACAAACTGACCGGTTTCCAGATTGATCTACAGCAGTCCAGGTCCGGGAGATTATTTTTTCATACCTCAAAGCACAGGTACCTGTTTGTTCGACATCTTTATAATTAAGGGAATAGGAACCACAATTTTCAGTTACTATTGGATTTCCCATATAGAAAGGACTTGTCTCAGAAGTTCCGCAAATGATGCAGGTATCTCTTGGACAGCTAAGACGGGGAGCCATTTTATCTTCTACACGCACTTTACCCCAGCAAGAATTTCCAGTGACCGGATCCCTGACAATGACTCTGAAAACTTTACCAATATCCTGCACACCCAATTGAGATCCAGGGACATTTGCCTGTCTGTCGATGAGCGCATTTGTTTGCCAATCTCTGAGCTCAACAATGTAGTCATTATAGCATTTATAAGGTCCGCCTGCCAAAACTTCATCTGCAGTAATGGTGGCAAAACAGTTTTCATTTAGACTGATTTGCACTTCATCATGACAAAAAAGAGACGTGATAGGATTGGGAAATGGATTGACACAAACCTGAAATTGACAGGTAGTAATGTTGCCATTGGCATCTGTAGCTTCATAACACAATGTGGTGCAACCGACTGGGAAATAACATCCGGGGCCATAGGGAAATCCGCAAGTCTGGCGAATTCTAACCATAGGATCCGAAACGGCATACATCACATTTCCAACATATCCGAAAGGCCGGCAAATCCCTAAATGGCCAATTGAAGCGGCAGTATTACTGGCAATTCCGCCGGCAATTATACCTGTGCTAATTTGCATCCTCCCATCGCCAAATGGTCTTCCGATGTTACAAGAACCAAAAGGTCCAATATTTCCTGGTTCAAACCTCGTGCCCAGAGCACCTGTTAAAAAAATACCTCTTTGTTCGCCCGGAGCCAAAATAAGATTAGAGCTTAACGAAGCCCCTACATTGACGACAAAGGTTCCATCACAATTATAAACAGTGTCCCTTGACGGAGGAATTGAAGTACCCAATAAAAGTGTATCCAAAGCAGGAGCTGTAACCGGCAATGCTCTAATATTATCCGCTGCGGTGCCGATCTTAATTCTATTCCATAAGGTTTTTGGAGACACACCGTTACATCCTGTTGTGGCCGGGTTTCCATTATAACCAGTTAATCCTACTGTCCAGTCTTCGTTTGTATTGTTTTTAATAAAAACATCAAATAAGGCATTGGTGCTTGTAATACCTGCACAACCCGCCGAGTAGTAACTAGGAAATCCTAAAATAGCCAGGGGTGTCGACGTATTATTGGTAAGGTTAAAAATCCAACCCGATGGATTAACCGCATCATAACCACAGAAGTTAACGGATCCCTGACATCCAATTGAATTTGATTGATTGATAAAATTACCGGAAGGACAGTCATCCATAGCCATAAAAGGAGGTGCATCCCAGCTTGCCTGACACTGACCAGGGCCTAAATTAATGATAATGCCTTTAGTAGGACATCCCATTATAACAGGGGGCGTACGGTCATTTATAGAAATTTCCTGTACTGCCGTGATTTCTTCGCAGGTAAATTTATTTAGACTCCTCCAGTTTATTTTATGGTCTCCATAACCAAGATTCAGCATTTCACCACAATCGACTCCAAAATCATTTTCAGCTTTGATGTTGGAAGTTGGAATGCGCAATTCGACGTTTACCCAATTTTCAGGACAAAATGGAAAAGATGAACCATTGGTTATCAAAGAATTAGGTATGATTTTCCAGTGTATTCCACCCTCTGCTTGCAAATTGAATTCGCAAAAACTCATCGTGCAGGAACTTTCGACCAGAGCACAATCTGCCCCGCCAACGCGGCAGATTATTTTATTATTTTCATCGATCATAACGAGGTCTTCAAATGGTCTTGAGCTTAAATCCCCGACAGCTGTCATGATGATGGTCACATCAGCACATTCAGCAAATGGTACCGAAGCAAAAGTAATATGAGTAGAATCCAGATGAATTCCCCCGGGTGGAAATGGCCTGAACTGCAGGTCAAAGCGCGAAGACACAATGTTAGGAGGAGCATCGGGATCCGGCAGACATCCGCAATCCGGAATGAGCAAATCTGGGCATTCAAGAGTTATTGCTCCCTGACAGACATTATAAGTACTCGCTTCCTTAGGAGGAAATGGAGTAAAGTCACAAGCTTGTGCCAATACATCTGAGGAAATTAATAAAACCAATGTAAAGATTGAAAAACTGATTAGTTGTTTCATAATTTGGTTGTTCAGCTAAGAATTCATTAGAAATTATTCAAAAACTGACTTTATCACCAAAATTTGGGATCCGGAAGGAGAACACCCATCAAGAAAAACAATCTGTTACCTGAGCCATTAATATATTATATTAATATATTAATTAATACATATAACAACTGTTATACAATCTTTTAAGTCAGATAAGATTCTTGATGAGTTTTGCTTCGTCTCTTTCAAAAACCTTTATTTTGCTTTAATAAAGCCTTTATAAACAACAAATATAGTACACTTATCCTATAAACAAATATTTCATACGTTTTTTATTCTGGTGAATACACTAAATCTATATATTAAATTAAAATATGATATTATTAGCTAATTGATAATTAAATGTAAAAATTTATAATCTTTAAAGCAACCATAGATTTACAAAAGCCGTACTCAAAAAGGAACTATATTTATCGCTTATTTCAATTTTCAAGTTCATGATTATGAAACATTTACTAATTGGATTTTTAGTTTTCTCAGGTCTTTTTATTTCCCAGCCAGCTTATTCCGCTTGTGAATTATGGGAAATGACAATCATCAAGTCCCCTTGTAACAATGGCAAGTTTTCTGTTAAAATCAATTTTAAGTATAAGGAAACCAGTGACAATTTTACGGTTTCCGGAAACGGAAAAAATTATGGAACCTTTTTATATGCCAAATTACCTATCGTAATTGATGGTCTGCCAGGCGATTGCATTACAGACTATGAATTTGTTGTAAAAGATGCTCATAATGAGCTTTGTAATGTTGGATTGGGTTTAGGCAAGGTATGCTGCACTGTACCAGGATGTAAAATTTCGGAGCTGCAACTGGATAAAACTTTATGCGACTCAAATAAAATGTTTTATACCTTTTTAAATTTTAAAGCCGAAAACACGTCTAAATGTTTTAAGCTTAAGATCAATGATCATCTCTATAAAGAATACGAATATTCAGCTTTACCTGTTAAAATCGGCCCACTGGAAGGAGATTGTACTACCGCCCGGGTATATACTGTAATCGATTGCGAAAATCCGGATTGTAAAGCTCAAATAACTCAGGAAAAAGTTTGTTGCGAAAACGAATGTAAATTGTCAAATCTAAGAATTGAAAAATCAGATTGCGATTCTAATAATCATTTTTATGCCTATCTGAACTTTACTGCCAAAAATGTTTCCGATAGTTTTATTATAAAAGTGAATGACCGCCAACTGGCTAAATTCAAATATGGTACCAATGCATATAAAGTTGGACCATTACCCGGTGACTGCGTTACTAAATTTAAGTTTTTAATTTACGATCATAAAAATGTTCATTGCGCTATTGATTCACTGTGGGGACCCGTATGTTGTCAAAATCCTCCTGAGCCTTGTCAGCTATCTGAATTAGTGGTAGAAAAATCAGATTGTAACGCTGATAACCAGTTTTATCTGCATATTAATTTCAAATCAAAAAATACTTCAGACTGTTTTAATGTATTTGTTGCAGGTAGATTTTCCGGATCTTACCCGTATAATTCACTTCCCGTAAAATTAGGTCCGTTTCATGGTGACTGTATCACAAATTACACGCTTCTAATCAAAGATTGTAAAGAAAGTAGTTGTGCACTGGATAAAAACATCGGCATTGTATGTTGTACTCCGCTTCCTGATCCTTGTAAACTCACTGAATTAAACCTTACAAAAAGCGATTGTGATGCTGACAATCAATTCTATGTAACTGTTAAATTTACAAATAAAAATACCTCTGACTGTTTTAAGGCCTATGTAAATACCCATCTGATTGGTGAATTTCCGTATTCTAGTTTGCCCCTGAAGCTGGGTCCTTTTCTTGGAGACTGTACTACAGATTACAAATTTATTTTTAAGGATTGTAAAGAATCAAGTTGTGCTATTGATGGCTCCATTGGCAAAGTTTGTTGTGGAACACCTCCGGAACCTTGCAAACTTGGAGAACTCGAAGTAACTAAAACTGATTGTGATGCCGATGATCAATTTTATCTTAGTTTTAATTTCCTGGCTAAAAATACGTCTGAATGCTTCAAACTTTTTAGTAATGGAAATTTAATCGGCGAATTTAAATATGCAGATCTTCCGGTTAAAGTAGGTCCTTTCCATGGAGATTGCAAAACCAATTATTCATTCTTAATCAAAGATTGTTTAAATGCGGATTGTAAACTTGAATATAATCTTGGAAAAGTTTGTTGCGAGCCGGGAACAGAACCTTGCAAACTCTCAAATTTGCAAATTGAACGCTCTGAATGTGATTCAGATCATCAGTTTTACCTCCACCTGAAATTTAGTTATGCCAATGCCTCAGAATGTTTTAAAGTATACATCAACGGACACGAATATGGTGAGTTTAAATATAGTACCTTACCCTTAAAAATAGGTCCATTTAAAGGTGATTGTACCACAAACTATTCTCTGGCAATCGTTGATTGTATAGATAAACACTGTGCATTAGAGAAAAATATAGGAATCGTATGCTGCGATGGACAATGTAAATTAGATGATCTGCTTGTAGAAAAAACAGATTGTCTGGGCGACAAACAGTTTTATGTATTCCTGAAATTTAAATACAGTGGTGTTTCAGAATGTTTTAGAGTAAAAGGCAATGGCCATGATTACGGTGAATTCAGATATAGCCAACTTCCGGTTAAACTAGGCCCTTTTACTGCAGATTGCAACACTGAATATGAATTTTTGATAATTGACTGCAAAAAACCAGATTGTAAAATCAGTTACAACCTGGGAAAAGTTTGTTGCAATAATTCCAATTCAAAAATTTATGAAGTTGAAATGGGTCGCACAGATTGTGATGCAGATTCTAATTTTAAGCTGAAGTTTAATTTTAAATACAGAGATGTATCCGATTCGTTTAATATTAATATAAATGGCAGACATTCTGGCACTTTTGCTTATACACAACTTCCGGTTTCAACACCAAACCTGAAGGCTGACTGTCATACAATATATAAAATTGTGCTAATCGATCAAAAGGATACCAGTATTCATATCGAACGATATATTGAAAGGCCCTGCTGCAAGCACGATATCAAAGAATGTAAAATTTATGATCTTAAAGCACATCCTTTACATTGTACCGGACCTGATGAATATGCTTTAAAATTAAATTTCAATTATCAAGGCATTACTAACAGACACTTTGATGTCTTTGATCGAAATGGAAATATAGGCTTTTTTACATATTCTCAATTGCCCTTAACCATCAATAATTTCAAGAAAAGTGGCCGTGAATTTGACTACGTAAAAGTTTGTGAAAATGACAATCCTAATTGTTGTGCTTCTATCGAATTTATGACAATTGATTGCCTCACAAAAGATCCGGACAAATTTAAGGTCTCGGATATGGTGGTTTTCACTAATACAACTGCTAATACTGTTTCACTTTATTCTGCCTTGGAAATTCCTGATAATATTGATATTGAAATGTTTAATCTGGAAGGAAAAGAACAGGACGTTGAATTAATTGATAAACAACCACACGAAATATTCATTTCCACTCAGGCATTAAGTACCAACATGTATTTTCTTCGTATTAAAAACAACGAAGACATTAAAACTTTTAAATTTTTCCATATTAAATAATTTTGGTTAACTCATATGCAAAAGCCGGATAAATTTGAATTTATCCGGCTTTTGCATTTTTGATATTAGCTTTTTATTCGGACATTTGCCCCATGTTTAGATTATCCGACAGAGCACAACGAATGACCGAATCAGCTACCCTGAAAATGGCCCAATTAGCCAGACAACTCGCTGCAGATGGACATGATGTTATTAATCTTAGTTTAGGTGAACCCGATTTTGACACTCCCGAACATATCAAATTAAGTGCGATTCAAAGCATTCAGGAAGGCAATACAAAATATACACCTGTAGCCGGAACACTTGAACTCCGCACTGCAATTTCCAATAAATTCTTACGCGATAATAATATTCAATATGGAACAGATCAGATAATAGTATCCAATGGGGCAAAGCAATGTGTTGCCAATCTTTGTATGGCCTTACTTCAGTCGGGTGATGAAGTAATTCTGTTTTCACCTTACTGGGTATCATATTATGAAATCATAAAGTTATGTGGTGCTACTCCAGTTTCTTTGTTTGCTGGTGTGGAAAGAGATTACAAGCCAACAACGGATCAATTAAAACAGGCCATAACACCCAATACAAAAATGTTAATTTTTTCGAGTCCCTGTAATCCTACAGGTACAGTCTTTTCAGAAAATGATTTAAATGAATATGCTAAGATTTTAAAAGAATACCCGGATATCCTAGTCGTTTCTGATGAAATCTATGAATATATTCAATTTGAAAGTAAACACTTTAGCATCGCTTCCATTCCCCATATGTTGAATCGCACTGCAACGATTAATGGTTTTTCTAAAGGCTTTTCAATGACAGGCTGGAGACTGGGCTATATGGGAGGCCCTAAAGATGTCATCGAAGCAGCCATAAAAATACAAGGGCAATTTACGTCTGGTGCCGCCGCCTTCACTCAAAAAGCTGCTGCTTATGCACTTGATTCAGATTTAACACCAACCAGACTGATGTGCTCACAATTTCAAATAAGACGCGATTTATTATTGTCTGAACTTAAAAAAATTCCGGAATGGAAAGTAAATAAGCCCCAAGGTGCATTTTATGTTCTTCCGGATGTAAGTTCATGCTTTAACAAACGATTTGATGCGGTTCCTATACAAACTTCTGAAGATTTAAGTATGTTTTTATTAAAAGAAGCCAAAGTTGCCGTAGTTAATGGAACTGCATTTGGTGCACCGGATTGTATTCGGATTTCGTATTCTTTGTCTGAGGAAAAAATAATTGAAACTATTAAAAGAATAAGACAGGCACTTGACAAACTGCACTAATCAACTATTTTGTATCTGTTATCTCTTAGCTCTACAATTTTAATATAACTATTTTCGAAATACTCAATTTCACCAGAGCGTCCATTCGACTCTTTATAAACGGGTTTAAATATAAACTGGGTTTCTAAATAATCCGGAGAGTCTGCTTCCTGAAAGCGATAAAACTGTTTGCCATATTTATTACAAGACCTCAATAAATAAAGATTTAAGTCATATGCTTCCATTGCATCATCACTCGGAAATTCTTTATATTTTTCAAAATACTTTTTCTTAAATTCTTTTACAGAATTTTTATCTGCATCTACAAAATTACTTATGGAAAGTCTGACATTTAATCTGTTTATATATTCCAGAATTTCCGGTTTCATTTCAATCCATTTATAAAATCCATAAATATAGACTTCTTTGTTGGTGGCTTCAGCTGAGACTCGTCTTAAAAAATGGTAAACATAATTTTCATCTCTGGAGGAAACAAAAGGAAGAATAAAAACAGTAGGGCCACTGGCTTTTAACAATTTTTCCAGAATTGGCTCTGCTCTGACTGCTATATCATTTTCTGATATTATCTCTTCTTTTATATCAGATGAATTAAAAGAATCTATGTTGAATAATTTTAATCTGGACTCTTCTTTCGATTTTGAAATCAAAACAATGTTTTCGATCGGAAAATGAGCTCTAACATGTTCATTAATTCTACTAAAGTGTCTGATTAAGCCGGCTTTAGCCTGAAAATAATACGGATTCGCTTCCGTGATCGAAGGACTACTTATCCAGGGGCTTATTACAATCTTTTTTTGTTCTTTTGCCCATACAGCAGCTTGTTTTACAGATTCAATCCGGTAAGGGCCTATAAGTACATCCGGAATAAACTCATTCTCTTTTTTTATTATTTCTGCAAATTGAGTGTCGTCACCACTATCGTGAACCTGGATGCGCACCGGAATACTCTTTTCTTGTCGGAACCGTTCAATCGCCATTTTCATTCCGGCATAATAATGCACAAAACGCAAATTTGTTAAGGGAATATTTCGTTCTGAGGTATCAATCTCATCAGATCGCATGGGCAACATGGCCAAGATATTTAGCTCATCAAAAGAATCTGATTTTTCAATTTTTTCATCAGCCAAATCTTTAAGTTTATCATTCTGATCTTGTTCTTTAATTACAGGGGTAGTCTTAATCTCAGTCCATATCAAAGTATCTACTTTCTCAGGTAAGTGAGATATGATGTTTACTTTCTCATTTTTTTCAGGTAGCTCCTTAGGTACATTCGATTTTACTACCTTCTTGCTTGTTCCGCACGAACAAAAAAACATAGCAACTAAAAGAAAGTAAACTAAATTATTCCCACTCAATGGTTGCCGGGGGCTTTGAACTAATATCATAAACGACTCTGTTTATCCCTTTTACTTTATTGATAATCTCATTGGATATTTTGGCTAAAACATCATGAGGAATTCGGCTCCACTCTGCTGTCATACCATCCGATGAGTTAACAGCGCGCAAAGCTATTACTTTTTCATAAGTCCGTTCGTCACCCATGACGCCTACTGTATGAATTGGTAAAAGTATTGCACCAGCTTGCCAAATCTGATCATATAAATTGGCATCCCTTAAATTTTGAATATAAATTTGATCAGCTTTTTGAAGCAATTCAATTTTTTCTGCGGTAACATCGCCAATAATGCGAATACCAAGCCCAGGCCCCGGAAACGGATGTCTGCCTAAAATAGTTTCTGGCAATTGCAATGCTTTCCCCAACCAACGCACTTCATCTTTAAATAATAATTTAAGAGGTTCAATAATTTTTAAATGAAGCGAATCTGGTAGTCCACCCACATTGTGATGGGATTTTATAGTTACGGAAGGTCCATACACCGAAACAGATTCAATAATATCCGGATAAATTGTCCCCTGACAAAGCCATTTGACCTGAGGAAATGATTGAGCCGCGTCTTGAAATACTTCAATAAAAACCCGGCCAATAATTTTTCTTTTTTGCTCGGGATCACTTACTCCTCTTAATGCAGAATAAAATTTTTCTTTAGCATCAATTCCTTTGACCTCCAATCCTAATTTCTCATAACTTTGAATCACAGAATCAAATTCATTTAATCGCAATAAACCATTATCAATAAAAAAGCAATGTAGTTGCGGACCAATTGCTTTTTTCATTAATAATGCTGCAACTGATGAATCTACACCACCTGATAATGCAAGAAGTACGTGTTCATCTTTTATTTGATCGCGGACAGACTCTACAGATTCATCTATAAAAGATTTGGTCGTCCAATCAGACTTTATTTTGCAAATCGACTTTATGAAATTTTTTAATAGCGCGGTACCATACTCTGTATGGGCTACTTCAGGATGAAATTGAAATCCATACAAAGGATATTTTGTATTAATTTTTTTAAAACCAGCGATGCCAATACTTTCTGTATTAGCTATTATTTCAAATTCTTCACTTAAATGACTTATGGTATCACTATGCGACATCCAAACCTGCGATTTGGCCGGGATGTGTTCAAATACTTCATCAGTTTTCAATGTGTTTAAATTAGCTCTCCCGTATTCTCTTTTATTGGAAGCCTGGACCATCCCTCCCATTTTACTGGCAATCAGTTGTGCTCCATAACAAATTCCAAAAACCGGATAATGTTGAGAAATCATGGCCACATCAACTTCCGGATGCCCTTCATCTCTAACCGAACAAGGACTTCCTGATAAAATCACCGCTTTTATTGTTTCATCCTCAGGAATAGGTTTGTAAAAAGGCTGAATTTCACAGTAAACTTCCAATTCACGGATCCTTCGTGCTATCAGTTGAGTTACCTGAGAACCAAAATCCAATATGATTATTTTGTCCATAAAATGGGAAACTAAAAAAAGACGAGAACGAAATTTACAATTTTTTATTGACTCAAACCTCTACCCTCTTTTACAATCTTACCTTCTGATTCAAGTTGTTTTAAAATTCTATCCAAAACACCATTTACAAACTCTTTGGATTTATCAGTGCTATACGTTTTAGATAATTCAACATATTCATTCAGCGTTACTTTCGCCGGAATCGTCTTAAAATGAGTCATTTCGACAACGCCCATTTTAATCAAGATCATATCGATTAAAGCAACCCGCTCTGAATCCCAGTTTTCAAGAATCGGCTGAATAAGTTCTTCAAGTTCAGAATCGCTGTTATAGGTTGTTTCCAATAAGAACTTTCCGAAATTATATACCGTATCGTGATCGGGAATGTGTTCTTCATATATCGGACCTTTCTTGGGTAATATTTTCAAAGTCTTTTTTAAAGCACCGATTACCAGGGATTTATCATCTGTCCAACAAGCAAAACGATCATCCATAATTTCATTGAACAGCTCATTACGTCTGCAAAATCGATACAATTCCAGTAAAATTTCGATATGTTCTTCGTCGGTAGACTCTGATGAGAGATATTTAGTATATAACTCTTCTTTGCTAAACTCCTTATAAATCTTTTTAAAAAGATCGTTATCAAGTCCTTCGGCACATTTTTCTGCTTGAAATTTTTCGTTGAGGTCCTTATTCGCTACCAAGCTGGATATCAACTTGTTGGAATAAATTTTATCTGTAAAAACTTTGTCGCCTTCTGATTTGATGTGTTTGGAAGATCGAAGTTTATAATCTTCTTCAGAAAGTGCACAAACTTTTATGATGCAATAGAGATTCAGCAGGTATAAACGAAAGGAATCCTGAACCGTATTAAAATAAGCCTTTACAGCATCCTGGTAGCTAAGTTCCTTATCTTGAGACAGACTATACAATTGTTGCATCACTTTGACGCGAACATTCCTCCTACTCAACATGTAGTGTTACGACTTTTGATTGGCACAAAAGTAATCTCTTTTGCGGATATAAAAAATCCGGATATATATTAATTATTAATATATTTTATCTGCATACGGATTTAAATATTTGATTCTCAACTCTTCAACGCCTGGAAGTTGCTTGTGGTGCCATTTATAAATGATTTGTCCATCGCGCAATAAGAGTAGGCCCGGATTAGAACGCATAATCGTCTTAATTAATAAATCATCGGCTTCATAGCTTGAAAACTGTATACCGCATTCATTTCTTAAGTCAATAATGGCCTCCTGTGTAAGCCCAGCAACCAGAAAAGAAGCCATTACATCGGGTCCTCTAAGACTATCAATCAAAGGAATTAGCTTCTTTTTCATGATATCCAAAAATTTTTGATCCCAATGATATTTTGTGATTTTTATGGTATTGCTGACCGTTTCTTTAAGAGTTTTCTGTATAACCATACTGTCTTTCCCATTTAGAGAAATATAGCTGGTATCCAGTTGAAAGATTGAATCCGTTTTGATAAAATCTGTTTTTTCTGTGCTGTATTTCACTTTTGGACTAAGAATAATTAAATTGGAACGCTTATTATTGAGTAATTCTTCAGTGACCGACTCACCTTCCAGGGAGCGTAAATCAAAGTCTGAAATTTTTGTTCTTTTTATTTTAGGTTCGGATTTAATTTGTTCCAGAGTTTCCCATCTCTCTTTAAAATCAGGATATAGCTTAAATGAATCCAGATAAACTTTATATGGCAGAGTTGATTCGATTTGTTTAATTCGATGCTTTAACCGAAAAGCCAGTATTTCAACATTGGCTTCTGCTTCCTTTTCCTTCGCTAATTGCTCTCTGATATTTACACCGATTCCAAATGGCCTAAAATCAACTACAGGCTCATTCCAAATATAATTACTAAAACAGAATAAAAACAAGGCTACGGTACTTATACCAGCTAATGACATTCTAATTGCCGGACTAAATAACTGATGTAAATAATTTGAACGGAAAATAAAATAAATTGCCGGAATCATTAAAAAGAGATCCTTAATAAATGACACCTTGGGTTCTAGTTTTATAAAATCACCAAAGCAACCACAATCTGTTACACGCATTTGGGTGCTGTTGAAGGCCGTCCATTTTGAAAACTCAAAAAAGTTAATATCCCGGGGTACATAACCTGTTAAATAGGTAAAACCCGTCAAGGCCGTAAAGAACACCATGATAATCAGGAAAAGCCATACGGAAATTTTTCGTTTATATCCTATTATCAACATTATACCCAAAACAATCTCCAATACAATCATAAATACTGAAAATGTTAACGAATAATTTGTCAGTACGGGAAAAACCGGAGTTAAAAAAGACAATGAAGAACCTTTACAGGTATCTTCAAACGCCATAAAATATTGTTCCATTTTAAATGCAGTGCCCATTGGGTCAACGGCTTTTACAAATCCGGAAAACACAAATAAAATTCCGGCAAAATTCTGAAGGAAACTATCCGGAAAACGAATGATCAACTTCGTACTTTTTGCTAAAATTATTGTTAATAATAATGCTGTTAAACCTATATAAAGAAACAAGGTTGAAATAGTCATACTGACAGAATATTTTTAAGAATTAAAAAATGGAATTGAAAATTGTCTCAATCTGATTCTGCAAATTTAGTTTGAAGTGTCCAATATAATGTGATTTCTCTTCTTATCAAGTTTCAATATATTGTTAATAGATTTGTCCTCAAATGACTTATACCGTCTTTTGCATATTATTCACTACATCGCTTGGCATTATGTTCAAAATTTCTGAACGATTTAAAGCCAGGTCCTCTGTTATTATTCCGATAAATTATTTGATTTGCTTTTTAATTGGTCTCTTTTTCAGTGGTTTTTCATTAACAGATCAATATTCAAAAGAATGGATCCCATATTGCTTACTTCTGGGAGTATTATTTTTTATTGGTTTTAGCTATTTTAGTAAAGCGATAGATATAGCAGGAATTGCCGTTGCTACATTATTTCAAAAAATGTCCATCATCATCACATTGTTGGTCACTCTGATCCTGGGTTACAGCTTAAATACTTACCAATTGATGGGAATCATTTTTGGATTAGGGTCGATGGCTTTGATTCTCAAAGTCGATATTTTCAGGCTTCAAAACATGATAAAAGGAAGCCGGACGTTATTTATCAGTTTATCTTGTAGTGCGGCGATCGAAATTACATTCATCATCATTACAGAGCGTTTAATGTTAAATTCAGAAAGTAAAATAATATTTCAATCCTTTATTTTTCTGATTGCCGGGATTATTGGAGTGATATTTAATAAATTAATCATTATTTGCAGAAGCTTCACCCTGTCCGAAATAACAATTGGCGTCTTACTGGGAATTTTTAATTATTTTTCCATTTTATATTTATTAATGGCATTGAGTCATGAAATCAAAGGCCCGGTTTTTTTTAGCGTTTTAAATACTTCTGTGATTGCATTGACATTTTTAGCAGGGTATTTTATTTTTAGGGAGAAATTGAATTTAAATCAAATCATGGGCATTATACTTTCTGTCATTTCAATTATTTTAATCTATCAGTCCAACTTCTGAATGAACCAGAAAAGCTATCAAACTTTTTCAGAGAATGTAATATGCTGTGAGATTATAGAGCAGGGAAGCAAGTTTATCGCATATCCATTTACTGTAAAAACAGAAGAGGAAATTAAACAACGCTTAGACTTAATAAAGTCAAACCACCCCAAGGCGAGTCACTGGTGCTATGCCTGGAGACTCGGATCAAATGAAAATTTATATAGGTTTAATGATGATGGCGAGCCATCCGGAACGGCTGGCAAACCTATATTTAATCAATTAAATAAATATAATCTGACAAATGCATTAATCGTGGTTGTGAGATATTTCGGCGGCACATTATTAGGCACTTCCGGACTGTTAAAAGCCTATAAAAATGCAGCGGAAAAGAGCATATTGTCTAATTCATTGATTGCATTAGAAGAAAATTCTGATTACAGTTTAGAATCAGACCCCGTCAATATTCAAATTTTAATTGGAATTTTAAAAGAATTAAAAATTACTATAATGAGTCTGAATCTATCAGAACATTCAATTATTCGATTTCGGCTAATCAGTCATAAGGAAGAGGACTATTTCAGAAAAATAAAATCGCGATTCGAAAAAATTCCTTTACCCCATGTTGAAAATCCACTAATCCTTCGTTCTTGCATAATTCGTAAAACAGGTAGTTCTATATGAAAGTCCTGGGTTTAACCGGCGGTATGGGAAGTGGCAAAACTACAGTTGCCTCATTGTTTGAATTACTAAATGTCCCCGTTTACAATTCGGACCAACAAGCCAAATTCCTGATGGAATCCAATGATGAAATTAAACAACAACTCTGTAAAAAATTTGGCAACTCGGTTTATCAGGCAAACGGAAGCCTGAATCGCAAATTTATTGCTTCCCAGATCTTTAACAATAAGCAATACCTGCAATGGATAAATGAGTTGATACATCCTTTTGTAAAATCGGATATAAAAAAATGGATTAAAAATCAAAAAAGTAAACTCGTCCTGATCGAATCGGCCCTTTTAATTGAAAGAATGAATCTTGAAGAATTTGATAAAATAATTGTAGTAAGTGCTCCGAAACAACTCAGGATAAATCGAATTAAACAGCGGGATCAACTCACAACTCCTGAGATTAAGAAGCGTATGTCAGAACAACTGAATGAAAAAGAGATGCATCAATATGCGGATTATATAATTCAGAATGACGATAAAAAAAGCCTCATACAACAGGTAATTGCAGTTTATCGGGATATACAAAAAGTATAATAAACTGTTATATTTAAAAGGAATCTTTGATCCATTTCATGATTTTGTATTTTTACAATTTAAAAATGTATTTTATGGAAATAAGCAAAAAAGGGGTTAGTCCGGAAAGTTATATGGAATTAGAAGCCCTGTATGGTGCGCATAATTATCATCCTTTACCCGTCGTTTTAGAGCGCGGAGAAGGAGTCTTCCTTTGGGATGTCAAGGGAAAACGTTATTACGACTTTCTATCTGCATATTCTGCCGTCAATCAAGGTCACTGCCACCCCAGGATCCTTTCAACCTTAATTACACAAAGTCAAAAGTTGACTTTAACCTCGCGCGCCTTTTATAACGATCAACTCGGTAATTACGAAAAATACATTTGTAATGTATTTGGATATGATAAAGTGCTTCCGATGAATACGGGTGCAGAAGCTGTTGAAACAGCGATCAAACTTTGTCGCAAATGGGCATACACAAAAAAAGGAATTGCGGAAAATGATGCAAAAATTATTGTTTTTGAAGGAAATTTTCACGGAAGAACCATGAGCGCTGTTTCAGTTTCTACAGATCCCTCAAGTTATAAGGGTTTTGGTCCATTTTTACCAGGCTTTTTAAAAATTCCTTATAATGACATTCAAACGCTTAAAAACACAATTTCTCATGCAAATATTGCCGGTATTCTAATCGAACCAATTCAGGGTGAAGCTGGAGTTATTGTTCCTGATGATCATTTTTTAGTTGAAGCATTCGACCTTTGTAAAGCCCATAATGTGTTATTTATGGCCGATGAAATTCAGACCGGACTGGCCCGAACCGGTAAATTATTAGCATGCGATTACATCAAGATAAAGCCTGATGTGTTATTACTTGGAAAAGCACTTTCCGGTGGGGTTTTGCCTGTCTCCGCTGTTTTATCCAGTGATGAGGTTATGCTTTGCATTCAACCGGGAGAACATGGAAGTACTTTCGGAGGTAATCCTCTAGCATCAGCCGTGGCTATTAGCGCACTTGAAGTTATTGATGAAGAAAATCTAGCCGATAATGCATTTCACATGGGAATTTTATTGCGGCGCCAACTGGAGGAATTAATGAAAAAAAATAAACTGATTACCACGATCCGCGGTAAAGGTTTATTAAATGCTATTGTCATAAATACTGAGGAAGATAGTCACGCTGCTTGGAATATATGTCTTCGCATGGCAGAAAATGGCTTACTGGCAAAACCTACTCATGGTAATATCATCCGACTGGCTCCGCCATTAACGATCAGGGAAGACCAAATTCTGGAGTGCTGTTACTTAATCGGAAAATCCTTAGATAGTATTTAATTCCATTATTGTTGAACATTGGCGGTATTAGTTTGTGTGGTTAATTTACCGCCTTGTATCTTTTTTTTCAATTATATCGTTCAATTTCATTATTATTGTCAATTGAAATTCCCATTCAATAAACACTTCATCGTCAAGGTTTTAATCAGGTTAATGTTCCAATTGAGGACGAATTGATTTTTTTTAATTATATATATTACATTATTTTATATTTATATATGTAATATATTGTTTATCTTTCGCAAAATTTTTAATATGAGAATAATTTATTTGTGTATTTGCACCATTTTAGCAGGAATCAGCAGTACAAGCATCAGTCAGACCATGCAAGTTCAGTTTTGTGGTAAAACCACCAATGTTACTCCGGTAAAGGATAACGGAGGCAATGATCAGCGGCACAAAGGTGGAATCCGTATGGATTTAATCCGGGTTGGTAAATTGACTTTGTCACGGACCAATCCAATTTATTCATTAGGAATCAGTCCACTTTCTTTCCAAAACGGAACCTGGGTGGATGGTTGTAATACCAACGGAAACCAGACATATTGTTCAGGTTGTACAACCTGTAAACCTATTTTGAGTACCAGCTCATCGGTTGTAGGTGTTGCTGAAGGTTTAATGAGAGAAAACATCAGAATGCGGACCAACAACAATGATTTATTTATTGAAAGTACCGGCACCCAGGCTGTGGTATGTTTGACTACTAATCCAATTGATGTTTCCAACGAAGTTGGTAAAAAGCTGGAAGTAAATGTAATCTATGAAGGTACAACCCTGGATGGGTTTACCACAGCAAATATTCACGCGAATTACCGCTTTAATACAGGGCCATGGGTTAATTTATTTAATCAAAACAGTAATTTTCTCAGAGTAATCGATACTGCCATTGGTATTTTTACTAATGTTCCCACAGATGTTGAAGATCTCAAAGAAATCCTTAGTTTTGAAATCATACCGAATCCGGTCAATGATCTTCTCAATTTAAATTTAACGAGTAATAAATCCTTTGAAAGTAATCTGGTTATTTTTAATACGGAAGGTAAAATAGTGAGTGAACATCCCCAACAAATTCGCCAGGGCAACAATACCATTCAAATTTTCACCAATAATTTGAGTAAAGGGCTTTATGTCATTCAGCTTGCAGATAAATCCGGAAAAATTAAATCAAAGAAGTTTTTAAAAGAATAACAACAAAATCAATTTTTACAAAAAAAATCATAAAGACCATTCTAATAAAAACAGGATGGTCTTTATTTTTTTTTAAAAAAAATATCAATTAAATTTCATTTCGGGGATTTCACCATCAATTTGTAATTCTGCTTCTGTTGCTGAGACAATTTCCTGAACGGATACGCCCGGAGCACGTTCTACCAGCTTAAAGCCTTTATCATTTATTTCAATTGTAGCCAGATTACTCACAATTTTATTAATACATCGCACACCTGTAAGTGGCAAAGTACAGTCTTTGAGTAATTTGGAATTTCCTTTTTGGTCGGTATGCATCATTGCGACGATAATATTTTTAGCGGATGCAACCAAATCCATTGCACCGCCCATGCCTTTTACCATTTTACCTGGTATTTTCCAGTTGGCTATATCCCCTTTTTCAGAAACTTCCATGGCACCAAGTACCGTCAATTGAATATGCTGACCTCTGATCATCGCAAAGCTGGCAGAAGAATCAAAGAGCGAAGAACCCGGAAGTAACGTTACCGTTTGTTTACCTGCATTAATAAGATCAGCATCCTCTTCACCATCGTATGGAAACGGGCCCATTCCGAGAATCCCGTTTTCAGATTGAAAAACCACATTAATTCCTTGTGGAACGTAATTTGCAATTAATGTAGGAATGCCAATTCCTAAATTTACATACCACCCTTCTTTTAATTCTTGTGCAATTCTCTGTGCAATTTGATTTTTATCTAACATGATTTCTATATAATCTTGATGTCTTAATTAATTAATTTTTGATCTGACCGTCCGTTGTTCAATTCGTTTTTCGTAATTAACACCCTGAAATATTCTTTGTATAAACACTCCCGGTGTGTGAATAAAATTAGGATCCAATTCGCCGGGTTCAACCAATTCTTCTACTTCGGCTATGGTTATTTTTCCAGCCATTGCCATGACATGATTAAAATTCAGAGCAGTTCCTTTGTAGATTAAATTTCCAAAGCGGTCGCCTTTCCAGGCTTTAACTAAGGCAAAATCGGCCGTCAGGGCTGTCTCCAATATATGTGGTTTGCCATCAAACGTTCTGGTTTCTTTGCCAATGGCTACTTCAGTGCCAAAGCCTGCCGGTGTAAAGAATGCAGGAATTCCGGCTCCTCCCGCTCTACAGCGTTCAGCAAGCGAACCTTGTGGAATCAAATCCACGATCAATTCACCACTTAACATCTGACGTTCAAATTCAGCATTTTCTCCTACATAGGAAGAGATCATTTTTCGGATTTGTCTTTTTTGTAAAAGAAGCCCTAATCCAAAATCATCAACTCCGGCATTATTTGATATGCATGTTAAATTTGAAATACCGGATGAAACGAGCGCTGCAATGCAATTTTCAGGGATTCCACACAGGCCAAATCCACCAACCATAATGGTCATTCCGGATCGGATATCTTTTACTGCTTCAGAAGCATTTAATACTACTTTATTCATGGGATGAAGGTATTAAATTTCAAAGAATTTTTTATATGTGAAGGTAATATACTTATTTCTATCCGAAATCAAGAATTAATGAATATAATGACTGTAAAATACCAAGTAAAAAAATCCATCCACTATTAAAAAATAGATGATACAAATTTTAAATAAAAAACGAAGTATCCAAAAATTCAATTATAAAATCACTTTTGGATACTTCGTTTACAAACACTCCCTAAAATCTCCAACTGAAAAAACAAATATAAAATTATTTATCGTACGATAAATTTTTTAGAATTCATTTTATCTTTTGTTTGAATCTGAAGTGAATACATTCCCGGATTTAAACATGAAATATCTAGATTATACAAAGGATATAATCTTGATTCTTGATTTTTTTTATATAATTTTAATTGATAACAAAATTTTAAAAAAACTCAGATTGGCACTCTCAAAAAATTGTCATCTTATTTTTATATTTAATTATCCAAATAAAGATTAGATGTATGTATTTGACTATACATCAAAGTTGGATTTTCTTTCATCCATTAGGGTGAATGAGTTCTTTTAGTTAAAGCAATCCTCAGCTTGCATTTTATGGCTTTTTGAGCTTTGAAACTGACCCCCTCTTGACAGTCTCTTATATTGTCTTTATTAATTCATTATAAAATAGTACTAATGCCAAGAAAAATCGTAATCGGGGACATTCACGGATGCAACAAAACCTTCACAAACCTTCTTTTTGATAAACTGGATATTAATCAAACTGATGAAATCTATCTTTTGGGTGACTATATCGACCGTGGGCCGGATAGTCTTGGAGTCATAAACACTATTTTGGCTCTAAGAGAAAATGGTTATCAGGTTTCTTCTATTCGAGGTAATCACGAACAATTGATGATGGATTCTGCAAATAATGTAACCGCTTTCTTTCAATGGCTTTTCAATGGAGGCGAAGCCACCCTGGATAATTTTAACGTACGTCGGTATCAGGATATACCCGATGTTTACAAAGACTTTTTCCAGTCTACAAAGCTCTATATAGAATTGGAAGGGCATATATTAGCTCATGCCGGGTTAAAATTTAATAAGCTAGACTTATTCTCTGATCAGGACTTTATGTTATGGGGACGAGGCTTTAAGTCCTTCCAACCTAAATTAGGTAACAAGCTTTTCATACATGGCCATACTCCTAAACCATTAGATTACATCTTAAATCAAAAAGGAAATTGTTACAATCTTGATGGAGGATGCGTTTTTGGGAACCGTCGAAAAGGAATGGGATATTTGGTTGCTTTAATCCTGGATGAAATGAAATTTGTGTATACGAAGTGTATGGATACTTGATAGATGAGCGCAATAAGGATGTAATCATAAACCAAAAAACAAAAGTCAACTTCGAATTCTAGTGCAAGTGCATTAATCACAGCAAATTGTAAAATTACCGTTGCTTTATTTTATTCATTCCTCTTAAAATCTCTGTATAAAGTTGTTGCCCAGGTTCATGGTATTATATTGATAATCAATATAAAACAAAAAATCCCCTTATCCGGGTGAATAAGAGGATTATCGACTTTTGTGATCTGTTTGGGACTCGAACCCAAGACCCACGGCTTAAAAGGCCGTTGCTCTACCAACTGAGCTAACAGATCGTTAACCGCGAGCTTTATTTAAAAGCGGCTGCAAAGATACATGAACAGTCGTTTTTTCCAAAGTATTTATAATTTATGTAATGTATTCGTCATTTATTTTTGGAAATTTCAATAAGTGAACGGTCAAAAATCATCCTTTTAAATTCATTGTTATTTTCCATTAAGGCTATACCATGCACAAAAGTGGACTATTACTATTGCCTTTACACATTGCCTTTCAATGATGGTAAAAATAAACTTAATTGGATTGTTCTATACGAATGGTTAATCCTTCTTTTCCAAGAATTACATTTGGAAATACCGACAAACACTCAGTTTCAAAAGATTCAATGTGTTCATACCGGGAAGAATAATGCCCTGTTATCAGCAATCTGGCCTTACTCTTTTTAGCGATCATTGCCGCTTCTACAGCTGTACTGTGCCCATTTTCTGAAGCTTTATCCTTTAGTTCATGCAGATAGGTAGTTTCATGATATAAAGCATCGACATTATGAAGAAAGGGTATCAGTGCTTCATTATACTGTGTATCCGAGCAGTAAGCATAGGATCTCGGTTTTTTAGCCTGTGAGCAAAGCTGGGAGTTCTTTAAATTTTTTGAATCCCATTCGATATCTTCCCCTGCTTCAATCTTTTTCCATAATTCCTGCGGAATATTAAATTCACGCACACGGTCAAAGTCGATCTGCTTCTTTTTGAATTTTTCTTCAAATAAATAACCACAGGCAGGGATCTTATGCTTCAAAGGAAGTGTCTTTACTCTAAGTTGTTCATTTTCAAAGACGATTTGACCTTTAAAATTGGTCAATTCACTTATATGCAAATCAAATTTTAACTGGTACGAAGAAAGCAACAAGACACAATCCAACAATTCCCGGATTCCGGTAGGCGCATAGATGTAAAGTGGATCCGTACGTCCCAATAGATTATAAGATGTAATCAGACCAGGCAGTCCAAAAACGTGATCTCCATGTAAATGGGAGATAAAGATGTGATGGATTCTAGATTTTCGAACCTTGTATCTGGCTAATTGAAATTGAGTACCTTCCCCGCAATCTATCAGAAAAAGCTGTTCGTGGCAGTTTAAAATCTGGGCTGAGGGCATACGGTCAAATGCTGGTAAAGCTGCGCCACAACCAAGCAATAAGACTTCAAAAGGTTCCATTCATTGAATTTATTCCTCTTCTTCAGAAAGATCGCGTTCCAAATCTTCCATAAAGACATATTCGATGGCTTCTTCTACGGTAGGAACTATAGTAAGAATACCGTCCAGCTTAGAGATCTCAATAAGTTTATTGACATTGGCACTTTTGATGTTTGTCATAACAAAAGAGCCATAATCTTTCCATATTCTGTTTGCTGTCAAAATTGAACTCAATCCGGAGGAATCGACAAAGTCAACATCGCCCAGATCAAAGATTAAATTTCGTACGCCTTCATTTCTTAAAAACACGAACTCGGACTTCAACTGTGGCGCAATGACCGAATTTAGGTTTTTTTCCTCGAGGCTAAAAATAGCGTAGCGGTCCTGCTTATCTACCTGGTATTTCATGAATTATGCAAATTAAAACTGTAAATTATTATTTTTTACCAATTTATCTATGTAAATAATTATATATATGTATAAAAATTCCTTAAATTGTGTACCTTTGGAATGCAAAAGTACTAAACTTTGATTCCAGGCAACAAATTGCATGGGATATTTAAAGTGCTGGTATAAAAGATTGACTGGTTAATTATTTATTAAAGAAATAGCTTTGGTTAATCAAAAGTGGAAAATTATTGTCGATTGGTTATAATTGTGAATTCAAATGAATAAAAAATTCTCCCAAAAAGTTAAAAAGGTACTGGCCAATAGCCGGGAAGAATCTCTGCGATTAGGTCATGATTATATTGGCACAGAACACATTTTGTTAGGTCTTTTACAAGAGACTGATACTTTGGCAGTTAGCGTATTGAAAGGGCTAAAAGTTGATCTTGAAGACCTAAAATATAAAATTGAAGCAGCCATTCCTGTCAAGAAAGGCAATGAAGCTACATTCCAAGTCGGAAATCTGCCTCTAAACAAGCATGCAGAGAAAGTTTTAAAATTTACCTATCTCGAAGCTAAAGTCAATAAAGAGGAAGAAATTTATCCGGAGCATTTGGTTTTGTCTTTGTTAAAACACCATGATAATCTGGCATCTCAGATATTAGAACAGTTTAATGTAGATTATGAGGCCTATCGTTCGGAACTGGAATATATGGCCGAACAAAAAATTCAGGACCCTGAATTTGATGATCTGCCACTGGGTGCAGCACAAGACTCTGATCCGTATGAAGATGAACCTAGTCAAGGCACTTATTCCAGAAAGTCCAGCAACAAATCCATGACCCCGGTTTTGGATAATTACGGACGGGATGTTTCCAGATTAGCTGAAGAAGGAAAACTCGACCCCATTATCGGAAGAGAACGCGAAATCGAGAGAGTTTCTCAGATTCTTTCCAGAAGAAAGAAAAACAATCCTATTTTAATTGGAGAGCCTGGCGTTGGAAAAACTGCTATTGTAGAGGGACTTGCCTTAAGAATCATTCAGAAGAAAGTTTCCAGGACCTTATTTAATAAACGCATCGTAATGTTGGATTTGGCGGCCTTGGTAGCTGGTACCAAATACAGGGGGCAGTTTGAAGAACGGATCAAAGCCATAATGAGCGAACTTGAAAAATCAAGAGATGTCATTTTATTCATAGACGAAATTCACACGATCATCGGTGCCGGTGGAGCTACTGGGTCACTGGATGCTTCCAATATTTTTAAGCCTGCTTTAGCTCGTGGCGAACTACAATGCATCGGCGCTTCCACACTGGATGAATACAGACAACATATAGAAAAAGATGGTGCCTTGGATCGCAGGTTTCAAAAGGTCATGATTGATCCTCCAACTACCGATGAAACTATTCAGATTTTAAATAACATCAAATCCAAATATGAAGATTATCATTCAGTAAGCTATTCAGATGATGCAATTAACAGTTGTGTTAAATTAAGTGATCGCTACATAACTGATCGGTTTTTACCAGACAAAGCAATCGATGTCATCGATGAAGTTGGTGCCAGAGTACATTTAAAAAATATTCATGTACCAAAGCATGTCGAAGAAATTGAACAACAGATAGATCATATCAAGGAACAAAAAAATACGGCTGTTAAAAGTCAGCAATATGAAAAAGCTGCTGATTTAAGAGATCTTGAATCGAAATTGATGAAAAAACTGGAACAATCTAAAATCGAATGGGAAGCAGAAGCTAAAACCCGGCGATATCCGGTTACTGAAGATGATATTGCGGAAGTTGTTTCGATGATGACGGGCATTCCTGTAAAAAAAGTAGCTTTATCTGAAAGCAAAAAGCTTGTCAATATGGCGGATGAAATTAAAAAGACCATCATAGGACAAGATGAGGCAATTAATAAAATATGTAAAGCAATACAACGCAACCGCGTTGGACTTAAAGATCCTAAAAAGCCCATTGGCTCATTTATTTTCTTAGGACCAACGGGAGTCGGAAAAACAGAATTAGCAAAAGGCATCGCCCGGTTTTTGTTTGACTCAGAAGATGCTTTGATTCGATTAGATATGAGTGAGTACATGGAAAAATTTACTGTTTCCAGGTTGATTGGAGCTCCTCCGGGGTATGTTGGTTATGAAGAAGGTGGACAATTAACAGAAAAAGTCAGAAGAAAGCCCTATTCTGTTGTTTTATTGGATGAAATTGAAAAAGCTCACCCAGATGTCTATAATATATTATTACAAGTCCTGGATGAAGGATTACTGACAGATGGATTAGGTCGAAAAGTAGATTTTAAAAATACAATCATCATCATGACTTCCAATATTGGTGTCAGGCAATTAAAAGATTTTGGCCACGGCGTTGGATTTGCTACACAGACCCGAATTGAAAATCAGGATGAGAATACTAAAACCATTATACGGAATGCTCTTAAAAAGACATTTTCACCGGAATTTTTAAACAGGATTGATGATGTATTGATTTTCAATGGATTAGATAAAGCTCAGATGGAGCAAATTATATTGATCGTGATTCAAAAACTTTTAAATAGAATTGATCAAATGGGCTATCAGCTGAGCTTAACAGATGATGCCATCGCCTTTTTAGCGGAAAAAGGATTTGACCCGCAGTTTGGAGCCAGACCCTTACATCGGGCAGTACAAAAATATCTTGAAGACCCGCTGGCTGAATTTATTCTAAGCGAAAGTCCTGATTCCGGTGCCAAATTAAAAGCCTCACTGGATAAAGAAAAGGAGAATATTGTGATACAATATGCCACTAAAACCAGTTCTCTGAAGAAATCTTGAAGATGACCCAGATATTATGGTTATTACTATATTTGCGTTCTTAAATTAAAATTACACATTTGAATCAACGAAGATTCCCTATCAATAAGATAGATGAACTCAAAAGTCAATTTCGTATTAATGAGAGCATTCGCAACAGCCAGGTGAGACTGGTGGGCGATAATTTTGAAGACATTAGTACTGTTGCCGGAAAAGAAATAGAATCCGGAATTTATTATACAGATTTGGCCATTAAATGGGCATCAGAGCTCGGTATGGATTTGGTAGAGATCACGCCAAATGCAGATCCACCCGTTTGCAAGATCATTGATTTCAAGAAATTTATTTACCTCAAACGTAAAAAAGACAAAGAAATCAAGGCCAAGACTGCTAAAACCATCTTAAAAGAAATTCGTTTTGGGCCTCATACAGATGACCATGATTTTGATTTTAAAATGAAACATGCTGTAAAATTTCTTGAAGAAGGGGCAAAAGTCAAGGCTTATGTGCAATTCAGAGGCAGAGCCATTGTTTTTAAAGATCGCGGGGAGTTGATTTTATTGAGATTTATCAAAGAATTGGAACCCTATGGTGTTGCAGAAGAGCTACCCCGGCTGGAGGGCAAAAGGATGCATGTTATCCTGACTCCAAAGAAAAAAAGTAATTAATTTTACCAAATATCCTTCATTTTTATACCTTTGCAGTCCGAATTACCGGACCTAAATATAGTTATTGTCATGCCTAAGGTGAAGACCCACTCGGGAGCTAAAAAAAGAATGCGTTTGACCGCCAGAAAGAAAGTAAAGCGTTTTCAGGCCAATACCTCCCACTTGATGAGAAATAAATCGAAAAAATCCAAGCGCAAACACGCCAATGCCACTACTGTTCACAAAAGTGAAGAAAAGCGTATGAAAGCACTTTTGGGTATTTTTTAATACAATCATTTATAATACCAAGGTTAAGTACTGTAAAAAGTCCCTTGAAAAAACAATAGTTTATGCCACGTTCAGTAAATGCAGTTGCATCCCGAAAAAGAAGAAAAAAAATAATGAAAGCCGCCAGAGGTTATTTTGGTGGACGTTCTAAGGTGTATACCGTAGCCAAAAATGCGGTAGAACGCGCGATGAAATATGCCTTCAGACATCGCCGTGAAAAGAAAAGAGCTTTCAGAAGATTATGGATCGCCAGAATTAATGCGGCTGTACGTCCAATGGGGCTTTCGTATTCAAAATTTATTCACCTTTTAGCCACTAACAATATTGACTTAAACCGGAAAGTACTTGCTGATTTAGCTTTAAATAACGCCGGTTCCTTTAAGTCTTTGGTTGAAAAGGTTCAAAAATAATCAGTTCCCAAGGTTTTTTGATACGGTTTAATAAATACTGATTGCTATTTTCTAATAGCTTCCACAGGATCCATACGAGAAGCCAATATGGCTGGCACAATTCCGGCTACAATTCCTATAATGATGGAAAGTAAGAGTCCAAAAACAATATTATTAAGAGCCATATAGATCGGAAAATCCATTAATCTGGATGCAATCGACAATACAAACCAAACGAGAATCAAGCCGATAATTCCACCAACGGTACACAAAATAATTGCTTCAAGTAAATACTCGAGTAGGATAAAATATCGTTTTGCGCCGATTGCCATTTTTATTCCAATCAGATTAGTTCGTTCTTTTACTGAAACAAACATAATGTTGGCAACCCCGAATGCACCTACAAGCATAGCAAATAATCCAATAATAAATCCGGCAAAATTGATGACTCCAAAGACCCCATCCACAATATTGGTCAACATGGTAAGCTCATTAACCTCAAAATTATTTTTTTCTCTGGGCTTTAAACCTCGTACGGGTCTCAGAATACTGGCAATTTCGAGTTTTAGTTCGTCGAGATCAACCCCTTTATTTGCTTTTACATTGACCAAAGTACCCCAGTTAGAATTGGCATTAATACTAATCAATTTTCGTGCTGTATTATAAGGTATAAACACGGCTTCATCATTTGGCATAATATCCAGTATGGATTTTCCTTCCTTTTTTAATATACCACTAACCCGGAAGTACTGACCAAATAACTTGATTTCTTTCCCTACCCCATTGCCTTGTGGAAAGAGTGCTTCGGCAAGTTGATTCCCTAAAATGGCTTGATTGCTGCCAATATGAAAATCACGACTATTGAAATATGCACCTTCCTCAATGTCCATTTTAATGATGTGCTCATAATCATCCGTGATACCTGCCATATAAGCACCTTCTACGTATTGATCCCTGTATTTAATCGTGCGGCCCGGTATAAAAACAGTTAAAGATGCAAACTGACTAAGTTTTGATTTGGTTTGGATGGCTTTTAAGTCGTCAATATCCGGTGCGGGTCTGGCAGCATATTTCCAAAAACCAGGTCCGGGATCTTCCGTCCAGGGAAATTTATCGATATATATTACATCATTTCCTAGTTTTTCAAAACTTTGAACGATATTATCCTGAAGTGAATCCACGGAAGACAAAACAGCAATGACACAGAAAATTCCAATGCTGATCCCTAGAAGGGTTAAAAAGCTTCTAAGTTTATTTTTGGTTAACTGCTGTAATGCTTGTCTGAAGCTGTCATGAAGTATTCGGAAAACTATCAAAATCCTGAATTTAAATTCAAAAATAAGCCGGTTTTATGCCTACTTATGGATAATTTCGATGAATCTCGAAAAATTCTATATGATTAAACAACATTATGAGCTAAAATTCATTGAATTATTTGTCAAAATACTTGATTTTCCTATACCTGAAGTCCTATTTTTGCCCCAAATTTAAAAAGAGCCTATGCGCACCAAATTATCCCAGTTTACTTTTAACCTACCTAAAAATTTAATCGCCCAACATCCTGTGGAGGAGCGATCAGATGCAAGAATGCTTGTAATACACAGAAGTTCGGGAAAAATCGAACACAAACAATTTAAAGATATTCTTGAATATGTGCAGGACAAGGATGCTATGATTGTAAATAATACAAAAGTGTTTCCGGCTAAAATGTTTGGAAGAAAGGAAAAAACAGGCGCCAAAATTGAAGTATTTTTATTAAGAGAGTTAAATAAAGAAGTCAGGCTTTGGGATGTTCTCGTGGATCCAGCCCGTAAAATCCGCGTTGGTAACAAACTTTATTTTTATGATAAAAATGGAAAAGAAGTTCTGGTAGCGGAGGTAGTTGACAACACCACCTCCCGTGGCAGGACCATCCGGTTTTTATTTGATGGAGATTCAGATGCATTTCAGGCTGCCTTGAAGACACTTGGACAAACACCGCTCCCTAAATATATCACCCGATCAATAGAACCTAATGACGAAGAACGTTATCAGACGATATATGCTAAAGAAGTAGGTGCTGTAGCAGCTCCAACAGCCGGACTCCATATGAGCCGAGAATTGTATAAAATGTTGCAGATTAAAGGTGTAAATTTTGGAGAGATTACACTTCATGTTGGATTGGGAACATTCAGGACCATTGATGTTGAAGATTTGTCTAAGCATAAAATGGAGGCTGAATACTTTAAGATTACAGAATCTACAGCTGATTTGGTCAATTCGACAAAAGATGCGGGTAATAATATTATTGCCATTGGTACGACGACCATGCGTGCTTTGGAATCTTCAGTTTCGGCATCCAAATACTTAAAGCCTGCGGATGGCTGGACTAATCTCTTCATTTATCCGCCGTATGATTTTAGGATAGCCAATATGTTGGTGACCAATTTTCACTTGCCAAAATCCAGCCTCTTAATTATGGTTTCTGCATTTACAGGCCATGAGTTGTTATCTGAAGCTTATGATATTGCAATTAAAGAAAAATATCGTTTTTACAGTTATGGTGACAGCATGCTGATCATTTAAATAGTTTAACCTGGAACTTTTTACAAAATTGATTAATTAATAATTCCATTATCTCAACAAAAAAAATAAACTTAATTTTATGTACTGGACCTTAGAATTGGCTCATCATCTTGAAGAAGCTCCATGGCCGGCGACAAGAGACGAATTGATTGATTTCGCCATACGTTCAGGAGCTCCCCTGGAGGTACTTGAAAATCTTCAGGAGCTTGAGGATGATGAAGAAATTTATGAAAGCATGGAAGATATCTGGCCGGATTATCCCAGAAAGGATGACTTCCTATTTAACGAAGATGAATACTAATACAAATAAATCCTGTCGAACGACAGGATTTTTTATTTACTTTATGACCGATCATGATTATAGCCATTGATGGACATTCAGCTTGTGGTAAAAGCACCCTGGCGAAAGATTTGGCCCGGGAATTTAACTTTACTTATATCGATTCCGGCGCCATGTACAGAGCGGTCACGTGGTACTTTCTAAGTAAATCAATTGATTTTTCTGATCCTGAAGAAATAGCTATTCAACTTAATCACATTCACATCCATTTTCCAGAAAGCACATCATCAAAATTATATCTGAATAATCAGGATGTTACTGAATTGATCAGGTCGCCCTTAGTATCCGAATCTGTCAGCTATGTCGCTGCAATGTCGGTTGTCAGAAAAAGACTTGTACAATTACAGCGGGATATAGCTTTGAATAAATCCGTGGTGATGGACGGCCGGGATATAGGATCTGTGGTATTCCCAAATGCCGATGTGAAATTTTTTGTTACAGCTGATATTGAGACTCGTACACAACGACGATTTGATGAATTAACATCCAAAGGACTTCTGGTACAAAAAGAAGATATAAAGGCTAATCTTTTAAAAAGGGATCTTATCGATTCTACAAGGTCTGATAGTCCGTTGATTCAATGCCCGGAAGCATATCTCATTGACAACAGCAGGCTAAGCCGGGATGAACAAAAATTAATCGCCATTGCAGTAATAAAGCAAAAAATGTTATTAAGCTAAATGCCGTTTAAATGATCTTTTAAGTAAAAAGACCATCCGGAAATCCGGATGGTCTTTTTACTTTTTTTCAATTAATTAATTTTCTAAACTTATCTGATCAGTGTAAACTCACCTTTATATTTATCAAATCCTTCTGATCCGACGTATTCAATTTCTGCATAGAATACGTAAACACCCGGTAAGGCTTTTTGGCCTTTGAAGAATCCTTTCCAGCCCACATTACTATCCAGATTACCATCTTTAATATTCTGAGCAGCGTAGACCATTTCTCCCCAACGATCGTAGATATTTAAGGTTCTGATATTCCGGACTCTCTTACCTTTCAGGTTCCAAAGTTCATTGGCTCCATCACCATTTGGAGAGAAGGCTGTCGGCCACCACACATCTTTAATAATTCTAACAATTACTTTAACTCTTTCTTCAATTTTACAGCCAGCAGCATCAGTTACGGTAATTATAAAATCTCTGGTAGTATCGGCCAGATAATGTAATTTAGGTTCCCAGTCAATATTCTGATTTGTATTCCACCAGGCTGTATCGCGATAGCTTACAGTACCGCCGGAAATATTAAGCAGCATACTATCTAATTTAACCAAAGCATCCTGATCCACAACAATTGATTTAATAACCTGCATACCCAGTTTACCAGGCTCTATAAGGCTGACAATTGTATCGTGTTCGCATCCATTGATATCCTTTACTTTAAGTCTGTAGGTTCCCTGACTTAAATTAGAAAACCTGGTTGTATTTAAAAATGCGCCGTTGTTGAATGAATATTGAAGGCCGTTTGCTGGACCGTTAGCAATAACACCCGTTATATCAATCGTTCCGTTCCGTTCGCCAAAACATAAAGGATTAACCGCATTCACATTCATACCGGCAAATGGGTTACCAATTTCAACTACGACGATATCTGTAAATTCCTTACATCCGTTTTTCTGATCTCTGACTTCGACGCGATAGGTACCAGCTTTGTCAATAGTTACTCTGGATGTGCCCAAACCGGACACGATATTACCATTGGCTGATGTCCATACAAAATTACCAACCGTACCAGACTGACCCGTTGATCCGGCTGCATCCAATTGAACTTGTTTTACTGTACAGGTTAATTGACCAATTTGCTGAATCGCCGGAACAGGTTTTCTTAAATCTGAAGTAACATTTCTTGAGAATGAATCGACACAACCATTATCTGTGTTAGTAACAATCAGTGTATATAGTCCTGTAGCATCCACGTTCGGAGCATACGATCCCCCATTGGTTATATTTCCCGGACCAGTCCAACGTATGGAGTACTTTGATCCCTGAGATGACGAAGTACCATCCAACAATACTGTAGTACGGTCACATGTAAGTTCTTCAGGTTGCAAAATACCTACTGTAGGTTTAGTAACATCAATCGTAACATCATAAGTAATCTCATGAGTACATTTTGATACTGTATCGGTCACAAATAATTTATAGGTACCCGGCGCGGTAATCACTGCTGTACTGCCATTGGTAGGACCGCTAATGGTGCCGCCACTCCAGGCAAAACGCAAAGGCGTACCAGAACCACTGGTGGATGCACTTCCATCCAAAGTAATCGAAGTTATGGCGCAGGTCAATCTGTTTGTACCACCGATAACGGCTTTTGGATATTCGTACCAGGTAACCGGGACTACATCAAATTTGAGACAACGATCTCCGAATAATACATTGCCTGTGGCTGGATCAACATTACCCATAAATACAGCTATGTAATAAGTTTTACCTAATTGCATACCATTAATAAATGTAAATGTTCCAGTAGAATTAAAGGCTAAATGATTTCCTGCTTTTGGATCGTTTTGATTACCATCATACAATACAAAACGAACCACATCATTTCCATCCGGTGTTCCGCTGATTGCATCGTATTTAGCCTGAGCGATACCGTCTTTACAAAGAATAATATGTTTTTTATCTAAGTTGCCTATATTATTGATACATGGACATTCATAAGTATTGCTAACAGTATCCGGACGGCAATAATGTCCATCGTCTATAATTAATCTATAAACATCATTATTGGGTATCCAGTCTGTGCGCCAGGTATTGCCTCCGATAAAGCTACCACTTAATGTTCCGCTTGGAATTGATACACCTGAAACAAACCAGCTTGGCCGGTCACCATTTTCACCGTCTATAGTAACCCGGTAATACTCAGCGGTATTATCACATTCATATGGAGGAGGAACATCGATAAAGTTTGGAGAATCCCAGAAGGTAATTGTTACAGTATCTTTTGAAATACAGTTTTTAAAGTTTTCAGTTAATTCGAAACGATAATTTCCTTTACCTGATACTGTTACATTTGGATTGACAATAGTTGAATCGCTAACGGTGGCAGTTCCACTTCCGGAAATAAATCTCCATGTTGGTGTACCTGTATTAGTGGTACCATTCAACTGATAGTCATAGAAACAAATACTATCCTTTGGTCCGGCATCAGGTACAGGGTATCTGTACCATTTGATGGGTTGATTTCTGGTTACCCGTATACAAGGGTCACCAAAATCTACGATTCCATCAAAATTTTTATCATCTCCTACTACTCTGGTAATATAATATGTCTTACTGCCGGGAACCATCTTTAATGGATCGAAGCAGACCAGGTCATTGATGGAATAGAACGTATCCAATTTAGGAAATAAGGGATTTGTTTCATTCCAGGAAGACTGATGTAAAATATACATAACCACATCTTCAGGATCTGTAATCTCGCCAATGAGATTTTTTATAGTAACGCACTGGTCGATACATAATTCTGTTAAGATCGTATCGAGTTCACCGGCATCAATTTTGCCACAATCACAATTATAGTCATCGATAATCAGGTTTGAAACACAACCATTGGCATCCCGGATTTCAACTGTAAATTGAGCTAAACTCGGAAGTGTATCTGTAGTATAAATATTGCCATTTATGGTACCTCCACCTTGCACAATGGTAAATGGTGGTTTTCCATTCGTTATTTGCACTGTGGCGTTATAAGGATAGGGAGGAATATATTCCAAACAGAATTTTTGATCGACAGCCAGGAAAGGAGATGGGTTGAATGTAATGGTTACCCGGTCAGCAGCATCACAAAGATTATTATTGTCTTCGCTTAATTCAAAGACATAGGTACCAAATTGTCCATTAGTACTTACTGTTGTATTTGGTGAAGCATCATCAGAAAAGCTGGCGCTACCGCCTGAAATGACTTTCCATTTTAAGGTAGTGCCATTAATACTCCGGATACCTTTCAGGTCGTAATCAGTACCGCAGATAGCGTCATCCGTACCTGCATCAGGTGATGGATTTTTATAGAAAGTAAAAGGTTTGGGACCATTTGGCTGGACACAGCCTGCCGTAAAATCAATACCTCCTTTGCCATCTTTTTTACCAACCAAAACAAATATGTAATACGTCTGATTAAAATTCAGATAACTTGCGTCATACAGCACAGTCAGCGAAGGAAGTATTTTGATAAACTGACCTCCAGCCGCTAAATCTGGATCCGGATCAGTAGTAACAACGTAGATTACTGTATCATTAGGATCCAAATTCTGGAAAGTCGGATCATATACCAAAGTAAAGCTTTGATCCTCGCATTTATTTTCGCGGTTTACGCCGAGTATCCCTACAGAATTAGTACACCTGCATTCGTAATTGAAGTTAAAACTGAGAAGACATCCCATGACGTCTCTGACCACAATCGTATAGGTAGTCAGGTTATCATAAAAATTGGAATTATAATAATTATTCGCATCTATGGTTCCGTTACCTTGAACAACGGTATAAGGAGGAGTGCCACCTGTAACTAAAAACCGAAGTTTATATTGTGTTTGTTTAACATTACAAATATAGGTCAGACCAGATGAATCCGGATTGGAGTTAAAGAATAAATCAACTGTATCAGAACCATCACAACCCAGGCGAGATTCGCTGTAGACATAGCGGTACATACCATGTTTATCGACGCTTACCCTGGATGTTGGATCGGTGGTATCTGCTATAGTTGAGTTGCCAGGACCGAGAATCTGAGTCCACTTACCACCAGCATCTTTAGTCCCTTGAAACTGATTTGCCAAATCACAAATACTATCATTTGGTCCAGCATTAGGAGCTGGAGTTGGTCTGATAGCTACTTTAATACATTTTTCACAGGATCTTCCGCAATCTGTGTCATAGAATACACAAACGGTACCTGTATCACCCGGAGGTAATACCCATTTTACTTGTACACCCGAAGAGTCTGGTTTAGTTATCACAGATCCTCCATCAATTGTCCAGGTATAGAAGTTTACTTTTTGAGTTATAAATGTATCTATCCAATAGCTACCATTTTTACCGATACAAAGAATTTGGTCTCCAGCCAGAGGGAAGCATTTTGGAGCGAGATCCCCCTCATTGAAGTTTTCGCAGAAGGTTTTTGCACAAAGTGCAAATTCAGTCACCAATTCAACCCGTACGTTTACTTCGACGCAATAGTCTTCACTTACGGCATCTACCATAATTCTTTCGTCTGTACTAATTGTTCTTTTTTGAGGGTCGTTCTTTTTATACCAGCGATATTCAAACTGATAAGTTTCACCCACACTACAGGGTTGCAGAATGCTGATATTCGGAGAAATTTCGACCATACCTCCAAAACACTGAGTTCTGAAACGCGGTGTAAAATCAACTTTTATGGCTGTTAAAATAATAGCACTATCACATTTATAAGGATCTGTACTTTTAGGTAGACCGATTTCAAACTGATTTTTACAAGGAATGTGAGCACGGCCAAGAGCATCTATAAAGGGTTCATTATCACAGGTTATGTAATATACAGGTGGTTTGGGAGGCACATCCAAAACAGTAAAATCAACAATAGAGTCAAATTTGCAACAATTGGCATCTGTAAATTGCTGTCTGTATGTACCAGACATTGTAACTCGCTGAGAGTGCCATTTATATCCACCTGGATTGGCAGCTTCCCAACAGATAACACGAGGTTTCCCGGGTTTATCAGCTATAGGTCGCACTTTAATAGTCGCACATTGCGGACCTTCCTGAGAACAGATGGACCCACTCTGAGGATTACCAATATAAGCTGTTACACATAATACAAAATCACCTTCATTGGGAAAATCCAAACGAACCTCTTCACTATTTCCACCCACCTCATCACCGTCCAATGTCCAAACATATGTTGGAGCACAACCACCTGGCTGAGGATTAACAAAAAATCGTACGTTACAAGCGCCAACGCAAACGGGCTGGATAATTTTACTAGCGATATTATTAATAAATCCCAGAGGCGATAATGTAGGAGGACCTCCACCAGATCCCGATACATTGAGCGTAAAATCACAAATGTCACCACTACAACCGTCAACCCATAAATAATAGGTTTTACAAGGCAATAAGCTTATCGTAGATGTAGAAGTAGAATTTGGTGGAATACATGGAATTGAACGACAAAGTATTTCCTGACCACAATTGCAATCTCCCCAAATTCCATATTGTAATCCCTGAGAAGATGTACATGTTCCAACAGTTAAAGTTAAGGTGGCTGTTCCTCCCTGAGATACGAAGGCCCACCAACTGGTATTATGCCCTACTCCACCCTGAGAACACAGAGGCGAACAAGGACTTGCAATCGTACTTGGGTTATTACAAGCGTAACCATTTACCTCATCCAGGGAACAAAGAACGGAAGATTCTTCGCAGGTCTCTGCCATCGGAGGTGTACATTGACTGTTCAGCATAGAGCCGGGTGTCAAAAAAATAAAACATAAGTAAGTAAGTAAAATTCGATACATATTGTGAATGTTTATCTTAAATATTATAAATAAATACTATATTAGCTCCTTAAAGCGAAATAAAATTAAGGAATTTTTATAGATTCGTTTAATTTATTTTTGCTTTAATCAGGAATTCTTTCAAAAATTGTACCGCTAATTTTTACAAGCCTTACTGAATGGCTTTCTATCTGTTTATTGAATAATAATTACCAAACCATTTTTTCAATAATCCCTGACAGCTATAAGACACCTCTTCCCCTCTTTTCGCTTCTTTTCAACTAAAAAAAACTGATTTATTTTGTAATTTGATGAAAAATAGCCGTATTCAGATAAAGATAGTGCTTTTTCAGGAGCTTTCCAATGATTAGCGGATTAGATTAATCTCTCCGGATTGAAAGTATTGCTTTCCATTTATCAGATTAACTCCAATCTGATAAATATAAACTCCGGGATTTAAGACCTGGCCATGGCTTCTGCCATCCCATAATAGTGTCTGATCAGTTAATTCAAAATCCTGATTGGAATACAGCAAATTACCCCAGCGGTCAAAAACTCTGAAAAACTCAACATCAACAATCTCATCCGGAGAAACCGCGATCAGGTAATCATTTATTTGATCCTGGTTTGGAGTAAATGCGTTGGGAATATAAATATTGGGTTTGTCAACTATATAAATTACAATATCATCAGAAGCTTCACATCCATTTTCATCTACAATAGTCAATAAATACCTGGTTTGGTTTTTTGGATGCGCTGTTACATTGAAACAATTTGTACAATCCAAATCATCTTCAGGATTCCAAAAAATCTGTTGAATACTTGCAGGGCTGGTATTTACTTTTGGCAAAATAGAAACCGATTGACCCAATCGTATTGTAGTGTCATTGCCTAAGCTTACTTGTAACTCAGGCGGATCCGTTAATTTGATTATTGTATCATACCGACAACCGTAGCTGTCTTTTATGAATACTCTATAAATTCCACTTGCTTTATTATTAAAATTATAAATGTCGCTAAAATTAATTCCGTCCAAAGAAAACAGATAAGGGTAATGACCTCCCTGAATTGATTGAATAACAAAGCTTCCATCAGCATATCCAAAACAATTTGGATCCTCTGTTTCAATGATTAATTGATTCAGATCCGGTTTTATTTCTACCACCGGATAGTCTTGACTAGCAAAACAACCATTTGTCAAATCCTCCACTTTCAATGTATAAACACCGGGACCTTTGATCTTTATAGTATCCATATTGCGGTCACTCAAAATGCTTCCACCGGAATGAGACCATTGGTAATTACAGGATGAACACAAAAAAAGATTAAACAATTCGGCTTCATTGCGTTCACAAATCAACGTATCGAGTGTATTTATTTGTATTGAAGGCTTGAGCGTATCGGCTATTACATTGACAAATGTATCTTTTTTACAATTATGAATATCCACAATGGATAATTTATAAATTCCACTTTGAGATACCCTCGGAGAAAAATTAATACTATCGAGAAGTCCTGGACCTGACCAAAGAAATTTAAGCAGCGTGGTTCCGGATGTCATTCTGAGTTCTCCTACAGAATCAATACAATTCAACGTGTCGCCGTGCACTTCAAGCTGCAGCTTACTAAAACTTGGGCGTATGTTAAGTGAATCCTTACTTTTACAATAATTTGCAGCTGTTGCAATTACGATATAGGTTCCGGTGTCTCTTACAAACGGACTCTTTTGGTTACTGTTAAACATGTTAGGACCCGTCCATGTATACGTTACCCCGGGCTCATTAGAATAGTTATTAATTCTTACAGAATCTGGGTCACAGGGAATTTGTCCGTCGCTTAATAAAATCACGGGTGGTGTTTTGTCGTATCCCACATAGACAGAATCCAAACTCAGACATTCATTTCGTCCAACTGTTACAATTGTGTACCACCCTGAATCTACAACGGTTGGTGAAATACCTGTTAAAAGTTCACCTTTTGAATTTTGCCAAAAAACGGATTTTATCAAATCGACAGATGTAAATATTAAATCAACACTATCTTCTTTACAATTAACTTCTGTATTCTGAGTCATCACACGTGGTGAAATAGAATCAATCACAAGTTGAATCAACGTATCCTTTGTACAAAAATTTGAAGTCCTGATCGTAAGTGTGTATATACCGGCAGTTTTAAGTATTGGATTAGATAGATTGGAAGAGAAAGACATCGGTCCATTCCAACTGTACATAATGTTTACAGGATTTGATTCAACTAAAGGCACTACCTGAGTCCTAAGACAATTCAATGTATCCATTAAAATAGTAAGAATCACAGGTTTCATCGTATCATAATGCACCAACAATGAATCCTGAACCTGGCAGCCATATTGATTGACTCCTATAAATTGGTACCAACCCGCTTCCGGTGATACCAGGTTTCTTGTTTTGACCCGGGTACCATTTGGAATAATCCATTCAAAGTCTATTAATGAATCAATAAAATAGGAACTCAATTTGGGATCCATATTTTTGCTACAATCAAAAACAGGATTTGAATATTGTACGACAGGTTTTGTTAGAAAGGCGTTTAAATAGAACGAATCTAAAATCTGACAGTCGAAGTCGTTTTTCAAAATGAAATTATACCAACCTGAATCTCTAAGCTGAACAATGGAATCTGCTGAGGTATAATTGTTAGGACCTGTCCATTGAATGCGTAAATTTCCGGATAAGGATTTTATCTGTATGTCTGCAATAGAATCAAAACATGTTATACTATCTAGTACCAGATCATATTTTGGCAGGTTGCGCCTATCGATAATTTGAATTGAATCTGACTTCTGACAGCCATTAAGAGAGGTAACTATTGCCCTATAATTGCCCGGGTTCTGAACTGAAATATCTTTCGTTTGCATAGAATCCTTGGCAGGTGAAATCCATAAATAAGTATACGTTGAATCCATGGCAATTATGCGGATATTCGCAAAAGTCTGACTACAATCCAAGGTATCTGCCAGAATTTGAAATTGCGGCTTACTCGTATCGATAAATACTGAAATGGATGCTGAATCAACACAACCATTTTTACCTCTTACTAAAACAAAATAGTTTCCCGGATGGTCTATCCAATTTGTATCCTTGGCAGAAGTAAATGATAAAGGTCCATTCCATTCGATTGTATCAAGTATGGAGCGAGCATGAAGAATCAGGGGAACGACCATCTGATTGCAGGTAATGATACCGGCAGATAATGAATCTATGGGTAAGGATCTATCTGTCGATACGAAAATTGATTTTTCAGACGTACAGCCATTTGAAGCAGTCACCAACAATTTGTACAATCCGGAATCCTGAACTACCGGATCTTCCAATACAGACAAAAAACCATTCGGACCAGACCATTGATACCGGATGGCATCTGTCACCGTAGTTTGAATTGTAATTTCAGAATTATTGCAATCCAATGTTTTGGCAAAGAATGTAATTAGTGGTTTCGTATTATCCTGGTGGATTGTGATTGTATCAGTAGCAATACAACCGTTTGGACTGGTAATTTCAACAGTATACAATCCAACTTCTCTTACAAAAGGATGGCTCATGGTTGATGAAAATCGACTTGGACCTGTCCAGCTTATAGCAATCCCCGTATCTGCAGATAAGTAATTAATTTTGAGTTGCACGCTGTCGTTTATACAGTCCAGCACAGACCCTTGCAGTTGAAATTTAGCAGTGGCTGTGTCAATTCCAATTTGAAAAAAGGTATCCAGTTTGCACCCGGCTGTATCGTATAAGACCACTTTGTATAAACCGGGACTTGTTATGACAGGATCCTGTTTGTTACTGTAAAAGCCCGAGGGCCCGGTATAAACAATACTATCCAAAACAAATTGTGTATTGGCATTCAACATGATACTTTTGTGATTGGCACAATTTAACATGGTATCTCCAATGATCCAGAAATCCGGAATCCGGATTTTGGATTGCACATACACACTGTCAAAACTCCAACATCCATTTTGAGATTGTAGTGCTACATAATACAGGCCAGACGCACTTACAATTGCAGAATCGAGTTTGCTGGAAAACATATTGGGTCCACTCCAACTATGGTCGATCCGATTTAAATTTGAATGAAAATAAATAGTTGCCTGTGGATTACGGCAAGAAATTTCTTCTGCAAACAGATCGATGATTGCTTTGGCTGTGTCAATTTCAATATAGACAGAATCCATATGAGTGCAACCGGATATATCCGTTACTGACACCCAATATAATCCCGGATTACTTACTTTTAAAATAGAATCAACACCCAGGTCTATGCGTCCATCTGACCATTTAAACAAAGGATTAATGGCATCGGAACGGACATGTATATCCACTGTATTTTTTAAACAGTTAAGAGTATCTGAAACTAGCTGAATTTTGGGCAAATCATCTTTTTTAATTATTTGAAAGATTGAAGAATCCCTGCAATTTTCATTAGAAAAGACCACTTTATATAGACCCGGTTGATCAACTTCAGGAATAAATGGATTTGACAAATCAATAATTCGGCCATCTTGAGTTGACCACTGAACCAACGTTCCGGAACTATAATTTGAACGACTGATATCAAGATGAATACTTTTAGTAAAACAATCCAGGGTATCAAAAGCATTGGCCAGGATATCAAAATTAATTACATCCAGTCTTACAATAATATTAGAATCACAATTGAGGCTAGTCTGATCATTAACAGGATAATTACCGGATGTCGTTAACCATTGTCCATCAATCAGAATGCTGTCGCCATGACAAATCGATCGTTTTATGATCTGACCATTATAAGCAGGATTAATTTTAAGATGGACACAATTTTTTGAAAGTTCGGCACAAAAACCATTGATATTTGCCACCAGATCATTTTTAAAAGCACTAAACAAGCTGCCTTTTAGTGGTAGTTTTAAGCTATCGGATCGCAAAAATGATATCCCGCAAATTAAATAATCTCCGGCCGGATAAGAACGCAGATCAGGTGTATCAAGATAATCCAAAATGGTATCATTCGTCGATACGATATATTTATAAGAATAAGTGACCTGATCTGGAATAAAAACTGGAAATTGGATTTGCGCCAAATCGATAAGCAGCAAGTCATCTTGACAAGCTGTAATATTTGTTTGATTAAAAACACCCCCATTTGGACTACAATCCTGACAATTTATGCCCGAAGGATCGCAAAAAAGAAGACAAAAACTTTCAATTTTTCCTTCATAAAATCGCTCATCATCTTTTACGGATAATGTCCAGGTTCCATTTACAGTACCCATATTAAAATCTTCCAGACAACCCATGTTGGGTTTATACGTACCGCTATAAAATTTTCCCAGGATGCCCCAGGATTGGATATTATCCCAGACGGGTTTAAATCCGGCATCCGGATTAACCGTATCCTGACATCTTCTGAATGTAACAAACCACTTTGAAAAATCACTATTTCCGGAATTTCCTACAGGACCGATAAGCTTTACACGTTGCCCTCCCGGTGATATCAGTTCCATGGTCAGGTCGCCAATAAATTTATGTTCAAATTTTATTTTTACGCCACAGACACCCTGACCCGGAGAGGAAAGATTATTATTGGTTGCCCCCCCAATGAGTAACCTTAGGTTGACTGTAGAGAAATCTTTTATTTGAAAAACAGAATCCAGACAACACCATTGACCAGTTAAATCAGTGGAAATGAAACTGCTTAGAAGGAATAGATATTTAAGAATTCTCATTTTTTCTGTCCTGATAAAATGCTAATCTCTCAAAGACTAGCGAATTAATATCTGGTCTTACGTTTTAAAAATAAATGTACAATACATCATTCATTTCTGAATGACTACTGTCTTTGAATCCTTTTCACCACCCATATCACAGTTGAAATGATACAGGGCTTTTGTAGCTAAGCCGGTGATGCTATTTTGATATGAATATGGTTTTCGTTATATTATCGCTGTTACTTTTTAAATGAATTAAATAAGTACCTGCAAAATATTTTTCTAAATTTATTTCTTTATGATACACGCCATTTACTGTATAAACTGATTCCTGAAAAACATCACGTCCAACTATATCATAAATACTTATCTGAACTTCGTTTGATAGACTATTGCCATGGATATGAAGTACATCACGTACCGGATTTGGATAAATCTGCGGGCCTGATGCCATTTTTTTGATTGGATTTGTTAAAACTTCTCCGGATTCTTCAGTTTTTGAAAAAGTATTTTCAGGACAAAGCACAGAAGATATGACCTTAATATAAGCTAGTTTCAACAATTCATTTTCTCCATTGGTATTTTTAACCGTCAATTTTACGCTATAGATTCCTTTTTTCTTGTAAAAGACGGCAGGGTTAGTTGAGTCAGAAGATGAAGGCTCGCCACCTTCAAATTGCCAGGACCAGTAATTGACGTCAGAGGAAGTTTTACTGATAAACTGCACAATACCTGATCCGCAGAGCAACGTTGTATCTGCTATAAAATTCACTTTAGGCACCAGGAAGACAGCGACCTGTTTTATCATAGTATCAGAACCACATTCATTGGTTGTAATCAGGGAAACGGAATATTCTTTTTCACTTTGATAGACATGAACCGGAGATTCATCTGTACTAGTTTTTCCGTCTCCGAAATTCCAAAAATAGCTGGTACCTTGTTTGGATTGATTTGAAAAGTAGACTGAGAAAGCCGTTACGGCCGAATTATAATCAGCTTCGGGAATCTCAGAAACTTCGATGAGTTTAGATTGAGTGATTATACTTGTATCTGTCGCATCAAATGCCATCAGGCGGACGTCATAAATTCCAGGTTTTTCATACCTAACCAGAGGATCCTTTTCAATGGAAGAACTGGGTTTTCCACCAGGAAATGTCCATTGATATGAGATGGCTCCGTGAGATGTATTTGTATATTGCACCTCAAAGGGTATGCATCCTTTTGTCGTATCTGTTTTAAAACCGGCTAACAGACTTTTGCCAATCAGTATTTGCATTTTTACTTTTTGGGAATCGCAGGGATTTTTAACGGTAAGAGTCACATCATAAAGTCCCGGAGCATATTTATGACTAGGATTTTGCAAAGTACTGGATTGACCATCTCCAAAGTCCCAATGCCAGGATTTGGTATATTTTGACTTATCTATAAAATTGACAACATCGACATTGACGGTGGTATCAAACGCGGGTACAGGTATAGAGTCTACCGTGATGTACATTAATTTTTCTGCCGTTGCTTTGTATTTACTGTTTATCGCACTGAGTTTTACATCGTAAACGCCTGGTTTTTTATATTCAACGGTAGGTTCAAATTGAGTAGAAGTTGAGGGAGTTCCACCCTGAAAGGTCCAGTCCCAAGCTGTAACATTTTTAGAAGATAGATTTTTATATTTGACTTTAAAGGAAGCACATCCTTTTGTCGTATCTGCCACGAAAAGGGCAATAGGAATGGTGACAATGGTTATGGTCATTTTCATTTCATTTAGCCCGCATTCATTTTCTGCACGGAGCGTGACAGTATAGACGCCATCGTCTGCGTATTCATGAAATGGATTATCGTCATTTGAAGTTTCACCATCCCCAAATTCCCATTCTAAATTACTACTGTAAAGAGAAAGGTTTGTAAAATACACACTTCTGCCTATAATGATTTTACTAAAGTTTGCTTTAGGTTTATCTTTGGCAAATATGTATTGTTTAAACGTCACGGTATTACTACCGTAGGTATTTGTAGCTTTTAAAGTAACATCGTACATTCCATAAGCTTTATACTGAACAGATGGATTTTTCAATGTTGATGACGAAGGTGTCCCTCCCGGGAATGTCCATTGCCATGTACTAGGATCATTGGTAGATAAATCAGTAAATTGAACTATGAAAGGCACGCAGGCTTCCGTAGGATTTCCAAAAAAATCAATTTCAGGAGCAGAACCTCCTGCACAAATTGACAAACAACCGCGGCTATTGACATGATTATTTATAGCAGTAATTGAAACATTTGACCACGCATTGGTACAGTTAACAGCCGGTGCCATGATAAAAGGTGATCCACCGGCATCGTGATTAGCTGCAAAATTATGTCCTACTTCGTGAGCCATCAATTGTTTAATGCAGCCATTTGAACCGCCATAGTCAGAACAAACATTATATTTTAAACTTGTGCAAACTACACCTAACCAAGCCAAGCCAACGGCTCCTGTTTTATATTTTGTACTCCAGTTAGTAGCTACATCAAATACGGCCCCATATCCTCCTCCTTGTCCCCAACTGCGATGCTGGTCTAATTGAGTATCGATCACATTTATACCATTCCAGGGGTCCGATCCGGCTGAGAGAGCTACGAAGCTTGCAGACTGAACGAATTCAATTCCGTGCTGAAATTCATTATCCCAATTATCCTGCATGAGGGTAAGGATGGTCGTATTCCAATTGATAACGGCGGCTTCAGATCCACGTTTTTGCAATACGGTAAAATCATTGGAAATGGCTATTTCGACCTGAACGCAATGATTCCTTTCATTAATTTGTTGTTGGCCACTTTGTTCCTCAAATTGCCGTTGGTTTTGTTTATATAAATCAAAGCCACATTGTATTTCAGTGTTTTGAATGATGTGTTCGCTATTATAAATCACCAGGATATCAGAAGACAGATTTGGATCAATGCCATTAGCAGGTTCTATAAAAAATTTAGCTCCCCCTTGTTCTACCATACCTGCGATATAGTTTTCGGCAACAACCAATTTGGCATTTCCACCCCGAGCAGATCTTAGATATCCAATCATGGGGGTATTGGCAGGTTTTTTCCGGGTTGTTATAATTCCATTATCCGTCGAAACTCTCGAAACAAAATCAGGAGAATGTATATCGTGCTCAAACATTTCAAGATTCCAGTCTATGTCTCCTCCTTCCAGATGAATGTAATGCTGATTGCCACGGGATGACATGGCCGCTTTTAGTTGATTGAATTCTATTTTAACCAACTTATAATCAAAAAAGACTTTATTAAGGGACGATTTTTGATTTGCCGTAACTTTGCTTAACTGAACAGTTTGGCTCCAAATTGTTGGAATTGTAATAAAAAGAAAGAGAATTAGAAATACATTTACCTTTTGATTCATATGGATTTGTTAAATTGAGGGTAAAATTACCAAAATCTTTACATATTTGAATTAGCATCTTGAGCGAAATTAAAAAATAAACTATATCATGAGTATAAAATTGAATTTCAAGGCCTTATATACAATATTGCTGGTAATTTTTATTGCCGTATTCTGCAGCTTAAATTTGGTTTCCGGTCAATCAAAAAAATCGAAGAAAACCAAGGAAGAAAAGGAGTGGGTCAATAACCTTTGGTATGGAGGAGGAATCAATCTGGGATTTAACGCTGACAATTATAGCAGTTATTTTGTTTTTGGCATCTCCCCTTTAGCTGGCTATCGTCTCAATTCATTTATTTCAGTAGGACCGCGATTTAGTCTGGACTGGACCATTGCCAAATTCAATACAGGTTTTAACGTTTTGAAATACAATAGCCTGGATTATGGACTTGGCATTTTTACCCGGTTTAAATTTCTCGAAAATTTCTTTGCACATTTGGAATACAGCCAACTCAACGAAACAATTGGATATATTGATGGGAATATGCTGAGAAAGGAAAGACAATGGCGTGACATTGCTCTTTTGGGCTTAGGTTATAATTCAAATTCCCCGTTTGCTTATGAAATTTATATCAATTATAATTTTCTGGAAGACGAAAATTCCATCAGGGTACCCATCATTTACAGGGCTGGATTCACGTATAATTTTTAACGGAATTTAAAATTAATACCCAGACTAAAATGTCTTAAAGCCTGTGGATACAGTGCTTTATAAAAATACTGATTTGTTGCTGAAGTACCCAGGTAAGGATCAGTTTGAATATCGATAGCTGTATCCGATCTGAAAGATGAAATCCAGCCATGACTAGAATATCTTTCATTACTCAAATTGTAAAAATTAATTTTGAATTCCAAGTCACCCCATCCTGCAATATATTTATTAACTGAAAGACCAAATTCCAGATACTGATATGCATTCATGCGGCTATAATCATTAGAGTAGTTGTCTAAATAAAATTCTGATATATAATGATGATTTAAGACTACATTTACTGAGGGTTGTTTTTTGTGCTCTTCCAGAATGTTGATTTTGATTCCGGAATGAATCACTGAAGTAGGCGAATATGAAATATCAGTATTCTGGTGATGGACTTGATCATAGCTTATGACCTGAAATTCTGCTGAATAAACAGGTATGTATTCAATAAGCTGATCGATTTTATTAGTACTGAAATTGCTGGAGTTCCACAAACTAATATAATTGGTAATTTGAAACTCAGATTCAAATTCCACACCTATCCGATGTGATTTTCCTAAATTGGTTCTAAGCGCTTCACCGACTTCATTGATTCGTCCACTTAATGCAAATTGACGATTATAAAGCATTGCATATGCGTTTAACATCAAACTGAAAGTTTTGGATCTATATTTCGTACCCAGTTCATAATCTATCAATTCTTCTGGTTTTAATGGCGAATCCTGTAATAGGATGTCTTCTCTGAATGCTTCCCGTTGCATTAAACCCAATGAAGCATAAGCACTTATATTTTTACTCAATCGGTACTCCACAAACAACTTCGAATTAACTAAATGATCCAGTTCGTCATTTTTAAAATCCTTACCCGACATTAAGCGACCATCAATTTCATAACTAACTTTCCGGTATTGAAAATCAAGGCTAAGATTCATTTTGGCTGACATCTTTACAGATGTTTTTAAACAAGTTGAGAGCTCGTTTTTTATCCCTGTGTTTTGATAATACCTGTTTTTCTGATATTCGTATTTTTCAAGATCCACCCAGGAAACAATTCCAAAATGATCTCCATTATAATAACTATAAGCCAAGCTCGGCCTGAATTCGATTCGTTTATTAAGTGTCACAACGAATCCGATATTGGCAAACAGAAAATCATTTTGCAGCCAGGGTTTTCTGACCAGATCTGCAACGGAATCCTGTGGACTAAAAATGGCATATTGCTCAAGCATCTGATTTGCTTTATAGTTTTCATAGAATCCACTACCCCCCGTATAATTCATTGTCGAATTCAGGATGACTCTGGGACTCAATTGCCGTTGATAAAAAAACTGAATATGGTCTTGTTTATAGTTATCTTTTTCATCTGTATAAGGCGTACCGGGTTTTTCCGTGCCTGCTAAATTAAAAGTACGAAGTGAATCAATAGCCTCATATTGAATGGGTAGTCCAAACCAGGCTTGACCTGTGCGTTCATTTCCATGCATATAATTGAGCTTTATGGAATAATTTTTTTTGACAACAGTGCCTGATATTCGAAATGACTTTAGTTCGGAATCACTTCGATCTATATACCCTGATGATTTTTGACGGGATAAGCCAAATTCAAGCTGGTATTTATTATCGAGCAAACCACTATTTCCGGTCAAACTCAATTTATAAGTATTAAAGGATCCTACCTGGGTCTTAATGGAAAAAAAAGGATCAAAATGCAACTTGTTGGTATTGACATCAATGGCACCTCCAAATGATGGCGTGCCCGCTCTATTGGGTATATTTCCCTTTAATACTGTGATTTCTTCTGTGTATGAGACAATATCCGGGATATCGACAAAATAACTTAGCCCTGATTCGCTATCATTAAAAGGAATTCCATTAATGGTCAACTGGATATGTGATGGATCCATACCACGTATACGAATGCCCGTATAGCCTACACCGTTGCCTGCATCAGACTGTAGCACAACTCCGGCAACATTACCTAGAATATAGGGAAGATCTTTTTCATTCGACAAATTTTCCAGTTGTTCTGAATCTAGGCGCCTTGCATTGGAATAAGCTGATATTTCCAGTTGATTGTCTTTTACCAGTATTTCATTAAACTCCAAGCGTCTTTCGAGAAGCACATCAAACTGGGTATCACTGCCAGGTACTACGACGGTGAAATATTGTTTATCATATAAATAATCAACCGACAGCGCATACGTACCTTCGGCCAGATTGTCAATCTGATAAAAGCCCAGGTTATCGGTGTAGCTGTATTGATCAGTTTGTTCAATCAGTACTTTGACATTGGCATACGGTAAATTATTTTCATCGTAAACATACCCTTTTAGTACAAATTGAGCCGTTAATGTAAAACTTGTGATCAGTAACAGGAGCAAACAATTTAAGCGAATCATACATTACATTTTAAAACTGGAGTTTAAACGCGAAACGGCATCATCCCTGTCAGGAATTACCCTGTCAGGTTCAGCGGGTATAATCTCAGCCGGCAAATGCATATTCGGCACCCCAATCAGGTGGCAAAGTTAATCAATTCAGGAAATCGCTGGTGAATTAAAAAACGAGCATTCATCATTCTTTGAACACCTTTACCCGTAACCATAGAATACGGTATTCCGGATTGGACTATTTTCGAATAATAGGTATTAAATAAACGCAAGCGGTCATTTTTATTTTCGCGTAATACATCAAATTCCCAATCGAGATCCGGAAAACACAGAAGGTAAAAATCGGGTTTATTCGTTTGAAGCAAATTAACTATTTCAACAGGTAATATCTGGTACTTCTCTTGAGCCCAAATGAGACAAGTCAATGCATCCGTATCACAAAATATTATATTGGTTTGAGATACCCTGCTGAAATTAACATCGGATTGAAGTTTGGCGATATTGACAACATCCTGCAAGCAGTAAAAACCATTGGTTTTAGCCAAATATTCTCTGCTTTTATCAGGAATCATCGTACTTTTGTAGCAATCAGACAAACTGAGGCATAAACTTGTTTTTCCGCTGGATTCAGGACCTGTGACAACTATTTTTATCGCCATCTGTTTAGTACAACTCTATTAATTTTTCTTCAAAGATATGCACGATATTGAACCGTTTTTTAATTGGCGGGAATTGTATATTCCTGAAGAAGATAAAAAGTCACCATTTTATCAGCAACAACGGGATGAGTTCAGATATACCAACAAGATTTATAACTATTACATTCATCCTTTATGGGATTCGATAGGTTCTGAGACATTATATATAAAGATTTTGTATGTAGATTATGAAGATGGATATACATTTATAGAAATCATTGGAGAATGGAATGATTGTATAAATAATGATATCATGTTTTTAAAACGCGATGTTATTGATGAGATGATACAGCAGGGAATTCGCAATTTTGTATTACTTTGTGAGCATGTCTTTAATTATCACGGATCTGATGATTGCTATTACGAAGAATGGAAAGATGATATCTCAGAATCTAATGGCAGCATTGTTTTTATCAATTTGCAAGAACACGTACTACAGGAAATGAAATCGTTTGGACTTAAATCACATGTTTATTTTGGCAAAAAATTTCAGGATATTAACTGGAGAAAATTAAATCCAATGAATCTGTCAGAATTCATTCAATCAAAATTATAAGATGTCGTCTATTTTTAAATCCGGATTTGTCAATATCATTGGACTACCCAACAGCGGTAAGTCTACTCTATTAAATGCTCTATCCGGAGAAAAAATGGCTATCATCTCACATAAACCTCAAACTACACGTCAGCGCATTTTATCACTGATCAATGACAAAGACTACCAAATAATTTTTTCTGATACTCCGGGCTTTATCGATCAGGCGGATTACCCATTACACCAGGCAATGAATCTTCAAGTAAAACTTGCTTTCGAAGATGCTGATATCATATTACTGGTTATTGATGGAAGTATCCGCTGTACCCTGTCAGCCAATTTTTTAGATTTATTAAAGTCAACGACCATACCGATTATCGTTTGCCTTAATAAGTCTGATAAAAAAAAGGAGATATACAAAACTGACATTATTCATTATTTAGAAAGCTTTCTCCTTCCTATTAAATCCATTCATGATGTTTCAGCCATAAATCAAAGCGGAATTTCAGAATTACTTGAAGATATTAAATCTAAATTACCATCTCATCCAGCATATTATCCGGATGACATAAGCAGTAACAGACCAATACGATTTTTTTTATCTGAATTAATCAGAGAAAAAATATATCAGTTATATGATGCTGAAATTCCTTATCATTCTTTTGTAGTTATAGATAGCTGTAAAGGCGTAGATGAGAAAAAAGACATGGCTGTAATTTACGCTTACATTTATGTTGGTAAAAAATCGCATATTCCTATCGTCATTGGAAAAAATGGTTCCAAATTAAAAGAACTTGGCACTAAATCGCGTTTGGAAATGGAAGATTACCTACAACAAAAAGTGTATTTAAATTTAAGTGTTAAATTAAGTAAAGACTGGAGAAATAATTCTTCCTTTTTAAACAAATCAAGTATTTTTCAATGAGTTATACAATAGCCATCGTAGGAAGACCCAATGTAGGAAAATCAACTTTTTTTAATCGTCTAATAGGTTATAAAAAAGCCATTGTCGATGATGTATCAGGAGTTACCAGAGACCGGATTTATGACAATGGAGAATGGAATGGAAAACATTTTACTGTAATTGATACCGGAGGACTGGTGTTTAAAAGTCAGGATGTTTTTGAAATCGAAATTAAAAGACAGGTTCAGCTTGCTATTGAAGAAGCCAATTGTATTATTTTTATGACCGATGCTTCAACCGGAGTTACTGATCTGGATGAAAGTGTTACAAATTTACTGCGCAAAGTAGATAAGCCTGTATTTCTGGCTGTGAATAAGATCGATAATCCGCAACGATATCTTCAGGGACAAGAAATGTGGAGCCTAGGTTTCGAACAAACATTTTTTATCTCATCCATTACCGGAAGTGGTACGGGTGAAATTCTGGATGCTATCGCTGAACTTATTGATACCGAAAAAGAAATACTTCCGGACATTCCAAGATTTGCTGTAATTGGACAACCGAATGTTGGAAAGTCTTCTTTTCTGAATGCCTTGTTAGGCGAAGAACGCAATTTGGTAACTGATATAGCCGGCACTACCCGCGATCCTGTCCATTCTGTTTATAATAAATTTGGCAAGGAATTTATGCTGATTGACACAGCCGGAATCCGCAAAAAATCAAAAGTTAATGAGGATCTCGAGTTTTATTCCGTCATCAGAGCCATTAAAGCGATAGAAGACAGCGATGTTTGTTTTTTAATTATCGATGCAACATTGGGTATAGAGTCACAGGACATGGAGCTCGTATCCATTGTCGTTAAACGCAATAAAGGATTAGTCATATTAGTCAATAAATGGGATCTGGTCATTAAGGATTCCAAAACTGCAAATGAATTTGAAATCAAAATACGATCCAAACTGGCGCCTTTTGATGATGTACCTATATTGTTTATTTCTGTATTAGAAAAGCAACGCATTTTTCAGGCTATTGAGAAAGGATTGGAAGTGTTTTCCAACCGCAACCAGGAAATTAAAACCTCGGAGCTCAATGAAAAAATGTTAGAAGCTATATCAAAGATTCCTCCTCCTTCGTACCGCAATCATTTAATAAAAATAAAGTATATTGTACAAATCAAAAAACCCTATCCGCTTTTTGCATTTTACACAAACTATCCCGATCAGATAAAAGGGAATTATAAAAGTTATCTTGAAAACCAACTCAGGACATTGTATAATTTTAGTGGCACACCGATTCGATTATTATTTAAGGAGAAATAACATGAAAATTACTGAAACCACCATTCAGGATTTATATATCATCGAACCTACAGAATTTAAAGATTCAAGGGGATGCTTTTTTGAATCATATAATTCCAAACGATACATCTTCCATAATTTAAACTATTTTTTTGTCCAGGATAATGAAGCAATTTCTTCATATGGTGTGATCCGCGGTTTACATTTTCAACATTCTCCTATGGCTCAAACAAAACTCGTAAGGGTTAGTTATGGCGAAGTGCTGGATGTTGCTATTGATCTAAGACTAAATAGTCCGACGCATGGTCAGATGTTTTCCATAATATTAAATCACGATAATAAAAAACAGTTGTTAATTCCTAAAGGTTTTGCCCATGGTTATTCAGTCTTGAGTGAACTAGCTGTATTTAATTATAAATGCGATAATTATTATTCCAAAGAACATGAAGGAGGATTTCATCCCCTTGACCCTGTTTTCAATATTGATTGGAACGTGCCACAGGAAAAAATGATACTTTCAGAGAAAGATTTGGCGTTGCCTTATTTTAACAACATTCTAATTTAATAGAGAATGAAGGTTTTGGTTACTGGTGCAAACGGACAATTAGGACAAGAAATAATTCATTGTAAAAACCAGTATCCAACCTGTGATTTTCATTTTTATACTAAAAATGATTGGGATATAACTGATTTGGATTTTTCAGAAGAAATAATTTTTAATTCAAAAGCAGATTATTTAATCAATACTTCAGCTTATACAAAAGTTGATTTGGCTGAAGATGAAAAAGAACTTTGTAATCTGATTAATGCTAAAGCGCCTGCACATCTTGCCAGTTTATGCCGCGATGCAGGAATGCGGTTTATACATTATTCTACTGATTATGTATTTAATTCAGACGAATGTATCCCGATCAGAGAAAACACCAAGAAACGACCTAAAGGAGTATACGCTGAATCTAAAAGTCTGGGAGAAGATCTCATAATGTCTGAATATCCGGATAGCATGATCATCAGAACATCCTGGTTATATTCAAGTTTTGGAAATAATTTTGTCAAGACAATGATCAAACTTGCCAAATCAAAAGATAGCCTGAATATTGTATCTGATCAAACTGGCAATCCTACATATGCCCGGGATCTTGCCATGGCAACACTTACTATTATTTCTTCAGATTCGAAAAGATCTGCTAAAAATTTGGGAGGATTTTACCATTATTGCAATACAGGTTCCTGTACCTGGTTTGAATTTGCGCAGGAGATTTTTCATTATCTTCATATTTCAATCCAACTGAATAAACTTTCAACAGAAGCTTATGGAGCTAAAGCATGGAGACCAATATACAGCAGCCTGGATTGTCGGAAAATACAACAGGAGTTTAACTTAAAAATTCCAGACTGGAAAACCAGTTTACACAAGTGCCTTGAAACCATCTTGTCCAATGAACCAGAAATAGCTACATGAATCTCAAAACCATTATATTCTCCTTAATCTGGGTATCCTGTGTCGACTCTTTGATGGCTACCCACAATCGGGCAGGAGAAATTTCGTTTGTTCAGATTTCTGATTTGCAAATAAGAGCTATTATTACTACATATACAAAGACCAGCAGTGTATCTGCAGACAGAGATAGTTTGATTATTAACTGGGGCGATGGCACTGTCAGTTCTGTAGCCAGAACCAATGGCAAAGGAGAAGCTTTACAAAACAACATCAAAAAAAACATCTATATAGCAGAACATACATTTCCAGGAAGAGGCAGCTATAAGCTTTCGGTGACTGATCCTAACCGGGTAGAATCCATCTTAAATATTGACCCTCCTAATAGTGTAAACATTCCATTTTTTATTGAGACTACAGTGACATTGTTGAACTTACAATTTCAATTTCCAAATCATTCTGTTCAGCTTCTACAGGCACCAATTGATTTTGGATGTGTCGGCCAGGTTTTTGTCCACAACCCTGCCGCTTATGATGAGGATGGAGATAGCCTTAGTTTTGAATTAATCGTACCACAGATGGACATCAATACACCTGTCCCCAACTATAGTTTTCCAAATCAAATACAGGCAGGATTAAATAATAATATCAGTTTTAATTCACAAACCGGAACATTTATCTGGAATTCTCCACAACGATCCGGTGAATACAATATAGCATTTGTCATTCATGAATACCGGAAAGGTGTCAAAATTGCCAGCACGATAAGAGATATGCAAATATTCATTCGAAGTGATTGTAATTTAAACAGGCCTCCGGTGATTGAGGCTGTAACCGATACCTGTATCGTTGCCGGAAGTCTATTAAGCTTAAAAATTATTGGTATCGATCCAGATACAATCGGGCCCGGATCAAAAATTAAAATTGAAGGTATAGGAGCTCCATTTTTGACATCGCCTGCCGCTACTTTATCAGTCCAGGCTATTTATTCAAATTCTCCGGTACAGGCAGTCTTTAACTGGCAAACCAATTGCTCTTTAATTCAGAAAGAATATTATACTCTGGTTATAAAAATAACTGATAACTATCTGGACACCACCGGGCTATCGTATTTACATGTTATACGAATTAAAATCAGTGGACCCGCCCCGGAAAATCTTAATTCAGAAGTCATTAGTAATGCTATTCAGTTAACATGGACCAAACCGTACATTTGTGATACCAGTCAGGCTTTATTCAGAGGGTTTTCTGTATGGAGGCGGGAAGGAAGCCGATTATTACAACATGATACCTGCCAACCCGGACTAATGAATCAAGGCTATCAGCAAATAGCTTACCTGGTAAATCAAAGTGTACTTAATCAATACATTCATGTTGATTCACAAGTAATAAAGGGTAAGTTTTATTGCTACCGGATTTTAGCTGAATTTGCAAAAATCAGTTCAAAGGGATTTCCGGTAAATTTTGTCAGCAGTTTACATTCAAATGAAACGTGTAATTTTATCGCAATCGAAAATCCAATTTTATTAAATGTGGATATTCAAAAGAGTGATTTGACTTCTGGTGAAGTTTTTGTCAAGTGGCAAAAATCACGGCCTGAAATTTTTGATACGCTAAAAAATTTACCTCCTTATGAGAGCACTCTAAGGCACAGACCTCAAAATGGCAATTGGGCTGACATTCCTTCATCGCGTCAAATTTATTCGAGTTACTCCTTAATAACCGATACCAGCTTTGTGCATTCCGGAATAAATACACAAACATTACAACACAGCTATCAGATAAATATTAAATCAATTAATTCTTCCGATCATTATTCTGACACTGCCCAAAGTGTTTTTTTAAATGCCAATATAAGTGATCAATCCATCGAGCTCAACTGGCAAACCCATACTCCCTGGAATAATTATGAATTTATTATTTTTCGACAAAACGAGCTAACATTAGAATTTGATTCGATCGCCCGGACATCAGACTATTTTTATAAGGATCAAAGTCTTATTAATTCTAAAAATTATTGCTACTATGTCAAAAGTGTTGGAGAATATGGAATCCAAACAATTGAACATCCATTGATCAACCGGTCCAACCAATTATGTGCAGCCCCTGTTGATAATGTACCTCCATGTTGTCCCGTATTAAGCATAACAGGCCCATGTGATGAAAATATCATTCCAGATCCTGACAAATTAGTCAATGTCCTGGAATGGAAAAAACCCAGTCCGGAATGTGAAGATGGCGACATCATAAAATACAGAATTTATAGTATTCAGGGAGACAACCAACAATTGTTAGCGGAGATCAACGATAAAAACCAAACTTTATATAAACATACATTAAATGAAATAATTCCAATCTGTTACAAAATTACGGCGGTAGATTCAAATGGTAATGAATGCATCAATGCGGATTCTGTTTGTGTTAAGTATTGTCCAAACTACAAATTACCAAATACTTTTACTCCAAATGGCGATGGCCACAATGATTTATTTAAACCCTATCCTTATTTATTTATTGATAAAATAAATTTAAAAATATTTAACCGATGGGGAAATCTGGTTTATTCAACTCAGGATCCAGACATAAACTGGGACGGCACAAGCTTTAGTGGACAGCGATTAAGTGACGGAGTTTATTATTATCACTGTGATGTTTTTTATATTGGTTATTCCAATAATCCGGCAAGAACGGAAACGCTTAATGGATTTATTGAATTATTATCAGGAATTAAATAGGATCATGTTTACAGGAATTATCGAAACTTCGGGAATTATTAAATCAATTAAAAAAAATCAATCGAATCTGATTTTTGAAATCGCATCTCCTTTATCATCAGAATTAAAACCAGATCAAAGCGTGGCACATGATGGTGTATGTCTTACTATAACAAGCAATAACAACAAGAGTCATTTTGTCACCGCAATTAAAGAAACGCTTGAAAGGACTATACTTCAACATTACAAGACAGGCAGTATAGTCAATCTGGAACGATCACTGATGATCGGATCCAGACTGGACGGGCATTTCGTACAAGGTCATATCGATTGCAAATCCATTATCAATCAAATTATAAACCATGATGGTAGCGTTGAAATAGTAATCGAGCTTGACAAAAAATACCGTCATCTGGTTGTTGAAAAGGGTTCGATAAGTATTAATGGTGTTAGTTTGACTGTTGCCAAATTACGAAAGAAAGCATTTAGCGTAATACTAATACCTTATACACTGGATCATACCAATTTGAAAACCATGAGGAAAGGACAGTATGTCAATGTAGAATTTGATATGCTTGGTAAATATATAAACCGACTGGTGAAGTAAATTTTGATCATAAGCCGATTGCTCTTTCCATCTAATACCGACAAAAAAAAATGGCTTTCAAATTTTTGAAAGCCATTTTTTTTAATTGCTTACTTCAGCAACATTGCGTTTACTGTCAGAAGACCTGACCAAAAGATCTTTGTATTTTTTAGCACCTGTACCGGCCGGAATTTTCTTGCCGATAATCACATTTTCTTTTAGTCCGGAGAGGTCGTCACTTTTTGCTGCCATCGCTGCCGAACTCAAGACTTTCGTTGTTTCCTGGAAAGAAGCTGCTGAAATCCAGCTACTTGTTCCTAATGATGCTCTGGTAATCCCCAATAATAAAGGACTGGCAGTCGCTGGTGTAGCGTCTCGATATTCAACAAGCGTTTTATCATTTCTTTTTAAGAAAGAATTTTCTTCGCGGATCTGACGCAGAGAAACCAACTGTCCTTGTTTTAATTTTACAGAATCGCCTGCTTCAGAAATAACTTTCTTATCAAAAATTTCATCATTTGCCTGAACAAAGTTCCATCTGTCGACCGGTTCTCCTTCCAATAAAGAAGTATCTCCCGGATCTTCAATTTGAACCCAACGCATCATCTGTCGTACGATCACTTCGATGTGTTTGTCGTTGATATTGATACCCTGAGAACGATAAACTTCCTGAACGCCATTGACTAAATAGGATTGTACAGCAAATAGTCCTTTTATCATCATGATATCTCTTGGTGCTATGGTGCCATCAGACAAAGGAGTACCCGCTCTAACAAAATCGCCTTCCTGCACAAGTATATGTTTGGATAAACCAATCAGGTATTTTCTCCGCTGATTTGTTCTTTCATCTTCCACAAAAATTTCGCGATTACCGCGTTTAATTTTGCCGTAATAAACGATACCATCAATCTCGGAAACCACTGCTGGATTGGAAGGATTTCTGGCTTCAAATAATTCAGTTACACGTGGCAGACCTCCCGTGATGTCAGTAACCTTACTTACATTTCTGGGTATTTTACCGATTTTTTGTCCCGAACGAATCTCGCTATTATCCTCAATGGTGATGTAGGCACCCACCGGAAGAGAATACGTTTTTAATTCTTCTCCAGCTGCATTTACAATAGCGATGGCAGGAATTTTCTTTTTATTTTTTGATTCAATGATTACTTTTTCAGAATAACCAGTCTGGTCATCGCGCTCCATTCTGTATGTCACTCCTTCCTCAATGGAATCAAATTTAATGACTCCCGAAAACTCGGATATAATGAGTGCATTGAATGGATCCCAATTACAGATCATATCACCTTTAGATACTTTTTGACGATCCTTTACATATAAAATAGAACCATATGGAATGTGTGAATTGGTCAATATTTTTCCAGTTTCAGAATCCAATATTTTAATTTCACCTGAACGGGAAATAACGATTGCACTTTTAACACCAGCTTCATTTAATTCAGAAACTTTCAGCCCATCGTATTCGATGATTCCATCAAACTTGGAAATAATTTCAGACTCTGCTTTAGATACTGCAGCAACACCACCCACGTGGAATGTACGCAGAGTCAGCTGAGTTCCTGGCTCACCGATACTTTGTGCTGCTATGATTCCAACCGCATCACCTTCTTCTGTAATCCGACCAGTTGCCAGATTTTTACCATAACATTTAGTACAAACGCCTTTTCTAGATTCACATGTTAATACAGAACGGATTGTTACTGATTCAATACCTAGTTTTTCAATTTGCTGTGCTGATTTATCATCGATATAGTCCCCGGCACTTAAAATGTATTCTTCCGTATTCGGGTTGATGATATTATGAAGTGTAAACCGTCCAACAATTCTGGAGGCTAGATTTTCGATCACCTTATCATTATCAACTAAAGCAGTAGTTTCGATACCTCTTAATGTATTGCAATCTTCTTCGTTAATTACCACATCCTGGGCAACGTCAACAAGACGTCTGGTAAGATACCCTGCGTCGGCTGTTTTTAAAGCCGTATCGGCCAGACCTTTTCTGGCACCGTGAGTAGATATAAAATATTCCAATACACTGAGGCCATCCTGAAAATTGGATAAGATAGGATTTTCAATAATTGAAGAACCTGTATCACCCGATTTTCTGGGTTTAGCCATTAATCCTCTAAGTCCGCATAACTGTTTAATTTGTTGCTTGGATCCTCTCGCGCCAGAATGCAACATCATATACACTGAATTAAATCCTCCTTTATGAGCTGCTAATTCTTTCATGAGGTTATCTGTGACCCTGTTGTCAGCATACGTCCACCGGTCGATAATCTGATTATAGCGTTCATTATTAGTAATCAGACCCATATTATAGCTTTCCCAGATCTCATCAACTTCTTTTTGTGCGTCGTCAAGCGTTTTTTGTTTAATAGAAGGATTGATTAAGTCTCCTAAATTAAATGATAATCCTGCTCGAAACGCCCAATGAAATCCTAGATCTTTTATATCATCCAGAAATTTTGCCGTTGTCGCAAAACTTGTACGATGAATTATATCACCTATGATTTGTTTAAGATTCTTTTTAGTAAGTAATTCATTCAAAAACGGAACTTCAGCAGGAACAACTTCATTTAGCAATACTCTACCTACTGTGGTCCGGATTAATTTCATTTCAATTTCTCCGTTTTCATTTTCCAATTTGGCTCTTACCCGAATCGGATCGTGAAGTGCAATTTTTTTCTCACTAAAAGCGATAACGACTTCTTCAGAATTATAAAAAGTTCTTTCTTTTTGTTCTTTTTCAACAATCCGTTCTTTAGTAAGATAATAAAGTCCCAAAACCATGTCCTGAGAAGGAAGTGTAACAGGCGATCCATCCTGAGGATTCAACATATTATGGCTGGACAACATCAGAAGTTGAGCTTCCAATATCGAAGCATTGCTCAAAGGCACGTGTACTGCCATCTGGTCGCCGTCAAAGTCTGCGTTGAATGCGCCACAAACAAGTGGATGCAACTGAATTGCCTTACCCTCGATGAGTACCGGTTGGAATGCCTGAATTGACAATCTGTGCAGAGTTGGAGCACGATTTAACAATACCGGATGTCCTTTTAATATATTTTCCAGGATATCCCAAATAATGGAATCTTTACGATCTACAAGTTTTTTAGCCGATTTTACCGTTTTTACAACACCCCGTTCGATTAACTTTCGAATGACAAAAGGCTTAAATAATTCGGCTGCCATACTTTTTGGAAGGCCACATTCATGAAGTTTCAAGGTAGGTCCGACAACAATAACCGAACGACCACTATAATCGACCCGTTTACCCAATAAGTTCTGACGGAATCGTCCTTGTTTTCCTTTCAGAATATCACTTAAAGATTTAAGAGCTCTTCCCCCTTCAGCTTTTACAGCATTGGATTTTCTGGAATTATCAAATAAAGAATCGACAGCTTCCTGTAACATCCTTTTTTCATTTCGCAAAATGACTTCGGGTGCTTTAATTTCCAATAAGCGTTTCAGTCGATTGTTTCTGATAATTACTCTACGGTATAAATCATTTAAATCTGAACTTGCGAAACGTCCACCGTCCAGAGGAACCAAAGGTCTTAATTCAGGTGGAATGACTGGCAAATATTGTACTATAGTCCATTCAGGTCTGTTATTTTTTTCATTCAAACCTTCCCGAAATGCTTCAGCTACCCGCAATCTTTTTAGTGCCTCCGACTTTCGTTGTTGTGAGGATTCATTGGAAGCCTGATGTCTTAAATTATACGATAAATCATCGAGATTTAATCTAACGAGCAAATCGTATGCTGCTTCAGCACCCATCTTGGCGATAAATTTATTTGGATCTTTATCATCAAGCATTTGATTTTCTTTTGGAAGGGAATCCAAAATTTCAAAATATTCTTCTTCTGTTAATAAATCCAGATAATTGGAACCGGTACCGGCAGCAGCACCTGCCTGAATAACAACAAAACGTTCGTAATAAATGATGGATTCCAATTTCTTGGAAGAGAGGCCTAACAAATATCCGATTTTGTTAGGTAATGATTTAAAAAACCAAATATGAACCACGGGTACCACCAATTTGATGTGCCCCATGCGCTCCCGTCTTACTTTTTTCTCAGTTACTTCGACACCACAACGATCGCAGACGATACCCCGGTAACGAATCCGTTTATATTTTCCGCAATAACATTCATAATCTTTTACCGGACCAAAAATCTTTTCACAAAACAATCCATCCCGTTCAGGTTTATAAGACCTGTAATTGATCGTTTCTGGTTTGAGTACTTCCCCAAATGAACGCTCTAAGATATCATCAGGTGAACAGAGACTAATGGTGATGCGATCAAATTCCTGATCTTGTTTGGTTAATTTATTTTTAAATGACATGTTTAATTTTGTTTAAAGCGTTATTCGAATTTTACATCTAAAACCAATCCTCTCAACTCATGAATTAATACATTAAATGACTCAGGAATATTTGGTTCTGGTAAGTTATCTCCTTTCACAATTGCTTCATAAGCTTTAGCCCTGCCGATAATATCATCCGATTTAATGGTCAATAACTCGCGAAGTATATTGGCTGCACCAAAAGCTTCCAAAGCCCAAACCTCCATTTCACCAAAACGCTGACCACCAAACTGAGCTTTACCTCCCAGTGGTTGCTGCGTAATTAAAGAGTATGGACCAATTGATCTTGCGTGCATTTTATCATCAACCATATGTGAAAGCTTCAACATATAAATAACTCCGACAGTGGCCTGCTGATGAAAACGATCTCCGGTTTCACCATCATTTAAATAAGTTTGTCCAAACTGAGGTAAATTAGCTTTTTCGATATGTTGATAGATATCCTGAATGGTTGCGCCATCAAAAATCGGTGTTGCAAAATGCAAGCCCATTTCCTTGCCGGCCCATCCTAATACCGTTTCGAAAATCTGACCCAGGTTCATCCTGGAAGGTACTCCCAAAGGATTCAAAACGATGTCTACCGGGGAGCCGTCTTCTAAAAATGGCATATCTTCGACACGGACGATTTTTGAAACGATACCTTTGTTTCCATGGCGTCCGGCTAATTTATCACCCACTTTAAGTTTTCTCTTTTTGGCAATGTATACTTTGGCAAGTTTTAATACACCGGCAGGTAACTCATCCCCGATACTGATGTTAAATTTTTCTCTTTTATATTTACCTACTTCTTCATTTACTTTGATATTGTAATTGTGAAGCAGTTTAGAGACCAGATCATTTTTATCTGTTTCTTTAGTCCAGTTAAAATAATCAACTTTTGTAAAGTCAATTTTTTTCAATAATGCATTGGTATATTTTGAGCCTTTTGGAATTAACTCTTCGCCATAGATACTTTTAATTCCTGAAGATATCTGATCTTTAATCAGTTTTAAAAGTTTGTCGATTAATATCGTTTTTAATTCATTTAAAGCTACATCGTGCTTATCGTCCAGACGGGTTAGAAGATCTTTCTCCTGAACTTTTTGAAACTTATCTTTTTTAGCACGTGCATATAATTGCTTATCTATAACTACCCCTTCAATCGAAGGCGGTACTTTTAAAGAAGCATCTTTTACGTCACCCGCTTTATCACCAAAAATAGCTCGCAATAATTTTTCCTCAGGAGTTGGATCTGTTTCACCTTTTGGTGTAATTTTTCCAATCAAAATATCGCCTTCTTCTACATAAGCTCCGATGCGAATGATTCCATTTTCATCAAGATCCTTGGTCGCTTCCTCACTCACGTTGGGTATATCATTAGTTAATTCTTCCTCACCCAATTTTGTGTCGCGTACTTCAAGTTCGAAACTTTCAATATGAATGGATGTGAAAATATCTTCCTGAATGACCCTTTCTGAGATTACGATAGCATCTTCAAAGTTGTAACCTTTCCAGGGCATAAACGCCACCTGAAGGTTTTGCCCTAAAGCCAGTTCACCATTTTCGGTAGCGTAACCATCTGATAGAATGGTTCCCAAACTTACCCGATCGTCTTTTTTAACTATAGGTTTTAAATTGATACAGGTTGCCTGATTGGTACGGGCAAATTTTGTCAGTGTATATTCTTTTACATTTTCTTCAAATGAAATTAAATTTTCTTCAGCTGTGTGATCGTATCGAATGACAATTTTATTAGCATCGACAAATTCTACTACGCCGTCTCCTTCTGCGGTAATCAGCATTCTGGAGTCATGAGCTACTTTTGCTTCAAGACCCGTACCGACAATTGGAGCATGGGGTCTGATCAAAGGCACTGCCTGACGTTGCATGTTAGATCCCATCAAGGCACGGTTAGCGTCATCATTTTCCAAAAAAGGAATCAATGAAGCAGAAACTCCGACAATTTGATTTGGAGCAACATCCATATAATGCAATTCCTCAGGTTCCAAAACCGGAAACTCTCCGTGTTCACGGCCTTTCAGTTTGGCCATATGGAATTCTCCTTTTTTATCGACTGCAACATTTGCCTGAGCAATTTTTGCATAATCTTCTTCTTCAGCTGAGAGGTATTGTATACCGTGTTTAATATTTACTTTTCCGGAATCAATTTTCCAATAGGGCGTTTCCAAAAAACCCATAGAATTTATTTTGGCATGCACGCACAATGTAGATATCAGACCAATGTTTGGACCTTCCGGAGTTTCAATAGTACATAAGCGACCATAGTGAGAATAATGTACGTCCCTAACTTCAAATCCAGCTCGTTCTCTGGATAAACCACCGGGTCCCAGAGCAGAAATTCTCCTCTTGTGGGTGATTTCAGAAAGTGGGTTGGTTTGATCCAGAAACTGAGATAACTGACTCGTTCCAAAAAATGAATTAATAACAGAGGAAAGCGTCCTGGCATTGATCAGATCAATGGGTGTAAACACCTCATTATCCCTGACATTCATCCGCTCGCGAATCGTTCTGGCCATTCGCGCCAGACCAACGCCAAACTGAGCAAAGAGCTGTTCACCTACTGTGCGAACCCTTCTATTGCTCAAATGATCGATATCGTCGAGCTCAGCTTTTTGATTTATCAGTGAAATCAGATATTTGACAATTTCTGTAATATCTTCTTTGGTCAAGACCAGGATTTCATCGGAAGTTTTTAAATTGAGTTTTTTATTGATTTTGTAGCGTCCGACTTCGCCCAGATTATATCGCTTATCTGAAAAAAAGAGTTTATCAATAATTCCCCTTGCGGTATCATCATCCGGAGGATCGCTGCCCCTCAATTGACGATAGATATGAATCACCGCTTCCATTTCTGAACTGGAAGGGTCTTTTTGCAATGTATTATAAATGATGGAGTAGTCTTCCGTAATATCTTCTCTTTGAAGAATAATTGAATCTACAGAAGCCTCTGTAATTTGCTTAATGTTATCTTCATCCAGAATGGTATCCCGTTCCAGGATAATTTCGTTTCGTTCAACGGTTACTAATTCTCCAGTATCTTCATCGACAAAATCTTCTGTCCAGCGACGAAGTACGCGAGCTGCCAGTTTTCGGCCAATTGCTTTTTTCAAATCTTTAGCCGTCGTTTTAATTTCTTCAGCGAGATTAAATAAATGAAGGATGTCTTTATCTGAAGTGTATCCAATGGCACGAAGTAACGTAGTTACCGGAAACTTTTTTTTACGATCGATGTAGGCATACATGACCATGTTAATATCGGTGGCAAATTCCATCCAGGCTCCTTTAAAAGGGATTACTCTGGCAGAAAATATTTTGGTACCATTAGGATGGTAGGTCTGACTAAAGAAAACACCTGGAGAACGATGTAACTGTGAAACGACGACGCGTTCAGCACCATTAATCACAAAAGTTCCTTTAGGAGTCATGTATGGAATGTTTCCTAGGAATACATCTTGTTCGATGGTTTTGAAATCAACGTGTTCTTCGTCATTACAGGATAATCGAAGTCGTGCTTTCAAAGGAACTGAAAATGTAAGACCTCTTTGTACACATTCTTCCAGACTATATCGTGGAGGATCTACATAGTAATCGAGAAATTCCAGAGCAAAAATATTTCTGGCATCTGAAATTGGAAAATTCTCTTTAAATACCTTAAACAGACCTTCATTGATTCTTTTATCAGGTGTTGTTTCTAATTGGAAAAACTCTTTAAAAGATTTTAATTGAATTTCAAGAAAATCCGGATAAGGCACCTGGATCGGTGCTCTTCCGAAATTATGTCTTGTTCTTACTTGTAATTTTGATGCAGTGGAAGCCATGTATTATTATGTATTTAGATAAACCAATTCCCAATCGTAAAATCAAACAATGAATGCCCTAGATCATGATAGCTCATGATCTAAGCCAAGCAAATATGTATTCCTTTAGTTATCAAAGGTATACTGTCGGTGCTGTTTAAAAAATTATTTAATTTCTACCTCAGCGCCAGCAGCGGTCAAAGTATCTTTCAATGAGTTTGCCTCTTCTTTAGATACTCCTTGCTTTAATGAAGAAGGAGCACCATCAACGAGATCTTTTGCTTCTTTAAGACCCAGGTTCAACAAATTCTTTACTTCTTTAATAACATTTAATTTAGCTGCACCACCGGATTTAAGAATTACCTCAAACTCCGTTTGTTCAGCAGCAGCGGCGGCACCACCTGCAGCAGGAGCGGCAGCAACAGCTACAGCAGCGGCCGCGGGTTCAATCCCGTACTTGTCTTTTAAAACAGAAGCCAGTTCATTAACCTCTTTAATGGTAAGGTTTACTAACTGATCTGCTAAAGCATTAACATCAACCATGATTCTTTTTTTTCAATTGTTAAAAAATGTATGCGTATTCTACTTGGAAGCCAAATTAATTTAAGCACTAGCTCTTTCCTCTAATGCTTTTACGATACCTGCCAATTTTTGACCACCAGACGTCAATGCACTAATTACATTGCGTGAAGGCGATTGCAGGATCATAATAATATCACCGATTAATTCATTTTTAGTTTTTAAAGCTACCAGCACTTTCAGCTGATCGTCTCCTTTAAAAACAGCGGTATCGATATATGCTGCTTTTAAAATAGGTCTTTCATGTGTTTCACGAAATTCTTTAATCAAACGAGCCGGCAAAGCAGCTACATCAGAAAACAGAACGGAGGTTGGTCCTTCAAATGAAGAATATAACTGATCAAAACCCCGCTCAGCTTCCAAACTTTGGAGAGCTTTTATCGCTAATTTGTTTTTTACAACTTTCATTTCAATTCCCTGCTCAAAACATTTTCTGCGAAATGCATTGACGTGTTCCACGGTTAATGTGGACGAGTCGGCTAGATAGAAAAACTGAGAATTGGAAAATTTTTCTTTTAATTCCTGAATTGCGATGGATTTATCTTCTCTGGTCATGATTGTAATAATTTAAGTCAATGATTAATTAACTACTTTGATATCGATATTAATACCCGGGCTCATCGTGGATGCCATAGAAATGGATTTAAAATAAGCTCCTTTGGCCGACGATGGTTTCATACGATTTATAGCATGTAAAAGTTCGGCTGAATTTTGTTTTAGTTTATCTGGTGTAAAGGAAACTCTGCCGATGGATGAATGTATAATTCCAAATTTATCGACTCTGAATGCGATTTTTCCACCTTTCACATCATTTACTGCTGTAGCGATATCCATGGTAACTGTACCGGTTTTTGGATTTGGCATTAAACCTCTTGGTCCCAGGATCTTACCTATTTTTCCTAATTTGGCCATAACAGTTGGCATGGCTACAATGATATCAACATCAGTCCAACCGCCTTCTATCTTTTGGATATATTCATCGAGACCGATGTAATCTGCCCCGGCAGCTTTAGCTTCCTCTTCTTTTTCCGGTGTACAAAGGACCAGTACTCTTTTAGTTTTTCCAGTACCATTTGGCAAAATTACGGTACCCCGGATTGCCTGATCAGGTTTTCTTGGATCTACTCCCAGCCGAATGTGTAAATCGACTGAAGCATCAAATTTAGTGGTATTGACTTCTTTTACCAGTTTGCATGCTTCATCCAGGTTGTATAATTTTTTAGGATCAACCTTTGAATTAATTAATTTTCTTTTCTTAGTTAATTGTGCCATAAAAACATGTTTAGGTTTTAGCGTTCCGTCATTAAACGAAACTCCCTTTTAAAAAAATATTAATCTTGCCAGGGTGCGTCCCCGGATACAGTTAGCCCCATGCTTCTTGCTGTCCCAGCTACCATTTTCATAGCTGAATGCAGTGTAAAAGCATTGAGATCTGCCATTTTATCTTTGGCTATTGCTTCAACTTGTTGCCAGTTGACCGAGCCTACTTTTTTGCGATTTGGTTCTGGAGAGCCCCCTTTAATTTTTGCTGCTTCCAGTAGCTGTATAGCTGCAGGAGGAGTTTTTACTACAAAATCAAATGATTTGTCTTTATACAGGGTAATCAGTACGGGTAGAAGTTTACCTGGTTGATCCTGGGTTTTGGCATTAAAGCGTTTACAGAATTCCATGATGTTAACGCCTTTCGAACCCAAAGCTGGTCCGACGGGAGGGGCTGGATTTGCGGCGCCACCCTTAACTTGCAATTTTATAAAACCATCTATTTCCTTTGCCATAATGTTTTATTTAATTCGATTTTTCGACTTGCATAAAGTTCAATTCAACTTCGGTGCCTCGGCCAAATATTTTTACGATTACTTTTACTTTTTTCTTTTCTTCATTTACTTCTTTGATATCGCCGATAAAATCATTAAACGGACCATCAATAATTTTTACCGTTTCTCCAGGAATAAAGGGTTCAATCATAGTTTCACCGACTTCCTGGGATTCATCGACTTTACCTAACATTCGGTTTGCTTCAACCTGAGTCATGGGTATGGGATTATTTTTTCCCAAAAAGTGAATGATATCCGGCATATTGGAAAGGTGTTGTACAACTTCACCACTTAATTTGGACGGAATGGCTTCGACCAGGAGATAACCTGGTAAGATATTCCGTTCCATAATTACTTTTTTTCCATTTCGGATTTTATAAACCTTTTCTGAAGGAACTATTACCTGTGTAATAAATTCACTCCAGCCGGATCTGTTTATTTCCAATTCGAGTCGTTCTCGGATTTTCTTTTCTTTACCGCTAATAACTCGTAAGGAATACCACCTCTTTTCTTCGCTCATGATTGGTGGATATTAAAGCGTATATATAAAATTAAGTACCTGATTAACTGCAAAGTCCATTACAAAAATTAAAACCGACAGAAGTATGGTAGAAATTACAACGACTTTTGCACTATCTACCAGATTTTCCCGGGTTGGCCAGGATACTTTATCGATTAATTCATTATAACTTTCCTGTAAATACAGTACGATTTTATTCATGACTACTTTTATTTGCACGGGCAGAAGGACTTGAACCCTCAACCTACGGTTTTGGAGACCGTCGCTCTGCCAGTTGAGCTATGCCCGTATGATTCAGATTCATTTTATTCAAATGAATCTGAAAAATACTTTATTTTATTAATCCAATATTTCAGTTACCTGACCAGCGCCTACAGTTCTTCCACCTTCTCTGATGGCAAAACGAAGACCTTTCTCCATGGCGATGGGATTGATCAGATTCACTTCCAGGGAAATATTATCACCGGGCATTACCATTTCAACACCTTCTGGTAAAAATACTTCACCGGTTACGTCAGTTGTTCTGAAATAAAACTGAGGTCTGTATCCTTTAAAAAATGGAGTATGGCGACCACCTTCATCTTTTGATAATACGTACACCTCACACTTAAATTTCATATGGGGTTTAACAGAACCCGGAGCACAGATTACCATTCCTCTGCGGATATCATCTTTTTCTATACCTCTTAATAATAATCCGGCATTATCGCCAGCTTCACCGCGATCCAATAATTTTCTAAACATTTCGACACCCGTGATGGTGGACGTCAATGGTTTTTCACCTGGAGCCTGCATACCTACCAATTCGACTCCTTCTCCTACTTTTATAACGCCTCTTTCAATTCTTCCGGTAGCAACAGTTCCACGACCAGTGATAGAAAACACGTCTTCAACAGGCATAAGGAATGGTTGATCGACCAGACGAACCGGTTCAGGAATATCTTTATCGACAGCAGCCATAAGTTCTTCGATTGATTTTTTGCCTTCGGCTTCTCCTTCGAGAGCTTTAAGAGCAGAACCTTTAATAACGGATGCATTTTCACCATCAAATTTATACTTGTCTAATAGTTCGCGTACTTCCATTTCTACCAGATCCAGCATTTCTTTGTCGTCGACAAGATCTACTTTATTCATATAGACAACAATTTTAGGTACGCCTACCTGACGTGCCAACAGAATATGTTCGCGGGTCTGAGGCATAGGACCATCCGTAGCAGCTACGACGAGGATGGCACCATCCATCTGGGCTGCTCCAGTTACCATGTTTTTAACATAGTCAGCGTGGCCTGGACAATCTACGTGAGCGTAGTGTCTGTTTTTAGTTTCATACTCAACGTGAGCAGTATTGATCGTAATACCCCTTTCTTTTTCTTCCGGAGCGTTGTCAATAGAATCGTAGTCTTTTTTCTGAGCAAGCCCCTGCTCTGAAAGTACGGATGTAATTGCAGATGTCAATGTTGTTTTACCATGATCAACGTGACCTATGGTTCCTACGTTGACGTGAGGTTTCGACCGATTAAATGTTTCCTTTGCCATTGTTGACTATTTTATTATTTGGTTTAATATTATTAATATACATTATTAATTTTTGAGCCAATGAAGGGAATTGAACCCTTGACCCCTTCCTTACCATGGAAGTGCTCTACCCCTGAGCTACATTGGCTGGAACTAAACAGGATCAGGTTTCTGACCTTCTTTTAATTTTTAGTTATCATTCATACACACGTTAGTACATGAATTTTTTTTTCATGACTGAAAACCCAAGTTTCCAGGAATGAATTTTTATGAGCGGGAGACGAGACTCGAACCCGCGACCCTTAGCTTGGAAGGCTAATGCTCTACCAACTGAGCTACTCCCGCAATTCGGCATGGGTGTGAGTGTGTGTGTGAGTGTGATTGTGGGGCGATCATTATGCCCGTTGGATTTATATTCTATTGATTTTCTTCAGCGTAATCTGATTTGATCATTTTTTCTTTCTTTAGGATCTTCGATCTATTTATTTGGTGTTTATCTATCTAAATTAATTGTGTCTTTTATCTCAATTTACAAATTGTTATCCCAGACACACACACTCTTACACTCACACTCACACAAACTCACACACACACTCACACCCATGCCGAATTGTGGGGGTGATTGGATTCGAACCCATTCAGTCATAGACACCAGATTTACAGTCTGGCCCGGCTCTCCCACTCCGGCGCACCCCCTTCACAAATCTAAGAGCCAGTGGACGGACTCGAACCCCCGACCAGCTGATTACAAGTCAGCTGCTCTACCAACTGAGCTACACTGGCTTAAAACTTATCTAAAGGACATACGATTATACCCTCCAAAAAAGAGACTGCAAAGATATAACTATTTGAAAAACTGGGTCTAAAAAAATATCAAGAATTTGTTAATCGAAAAAACCAAGTATAAACAATTGATATTGTGATATTTAAATGAATCAATTACCTAAAAATTGGTCGTTATTTTTAAGAATGTTTGCTTTGTAGTTTTTCTTTATATCGCAATAGTTGAATTTTTAAGGTATCAATTACCTCTTTTAATGCTTCTTCAAAACTTTTGCGAGTGCTTTTGGCAATCAGGAGATGACCGGGTAAATTCAGTACTATTTCAACTACTTTATCCTGTATTTTACCTACGTGTTCCAGTTTCAGAAATACTTTCGCCTCCATAGCTGAATCGTTTACATATTTGGTTAAACGGTCGATTTTAGCATGAATTTGCTGTATTAACTTGACATCTGCGTCAAAATGAATGGATTGAATGGTCGTGGTCATAATCTGATAATTTAGAATGATTAAAAAATAGATTAAAAAAGCGTAGTTCAATTAAGAGATGCTCTGGGGTGAGCCTGGATATAAGCTTTGCGTAATTGTTCCATTGAATTATGGGTGTAAATCTGAGTAGCCGATAAATTTGCATGACCCAATAACTCTTTGATGGCATTGATATCGGCACCGTGATCTGCCAGGTGTGTGGCAAAACTATGCCTTAATATATGAGGACTTCGTTTACTTAAGCTGGTCCGTGCTTTAAGCCATCTATTGACTAACAAATACACCATTTTAGGATAAAGTTTAGAGCCATTTGGCAATAAAAAAATAAATTGAGTATCCTGAATATTTAAATCAGAGCGCACCTTAAAATAACGGTTTAATTGTTTGCTTAGTTCGTCGCCAAAAGGAATAATTCGTTGTTTTCCGCCTTTTCCACTGACCTTTATTTGACGGGATTGCAGATCGAGATCAGATATAAGTAAATTGATGAGTTCCGACCGTCTTAAGCCTAGGGTATATAAGGTCTGTACAATGGTTTCTTGTAAGATAGATGGATAATCTGCATTGCTGGTATCCGTATTAAATTGAAAATCAGATTCTTTGACGGTAAGTGGCAATCTTTTTTTGAGTTTTGGAACGATGATCCGGGCAGCTGGGTTGGAAGGAATCTTGTTTCTCATTTTTAGATACCGGAAAAAAGTGTTGAGGCTTGAAATTTTTCTCCGTATAGATTTGGCCTGAATCTGACGTACGGTCATACTTGCCAACCAGGCTCTGATATGCAGGGATTTGATGTCGGCACACAAATTAAGGGAATATGTGTCCAGAATAAAGGTTTTAAATTGCTGAATATCTGAAAGATAGGCTTCGACAGTATGAGAAGAATACCGTTTTTCAGAAATGAGGTAAGTAGCGAATGAGCGAAGATTGTCCATAGATTAGAACAAATCTAATACACAGACAATTAATAATATAAATATTATGAAAATATTTTATGTGTTCTTGGCAATATATTCTTGCCGGTACACAGCTTTCAGGATTTCGGAGCGTCTTTTTACAGACGGTTTGGTGAAGTCCTTACGTGACCGCAATTGACGAAGGGTCTGAGATTGCTCAAATTTTTTCTTATATTTTTTGAGCGCCCTGTCAATGGATTCGGCATCTTTTACATCAATGATGAGCATAAATTATAAAATTTGAAGTGCAAATGTAGTTGAATTACTATGAATAAAAAAATAAAGGCTTAGATTTCTCTAAGCCTTTATACTAATTGTTTAACTATTTAAATAATTAATTATCCCACCAAACTTTGGTAAATATATTCACCTGAGCAGGTGAAGGGCAATTATTATTATACAATACTTCTGATTCCGGATAGGGCAATCTTCTTGGAATTTGATTACCAGTATTTGGAGTCAAAGCTGGAATATTAGTCCGTCTCCAGTCTGCAAAAGCTTCTGGATCGGTAAACATTGCCAAATACTTTTGAGTCATTATCATTTCAAGAGTTAAGTTGGCACTGCCGTTCGCTATTGTCGTTTGGGCAACATACGCATCATAATTTGCATCTGTCATTTTAGCATCTTTAAAAGACGATTTAATTCCTTTGAGGTAGGCATCATAAGCACCATCCAGGTCATTCAATCGATGTTTTGCTTCAGCCAATATGAACATTTGCTCGGTATAAGTTAAAAATGGAAGCGCCTGATTTGGAGTTAAAATCGGATGGCTGGTATTTAAGTCAGCACCGTAGGTTGCAACTCTTGGATCATTGAGGTTTGTCAAAATCTCTTTATATCTGATACCGATTGAGATATCATTACGTTGTTGATTGTATTGATACCAGGGACCATTAGCAGTTGAAGCTGTTCCAAAAGGAAGTCTGGCATCATTACCTTCGGCCATAGGTCCTGCAGCTATTGCATCGGCTACTGCCTGATAGTTACCATTTCGTTTCGCTAATCTAAGATTTACTCGAGCTTGTAAAACATTCAGAAATGCACCCCATTTTGCAACGTCACCACCATAGATTAAATCATCGGCAGCAGGTTTTTTTGAAGAAGTACCTTTTGCAAAATGCGCTTTAGCAGATGTGATTAAAGCACTTACAGAACCTAAAACTTGCTCTTGAGTGTCAAATTTTGGTTGAGGATTAGCCAAACCTTGAAGTGCTTCAGAATAAGGAATATCGCCAAAACAATCTGTCGTAAATAACAAGCAGTATGCCTCAACAGCATCAGCAATTCCTAAATAGGTAAATTCCGTATTCGGGTCTGCTACAGCTCTCAATTCTTTCAAATTGTTAAGAACTTTTGGATAGATCAACTGAATCCACATATTGTCAGTGCTGTTTCCTACAATAGAATAATTATTAAAGGCTACAAACTGACGGCTCACACCTGTTAGATGTTGGGTAAATAATCCCAGAAATCTGGCTCCATCACCCCAATACACATAACTAAGTGATAATTGGGAAGTAGGAAGTAACACACTAACTGGTACTTCATTTGGGGAGTTGGGATTTGTATTTGCATCTTCAAAATACTTTTCGCATGAAGTACATAATAATGTAAAACACACTACAAGTATTGATATAAATTTATTTGTTTTCATTTTTATTAATTTAAAAAATTAAAAAATTAGAATTTCAATCCAACACCGACCGTATAACTTCTGGTATTCGGTCCTTGGAAGTAATCCAATCCTTGTCCATTTGAGTTTGATCCAACCAAGCTTGTTTCTGGATCAATGCCTGTATAGTCTGTATCTAACCAAAGATTTTGACCTGAAATAGTCAGGGATGCACCTTTGATAAATTTATTACCCCTAAAATGGCTTGTAAAATCATAGGTAAGAGAAATATTTCTCAATCTAACGAAAGAAGCATCTTCGATAAAGTCTTCGGCCACAACACCAAATCCACCACCGTTATCCTGATACCAGGCTTGATCCAATACCGCCTCAATGTCGTTTACTTTATTTGACAATTCCAAATTACCATTAGCATCAAAGTGCCCGTTCACACCATCAAATACGGTTGTTGAACCTCTGTTTTCAGTAAGTTTGGAACGTCCAAAAAACGTAAGCGCTCCTTTAGTTCCATTCCACATTTGTCCACCTGATTTAATATCAAATAAGAAAGACAGGTTCAGGTTTTTGTAAGTAATTGAATTACTGATACCTAATAAAAAGTCTGGATTTGGATTACCGATATGTCTTTGAATCGGATCTGCCAATGGATATCCATAATAATCGCTATTAGGATCATCATCTATTACGCGGTTTCCGTTAGCATCTCTCAACCAGGCACCTCCATAAATCTGGCCGTATTCAAAAATTGTTGTTTTGCCGTTTGCATCTGTTTCCGGACCCAGATTATAGATGGATGAACCTTGGAACCCATCTAAATAAATTTGATTTACACCTTCTGCGATGGATACAACTTCAGTTTTCCATTTTGTAAAATTGAAGCCAAGATTCCAGTTAAAATTAGCATTACTAACCGGCGTCAGCATTAAACTGATATCAACTCCTTGTGTTTCCAATTCTCCTGAATTAATTGTAGCTCTCTGATAACCAGTTGAAGCTGCAATCGGAACGGTAACGATTTGATCCACGGAGTTTCTTTGGTAAGCGGATAAATCCAAACCAACTTTATTTTTAAACATTTTTAATTCTAATCCACCTTCAAATTCTTTAGAAGTGGATGGTTTTAAGCCAAAAGCTCCGAGCACATTGTCTTTAATAAAACCAGTAACACTGCCATTAAATGGAAAACCAATACCATTGGTCCATCCATCATTCAGGTCATTAACAGTACCAGAAGTAGGAGGAACTACAAATGTCGTTGATGTTAGATAGGCTGATGGTGCTCCTGCTCCAATTTCAGCATAGGATAATCTAAGTTTACCGAAATCAAGGAAATCAGATTTCCATTTTTCAGAAAAAATAAATCCTAAGGAAACGGATGGATAGAATACTGCAATGTCAGCAGCATCAAATGGTTTAGCCGGATCAATCAAAGTGGATAACCAATCTTGTCTTCCAGTTACATTCAAATATAAAAAGTTGTCAAAACCCAAAGAAGCTTCTCCGAAAATAGAAAATGCTTTAGTATTAGTCAATGCTCTTACAGTCGAAATTGTGGAAGCATTAGCTAAATTGGGGAATCCTGGAAAACTAAATCCATCTCCCTGAATATAATTATTGGTAAGATTAGTCTTATAAATCTGAGTTCCTGCATTATAACCTAGGGTTAATTTGTCTGAAATCGAACCATTACCGGAGCCTGTCAGATACCAACTTACACTTCTATATATATAAGTGTCATCAAAAATCCGGCCTGCTGGAAATCCACGCGAGTTAATTTCAAAAGATTGTACCCTATTGTCTGAATAATTATCTACTCCAAGATTACTTCCTAATGTAAACCATTTATGAAAATCATAAGAAGCTTTAATTGAACCAATTAAGCGATTTACATTGTCATTAAACGGATTATTTACTACAACCCAATATGGATTGTCATAACCTCCGCCGCCACGATAATTTCTCTGACGACCATTTGGTTGATAGATTGCATCGCGCTGATTAATTGCATCTTCTCCAAAACCTCCGCTATTGTCAAATGTAATTGGGGTTCTTAATAATCCCAACATTAATCCTGAAATATTGGAGCCCTGCTGGACTCTTCTTCCATATGAATTAATATAATTTGCATTGGCCGTAAGATGTAATTTATTATTTAATAAGTCACTTCCTAAAGACGCACCAAAATTAGTACGATCAAAAGTATTTAAAGGCACGATACCTTCTTCTGAAGTATTTCCAAGAGATACTTTAAAGTTGAGTATATCTGTACCGCCTGAAATGTTTAAGTGATTGTTATAGGCTACACCTGTCTGGAAAAAATCATATACATCATAAGGTGTAAATTTAGTTTTAGCCAATGGATTGCTTTGTCCAACGATATTTCCATTTTTGTCAAATGGATTATTAGTAGCACCGTCAAAATATAAAGTATCTATTGCTGGTCCCCAACTTCCACTTTGACCTGTCGATGGTGCTCTATAGGCTCCTCCTGTTCCTTGACCAAATTTTCCTTGTAATTCAGGGAATTTGTTGGCTTCAGAGAAAGAAATGGATGAGTTTACATCTACATTAATTTTACCATTACTATTTTTTCCTTTTTTTGTAGTAATCAGCAAAACACCATTTGCTCCTTCAGCTCCATAAAGTGCAGAAGCCGCACCACCTTTTAATATAGATATTGATTCTACATCATTAGGATTGATATCAATTCCTCTGTTGGAATTAGCGATTCCACCTAATGATCTTTCAGAATGGTTTTCTGCGTTGCTTATTTTTATACCATCCACGACAATAAGGGCTTCATTGTCCCCATTGAATGTAGTTGGTCCGCGCAACACGATACGTGTTGCAGCTCCTGCAGCTCCGCTTGATTTAACCACTTGCATTCCTGCAACTTTTCCTGAAAGGGCTTCAATAACACTGGTAGTCTTAGCTGCTGATATTTCATCACCGCTAACTTGTTGAACTGAATAACCCAGTGATTTTTGTTCCCGTGTAACCCCTAATGCCGTTACAACTGTTTCCCCAAGAACAATGCCTTCACGTAATGATACATCAACCATATTACTGGCACCCAGAGCAATTTCCTGGGTATTGTACCCCGTGTAACTAACAACAATTGCACCCACTCCGTCCGGAACATTCAGGGTGTAATTACCATTAACATCGGTTACCGTACCTGTGGTTGTTCCTTTCGCCACCACGTTTGCGCCAATGACAGGAGACCCGCTCTTGTCTGTGACCGATCCTTTTATCATCCGCTGTGAATGAGCTACATTCAGGATGACAAATAAGGATAGAAATACGAATAAAACTTTCTTCATAATTTGGTAAGTTTTAGTTTGCTTAATATTTTTAGTTAACCCCCAAAGATACTATCCTTTATAATTTTCAGAAATTTTAACTTAATTATTTCTTAATTTTTTAAGACAGTAATTTTTAAACTTTTTATATTATCTATTTAATCTATACATAAATAACTATAAAGTAATTACTTTAAACATGATTTATACATCGGTATGACATTTTCTAATCCAAAATAAATTGCATCGCTGATCAACGCATGACCTATCGAAACCTCCAAAAGGCCCTCAACATTAATTTTATAATACCGTAAATTTGCCAAATTTAAATCATGACCGGCATTGATCCCTAAACTACATTCCCTGGCCATCCGGGCGGCTAAAACATGCAATTTGATGGCTCCTTCCGGATCAGTTGGATATTGTCTTGCATAATCCCCCGTGTAAAATTCGACCCGGTCAGCAGAAACCTCCTTAGTTGCATACACCATGTCAACATCGGCATCTAAAAATAAAGACACCCTTATACCATGATCCTGAAATTTACGGATGGTTTCTGATAAAAAGTCTTTGTTATGAATCACATCCCATCCTTTTTCTGATGTCAATACATCGGGAGCATCTGGCACCAATGTTACCTGATGTGGCTGATTTTGAATAACCAACTCTATAAATTCTTCAGACGGATATCCTTCAATATTAAACTCAGTTCTAACAACTTCTTTCAGCTGAGGTATATCGCTATACCGAATATGCCGTTGATCTGGACGAGGATGTACGGTGATGCCTTCGGCTCCAAATCGCTCGCAATCCCTGGCAAGCTCAATAAGATCCGGAAGATTACCTCTTCTGGAATTTCTAATTAGAGCAATTTTATTGATATTTACACTTAATCTGGTCATAATTAAAAATTTAGAATGCCCAAAAGTAAGCTGATCTACGTATTCTATTTTGTAATCTGTGTTATACTGGGTCTTTTATTCAGTAATTTTTTATTGATTCTGATGCTTTATATCCGGGAAGGTAATCTTCTGGATACCTTATCCAATTCAGATTCTTTTATTTCCACATTAAACCGTGAGGATTTGTTGGTTTCTCAAATGTGCAGTCAGATTTTATCTCTGATTATTCCAGCCTGGTTGTATTCCAGATTAACGGCTTCTGAAGGGATCGCTCTCAATCGATCTGCTTTTACAGGCGAGCTCTTTTTTATCATTTGTTTGTTTTTTCTTTCCGCAATTCCCTTTGTAGCCTTATCGGCTTATTTAAATAACATGATTCCTTTGGCTGACTGGATGAAAATATCTGAACAACAGATGAGTGAAATGATCGAAAAAATGTTGGTGTTTCACAATACCGGGGATTTGATACTTGCCTTGATCGTCATTGCGGTTATTCCGGCCATCGCAGAAGAGTGGGTATTCAGGGGTATTATTCAAAATCTGTTTATTGAATGGACAAAAAACAACTGGATAGGCTTATTGATTGCTTCTCTTATTTTTTCAGCCATTCATTTTCAATTCCAGGGATTCCTGCCCCGCTTTTTACTGGGATTTATTTTGGGCTTGATATATTTAAAAACCGGCAACTTATGGTATTCCATTCTCCTCCATTTTTTTAATAATGGATCGCAGGTCGTCGGGGTTTATTTTTACAAAGAAGAGGTTTTAAAACAAATCAATAATCAGGTGGAGTTACCTGGCCTGCCCGTTTTTATTTTTTCATTTGGCCTGCTGATAGTAAGTTATTATTTTATTCATCAACGCACTAAAAACACAAGCTATGTTGATACGTAGTTTAACCGGTCTGGTTTTAGGCGCCATTATAATAATCAGCTTAATTTATTCTATTTGGACTGCCACGATCTTACTTTTCATCATACTGGTATTCTCCTCTATGGAATGGCTCAGGCATTTTACCTTGTCGTCCGGAAAATTAAATTCCACCCTTTTTATCATGAGCATTTTGGCTATTATTCTATTTATCGTTTTCTTGTCTTTTCAGCCACCACTTGCCCAACATTTTATTTTATTACAAATTTTAAATCAACTATTGCTGATTGTCCTCATCCTATTTGCTTATGATTTAATCATGAAAAAAAACTGGAAATTTTGCCGCTCCTGGTATTCCGGTATTTTTTACATTGGATTCTCAATACTTTCCGCAAGTTTGTTTTTGATGGATCACTTTGAAACCAACCGGTGTATAATTTTAGGCTTTATTTTTATCAACTGGAGCAATGATGTATTTGCCTATTTTATGGGTCGGTTATTCGGCAAACATCCATTGGCACCTGAGATCTCGCCAAAAAAAACCATTGAAGGATCACTCGGAGGAATGATCGCGGCAATTATAACCGCCTGGCTGGTCAATGAGTATTTATTTATACATTCCTATTCTGTATTAAATAGTATCTTATTAGGCTTTTCTATTTGGATTGCCGGAACTTTGGGCGATCTTTACGAGTCTAAAATGAAACGAATAGCCAATATAAAAGACAGCGGAACTCTATTGCCCGGACACGGAGGTTTTTTAGATCGCTTTGATAGTTTTTTCTTTATCATCCCTGTGGGTATTTTTGTACTCACATTCTAAATCAAATATCATGTACCTGCATAAGGAAGGAAAATCCTGGATACTCATTTTTTTAATCATTTATATAGCCATCATCGTCATTTTTCAAAACATACTCGTGTTTTTATTTTGGCCATTGGTTTTGCTTTACGGTATATTCTTTGCACTGATTCTGAATTTCTTCAGAAATCCTGTACGCTACATTCCGGAATATGATGACACATTAATTTATGCACCGGCAGATGGAAAAATAGTCGTCATCGAAGAAGTTGAAGAAACCGAATTTTTCAAAGACCGACGCAAAATGATCAGCATCTTTATGAACCCGCTCAATGTGCATTGTAACCGCTACCCTATCTCCGGAAAAGTTATCTACAGTCAATACCATCCTGGAAAATACCTCGTGGCCTGGCATCCAAAAGCTTCAACAGATAACGAACGCCATACCCTGGTCATCGAAAGTCCCGATCGAACGCAAATCCTTCTCCGCCAAATCGCCGGTGCGCTGGCAAAAAGAATCGTCTGCTACGCCAAAGTTGGCGATACCTTCAAACAAGGCGAGGATCTTGGATTTATAAAATTTGGTTCGAGAGTCGACGTCTATCTTCCATTAGATTCCAATGTCAAAGTAGAAATGAATCAGAAAGTGAGTGGGAATGTTAATGTAATCGCAGTCATAAATTAACAATGTACAATTAACAATGTACAATTAACAATGTACAATTAACAATGTACAAATAACAATTAACAATGAACAATTGATGTCCCCATGAATTTGGTTGACAATAGTAAAATTAAATTTTGTTTTTTACCATCTGCATGACAATGATACTTTATTTAAGATAAAACATTATTAAACGCTCTTCAAAACACCCTAATATGAGAGATAATGTTATAAAAGCTAAAAGCTTTGATTTTGCTTTGAAAATAATTGCCTTGGCAGACGAATTGGAAGTCGAACGAGAATTCATTCTCTCCAGACAGATTTTACGATCCGGGACTTCAATTGGTTCATTAATTAGAGAATCAGAGTTTGCTGAAAGCAAAGCGGATTTTATTCATAAGTTATCAATTTCCTTAAAAGAAGCAAATGAAACTGAATATTGGCTCGATTTACTTTATCAATCAAATAAAATAGGATTCAATACTTATAGTTTGAGATGCACGGAGCTAAAAGAAATATTACGATTACTCATTTCAATAATAAATTCAACTAAAAAAAATCTTGTTACCAAATAATACATTTCAAATTTTAAATAAATCAACTAATCTCCAATAGTTAATTGTACATTGTTAATTGTTAATTGTATTTGGTTTCATCTGTGGAAAAAGCAACACTTCCTGAATGGCTTCCTGCCCGGTCAACATCATGGTCAGACGGTCGATTCCGATACCCAGACCGGATGTCGGAGGCATACCATACTCCAGTGCTAACAAAAAATCTTCGTCCATAGCCATTGCTTCTTCGTCGCCACGAGCGGCCAATTTTAACTGATCTTCAAAACGCTGACGCTGATCAATCGGATCGTTTAATTCTGTATAGGCATTGGCAATTTCTTTTGTATTGACATACAATTCAAAACGTTCTACTAATCCGGGTTTGGAGCGGTGTTTTTTGGCAAGGGGCGTCATCTCGATAGGATAATCCATAATATAGGTCGGTTGCACCAAATGCTTTTCCACTAACTCACCAAAAATGGAATCAATTAATTTACCACTACCCATTGAATTGTCCACTTCGATGTGTTTTGATTTGCAAAATGCACGCAACTCCTCTTCTGATTTTCCTTCCACTTCAAACTGTGCATATTCTTTAATCGCATCATACATGCTTAGTCTCCGGAAAGGCTTTTTAAAACTTAATTCATTATTACCTACAGAAACTACCGGCGACCCGTTCACTGCCGTCACTACTTGCTCCAGCATAGTTTCTACCATTTCCATCATCCAGATGTAATCCTTATAAGCGACATAAATTTCCATAGACGTAAACTCTGGATTATGGGTGCGATCCATACCTTCATTGCGAAACATTTTTCCAAATTCAAACACTCCTTCAAAACCACCGACAATCAGTTTTTTAAGATATAATTCATTGGCAATTCGCAAAAAAAGTGGCATATCCAAAGCATTGTGATGGGTCTTAAATGGCCGTGCAGCTGCGCCTCCATGGATGCTTTGAAGCACCGGCGTCTCAACTTCCAGCCATCCCTGGGCGACAAAATAATTGCGCATCTCATTAATAATCTGAGACCGCTTGATAAAAATATCCCGAACCTGCGGATTGACAATCAGGTCGACATACCGGTGTCTGTATCGCTGCTCTGGATCTGTAAATGCATCATGTGACTTTCCGTCAGCATCCACTTTTACTATAGGTAACGGATGCAGTGATTTGCTCAATAATTGAAATCTGGAAACATGAATCGAGATTTCCCCTACTTTGGTTCTGAAAACATATCCTTCTACTCCAATAATATCACCGATATCGATCCATTTTTTAAACACCTGGTCGTATAAAGATTTATCCTCACCCGGACAAATTTCGTCCCGCTTGATATATAATTGGATTTTTCCGGTGCGGTCCTGTATTTCGACAAAACACGCTTTACCCATATCGCGGATCATCATGATACGACCTCCTAAACGCACATCCTTAAATGCTTCCGGATCTTTGTCAAATTCTGATTTTATCGCAACAGAATCACTTGTTTGAACAAATGCTTCCGGCGGATATGGATTAATTCCATAATTAATAATTTCTGCCAATGAATTTCTACGGATAATCTCCTGCTCACTTAATGAATGCATAAAAAAATTTGAAGACGCTAAGATACACTTATTCGGTAATCTCTGGGTTTAGTCTGGCACACAGCTGTCCATTTTTTAACTATTTGAACTTTAACTAATTTACCATAAGTCAGAATCAAAAAAAACATGGCATTAAACTAAAATTGACCGATTGGTTGCTTATGATTGCGGATGAGAATTTGATTAGTTCTTTTTAACTAGTTTGCGTGATACTTACATAAAAAATGGGCAGCAAACCTGATCAATAAATAAGGAATTAATTCCAGGATTCGCAAAATAATAGCCAGTACACGAGTTAAGAAAAATGAGGAATTAAACTCAGTTGGGAATGGAATAGCCGGAAACAGTTCCGATCGTCTGAACACATATAAATAAGATAATAGTCAATACAATTACCTGGCAAACTAAGATGGTCTTTTACAGGTAGCAAGCAGCCATATTAATTTTAATTTTTTAAAACTGAAGCTCATTGAGATTAAGGCAAATCAGTATGCTATCCAGAATCCCTCCGTTATCAAATTGCATATTCAGCAACAGAACAGGACGATTCATCTTGTAATTTCTTGCTTTCGTGTGGAATTGTAAACCAATTCCGGTTTAAACTATTAATTACCTTTAACTCATGAATAAAGTAGTTGAGAGTATGTTTAACATTTAAAGACTATAAAATACATTATCCTGATATACATCTCTAATTCTAAACCCAAACCTCATGCGAGCTTATAAAGTCCCTGTTTTAATTCTTCTGGCCATTGGAGGGCTGGCATTATATAAAGTCTATTTTATAGATTCGTCCAGTCCGCTTAAACCTACCGGCAGGCCATCTCAGGGCGCATTACCCGTTAGTGTTCATATTGCCAAATTCGAAAAATCAGATCATAAATTATACCTAAGCGGAACCGCCTATGCCAGTGAAGAAGTACAATTAAATCCTGAAATGTCAGGCAAATTAAGCTATCTGAATATACCGGAAGGCAAGGTAGTAAGTCGTGGCAGTTTGCTCGCTAAAATCAATGATATCGAATTTCAGGCACAGCTCAAAAAAGTACGATCTGAAATGGAGCTATTGAAGATCAAGGAATCCCGCAATAAAAAGCTGCTGGACATCCATAGCATTTCAAGAGAAGAGTACGATAATTCTTTAAATGAACTACAGGTTAAATCAGCCGAAGAGGAATTAATCCTGGCACAAATTCAAAAAACTGAAATCAGAGCACCCTTTACAGGAATCCTTGGATTTAAAAACACAGGACCGGGCGCCTATGTCAGTCCGTCACAAAGCCTTACATCCATTCAACAAATTGATCCAATTAAAATTGAATTTACCATACCTGAAAAATACCGGTCACTGATCCAGGCCGGTCAAACCATACAATTTTCAGTGGACGGTTCGAAAAACTTGTTTCAGGCACGCATCGATATAACCGATTCAAAAATCGATATCGATACCCGAACCCTAAAAGTAAGAGCCATTTATTCGAATCCTGCAAAAAAGATACTTCCTGGAGCCTTTGTCAAAATCGAGCTAAACTTAAAAGATCAGGAAAAAAGTATTCTCATTCCATCACAGGCACTTGTTCCGATTTTAAAAGCTTATAAAGTTTTTATTGTCGAGCAAGGCTTAGCCAAAGAACAAATTGTCGAAACCGGTTTGCGTTCTGAAACCGATGTTCAAATTCTGAGTGGTCTAAAGGAAGGCGACACCCTGATTACTTCAGGTATTTTATCTCTCAAAAACGGAATGGCCATACAAATTGCCAAAACTAAAGAATAAGATATGCAGGGATTCTCAGAAATATTTATCAAAAGGCCTGTACTTTCGATTGTTGTCAATGTCCTGATTGTTTTATTCGGAATCATTGGATTTAATTTTTTGGGAGTCCGAGAATTCCCGGCAATTGATCCCCCGGTCATAACTGTCAGAACCAATTACACTGGTGCGAATTCGGATATCATTGAGTCTCAGATTACAGAACCCCTGGAAAAAGCCATTAATGGCATAGCCGGAATTCGTTCAATTTCATCCTCCAGTAGTCAGGGCTCCAGCTCCATCACAGTCGAATTTAATTTGGATGTTGACATGGAAGCAGCTGCCAATGATGTGCGTGACAAAGTCTCACAGGCGATTCGCCAGCTACCAAAAGACATTGATGGTATGCCAACGGTTAGTAAATCTGATGCAAATTCTGATGCCATTCTATCCATGACCCTTCAAAGTCATACCCGGAGCCATCTGGAAATTAGTGATTATGCGGAGAATGTGATTGCGCAACGCTTGATCACTATTCCCGGTGTCAGCACCGTCCAAATCTGGGGTCAAAAACGCTATTCTATGCGGATCTGGATGGATCCTGATAAGCTGGCTGCTTACAAACTAACAGCTATTGAGGTTCAGCAGGCGATCGAACGCGATAATGTCGAACTTCCTTCAGGAAAAATTTCAGGAGATCAAACCGAACTGACAGTGCGTATTTCCGGAAGACTGAGCAGTGAGGATGATTTTAATAATCTGATTATAAAGGAAGAAGGTGGACGAAAATTGCTTCTTAAAGATATTGGCTATGCCATGCTCGGACCTGAAAATGAAGAAACGATACTGCGCGAATCCAACATTCCCATGGTAGCTGTGGCGCTGGTACCCCAGCCCGGTTCCAATTACATTGATATATCCAAAGAGTTTTATAAACGGATGGAACAAATCCGGCAAGAAATACCCAAAGACTATACTCTGGATATTGCCATGGACAATACCATTTTTATCAAACAATCTGTTACGGAGGTAGCCGAGACCATTTTGATTGCTATTTTACTGGTTATTCTGATTATATATCTTTTTTTCAGGGATTGGCTGGTTTCTATTCGACCCCTTGTCGATATACCGGTATCGCTGCTCGGAGCCTTTTTTATTATGTATTACATGGATTTTTCAATCAACATCCTGAGTTTGCTGGCCATTGTTTTAGCGACCGGATTGGTGGTAGATGACGGGATTGTGGTGACAGAAAACATCTTTAAAAAAGTTGAAAAAGGCATGGAACCCACCCAAGCTGCGATTGCCGGATCACGGGAAATTATTTTTGCCGTGATTTCTACATCCATCACGCTTGCGGTTGTATTTATGCCGATCATCTTTCTGGAAGGATTCGTCGGTCGCTTGTTTCGGGAATTTGGCGTAGTGATCGCCGGGGCTGTGCTCATTTCTGCTTTTGTTTCGCTGACCTTGACACCGATGCTCAATGCCCGCTTGATTCGAAAAAACAATAAGAAAAGTAAATTTTACGAATTAACGGAGCCCATGTATCAGAAGATGGAGTCTGGATATAATGACTCCTTAGGTCGGTTTTTAAAGAAACGATGGTGGGCAACGCTGGCCTTGCTGGCCTGTATTGCGATCATTTTTGGTGTTGGAAAAACATTGCCTTCTGAGCTTGCACCGCTGGAAGACCGCAGTATGTTGCGGTTTTCAATAACAGCCCCCGAAGGCTCGTCTTTTGAATACACGGATGCCTTTATGAAACAAATCAGCGAATTTATTCTGGATTCCATACCCGAAAAGAGCATCTGTCTTACGGTTACTTCGCCGGGATTTACCGGCTCAGGAGCTGTTAATACAGGATTTGTCAGATTGCGGTTTGTGGATCCTTCTCAGCGAAGCCGATCACAAAATCAAATTGCCCAATATTTAAGTAAAGCAACGTCTCAATTTACCCAGGCAAGGACATTTGTCATTCAGGAACAAACGATTAGTACCGGTGGCGGTGGAGCTCGTGGAGGCCAACCCGTACAATTTGTTTTACAAGCTCCTAATTTTGAAAAATTAAAAGCAGTGTTGCCTGCTTTTCTGGACGAAGCCAACAAAAGCGACGTATTGCAGGGCGTTGACGCCAATTTAAAGTTTAACCGACCCGAACTATCTATATCAATAGACCGCGAACGGGCCAGGGCAATGGGGATATCTACATTGGAAATTGCCCAAACATTGCAGATGGCATTTAGTGGTCAGCGGTTTGGCTATTTTACGATGAATGGAAAACAATACCAGATCATTGGCCAGGTACAGCGAAAATACCGGGACGAGCCCCTCGATCTGAAATCTTTTTATTTAAAAAACAACAAAGGTGAACTCATACAATTGGACAACATAGTCAAAATGGAAGAACAGAGCAGTCCGCCCCAACTATATCATTACAACCGGTATATGTCGGCGACCGTTTCTGCGGGTCTGGCACCGGGCTTTACCATATCTGATGGCATAAAGGAGATGGAAGCAATTTCTGCCAAATTATTAGATGAGTCCTTTTCAACCGCGCTGACAGGTGCTTCCCGGGATTTTGAAGAAAGTTCGTCGAATGTATTATTTGCATTCTTATTAGCCTTGTTATTAATTTATCTGGTTTTAGCAGCCCAATTTGAAAGTTTTATAGATCCCTTTGTCATCATGTTGACCGTACCGCTGGCAATAGCCGGTGCGGTATTATCGCTTTGGTATTTTAATCAAACCTTAAATATTTTTAGTCAGATCGGGATTATCATGCTGATTGGACTGGTCACCAAAAACGGAATTTTGATTGTCGAATTTGCCAACCAGTTACAGCGTAGGGGGTATGCCCTGCACGATGCGATTCGGGAAGCTGCCACCCTGCGTTTACGGCCCATTATCATGACCAGTCTGGCCACATCCCTGGGTGCTTTACCCATTGCCCTGGCTCTGGGAGCAGGAGCCCAAAGCCGGATGGGAATGGGCATTGTCGTCATTGGAGGCGTATTATTTTCTTTAATACTAACCCTGTATGTCATCCCGGCCATTTATACCTACTTATCTAAACCCAAGCTCCATGAAGAATCCTAAGTTTTTACTGCTTGTATTCATTTGCCTCAATCAACTCCATGCCCAGGAGGTCCTAAGCCTTGAACAGGCTATAGCTCATGTCCTGAAAAATAATTACGACATTCTCATTTCAAAAAATGACATTGACATTGCAAAAAATGATGTCAGTCCGGGCAATGCAGGTATGCTTCCTTCGATAAGTCTGAGTGCCGGAGGTAGTTTATCTGGTAGTAATACACAACAGGAATTTGTAACCGGCAATTCTGTAGATAATAAATCGGCCCGTTCGGATAATATCAATTCCGGAATTGCATTAAACTGGACCTTGTTTGATGGATTAAAAATGTTTGTGAGTTATGACAAACTCAAAGAAACACATTACAATACGCATCTCCTTTCAAAAATTCAAATAGAAAATGCCGTTGCCGAAACTATAGGGATTTATTATGAAATTGTCCGGCAAAAACTGTTGGTTGAATTTTATGATTCCACACTGACTTTATATGATCAGCGTCAACAGATTGCTAAAGTCCGATGGGAAATTGGCAAAGCTCCTAAAACAGATTATCTGCAGGCACAAATAGATCTCAATTCCTGGATTTCCCGCCGCATCCTTGAATCGGCCAGATTATCAGAGTTGAAATACAGTCTAAACCGCAAGATGAATCAGGCCCAGGATATCGATTTTGATGTCATAGAGGAAATCTATGTCAATGTGAATTTGAAATTACCGGATGTCAGGTCGTCCAGTAGTTTTATGAACAGATCGATATTGCAAAAAAAATCGGAAATAGCTTTAACGGAATTTAGTCTGCAGGAATTTAAAGCACAGCGCTATCCGGAGATTTCCTTACTGGCCAATTACAATTTTTCTCGCACCAACAATCAGGCAGGATTTTTATTGTACAATCAGAATCTGGGTTGGAATTTGGGACTATCTGCGCGCTGGAATCTGTTTGACGGATTAAATCTAAAGCGCAATATCCGCAATGCCGGAATTCGATTACAGAATGCTCAACTAAACTATGAAGATCAGCGATCTGAAATTGATCAAAATGTGTATACGAGTTTTACAAAATATAAATCCTCACTGGACAGGTTGCGACTGGATGGAATTAACCTGGAGCTGGCAAAAGAAAATCTCGACATTAGTTTTGAAAGTTTTCGGCTTGGCAGGGCCACCACCATTGAAGTAAAAGAAGCGCAGCGAAATTATGAAGAAGCCAAAATCAGTTTACTGCAAACCCGCTATGAGGCCAAACTGGCCGAAACGGAATTAGTCCGTTTACAGGGAGAGTTGGTGAGATAGCGTATACATGCCTAAGAATTAATTTGTATGATGTGAATGCTACATGCGGTAATCGGCAAAAAACGTGTCTGTTACTGAAATTCAATTATATTCGCCATATTGTATAAATGAAAGATATGGCCCTAGCTGATACCAGCTCCCTGACAATTATCGTACCTGCTTACAATGAAGCTGAAAACCTGGCTATCATTCTTCCTCAGCTGATTGATTATTGCAATGTTCACAACTGGAAGATTATCATTATCAATGATGGATCGAAAGATAAATCAAAACAGGTTTTGGCCAATTTTCCCTTGACGGATTCTTTTAGGGTGATTCATCATAAGGTAAATAAAGGATATGGTGCTGCCATAAAGTCGGGAATTGCTCAATGCACAACGGAATATTGCATTACGATAGATGCGGATGGACAGCATCGCCTGGACGATGTAGAAAAATTAATCCGGTGTTTGGTTGACAAAGACGCCGACATGGTAGTAGGATCGAGAAAGGGTATCAAATCAGCCAGTATGCTGAGAGGGATTGGAAAAAGCATCATACGCACCATTGCCAAAATGCTGATGTATGTGCCGATCCACGATCTGAATTCAGGCATGAAAATCTATCGCACAGATCTCGCCAAAAAATATATCTATCTCGCTCCGGATACCATGTCTTACAGTGATATTATCACTTTAATTTTTATCAGTAATAAGCATCTGGTATTGGAAGAGCCGATTACGATTGATCCAAGACTTCGAGGAAAAAGTACGATCAGTATGGAGACAGCATTTCAGACGGTGATGGAGATTATCAACATTGTCATCTTATTTAATCCTGCCAAAATCTTTTTACCTCTTGCCTTACTCTTTATCATTGCGGGTTTAGCTGTAGGGCTTCCCGTATTACTAAAAGGACATGGTATTACGACCGGAAGTTTGCTGGGAATTTTTACAGGTATTATCTTTTTTCTACTAGGTCTCATCGCAGAGCAATTGTCCAATATCCGTAAAAATATTGGAAGACATGAGGACAAATAACAGCATACTAATTTGTTCGGCTTATTATGCGCCGCACATCGGTGGTGTAGAGCGCTATGTAGAATTAATGGCAAACTATTTACGACGCGAAGGCTATGAAATTATTCTGCTTACCACCGCCGTGGAAGCAGCTGCTGGAAAAGAAATACACAATGAGGTAACAGTATATCGCTTGCCTGTCTGGAATTTTCTAAAACAGCGGTTTCCGGTTCCGGATATATTTTCATCAGAATACAGACACATGATGAAAGAATTATCTGCTCGCACATATTCCCTTGTTATTTTAAATACAAGATTTTATTGTACCACACTTTTGGGACTACAACTTTCCAAAAATGCAAAGACTATTTTAATTGAACATGGTACCGGGTTTGTAAAAACGGGAAATCGATTTTTAGATCCGCTTTGGACATGTTATGAATCTGCCATTACCATGTATTTAAAGCGGAGAAAGAACATTGGCTTTTATGGAGTATCGAAAGCTTGCAATACCTGGCTGACTCATTTTGGCATTAAGGCCGATGGAGTCCTTTACAATGGAATTGAAATGCCGGAGCAAACAGACATGTCGCCCGGTACAGAGAAAAAAGTGCTAAGGGTTCCGGATTTAAAAACAGTCTATGGTTTACCGGCTAATGCGGTAGTCTTTTGTTTCGCCGGACGACTGATCAGGGAAAAGGGAGTTTTATTTTTGTTAGCAGTTTTTCAAAAATTATGCAACAAGTATCCCAATGCATTTTTATTTGTTGCTGGCAGTGGTCCCTTGTTGGAAAAAGCAAAAAGCTACCATGCATCCAACATCCATGTTCTCGGTGCCCTTACACATAAAGAGCTGATGCAGCTGCTTAGTTTTTCAGATATTGTGGTGATCCCCTCCGATTATCCGGAAGGATTGCCTACGCTGCTGCTGGAAGCCGGATTGAACAAGTGTGCTGTGATAGCAACAGACCGCGGAGGGGTACGGGAAGTCATCGTGGATGAAAGCCTTGGCATCGTGATACCGGATCAGGATGAAAGTATGTTTTATGAGGCGATGGAGGGCTTGATTCTCGATGCTTTCAAAAGGGAACTATTGAAAAGAAAATTACATGATAAAGTAGTAAAAGAATTTAATTGGAATAATTTGGTCAAAATGTTGATTGAGATTTAAAAAATATTTAATTATAGTATTTAAGAAAAATCGCCAGTAATACATTACAACTTGTAAGTGCTTCAAATTTTTCTTATGGTAAGGATTGTTTTTAGTTTATAACTATATGAAGCTAAATTATCTAGAAAATAAGGAGCATATTTACCCATTAATAAAAAAAATAAATTTCGTAACTTATAATATGTACAGATTTTAAGATACATGCTGAAATACTTCAACTTATAATTCTTAACATGATTGTACTCCATATGGACGACTCTCATAAACTCTTGCTTTAAATCTTTGTTCAGGTTATTGTACTGAAGCAAATAATGGTACATCTTAAAATCCATAAAAGCTTCATAAAAAATTAACCCATGCTTTGTAATGCCCGTGTACTCTTCAAGCCTCCTCATTGAGTCAAAAATGTCAAATCTTTTTCTTCCCATATCTTTAAATGAAGATACTGAACCTTCTCTAAATCTTTGATAATAATAGAAAGGAGATCTAATCAATCCAATCACATTTGACTTCACCAGACAGGAATAAACAAATGGGTAATCTTCATAGCACTTGCCTTCCAAAAACTTAAATTGATGCCTTCTAATAAAGTCCGCATTATATAATTTATCCCATGCTCCGGGATTTATAAAAAATATTGAATCCGAAATATCTAAAGGAGTTATTTTTTTTGAATCCAAAGATTTCTTGATTGGCAACTTAATATATTCCGGTTGTATAAATTTATTAAGAATAGGATAATAATGAATATACTCACAAAGAACAACATCGGCTGAAGTAGAAATCGATTTATTATATAACTCTTCAAACATTTTGTGATCAACCCAATCATCACTATCCACAAAACCGATATATTTTCCTAAAGCGGCAGCTATTCCTTTATTTCTAGCCTTACCAAGGCCTTGATTGAACTGATTGATAATTCGAATTCTTGAATCTTTATGAGCATATTCATTTAATATATCAAGAGATCTATCCGTCGATCCGTCATTAACACATATCACTTCAATTTCTCTTAAAGTCTGATTAATGATAGAATCTAAACATCGATTAAGATCATCCTGCACATTGTACACCGGAACTACAACACTAACCTTTATTTCAACTTTCATTTCAATATTGCCATATCTTTTAGCTATTAACTTTCAGGGATAATTATAAAATAACTTTAGACTGAAGCCACCGATAGAAGCTCATAAAATTATATATTCGCTCACCCAATATCCAAAATGATACTTTATGCAGCACTTTTAAAAGATTATGTTTTAGTAAATAAAAATAAAAATTCATTCTATTACTAAAGGAATCCTCATTAAATGAATCATTCAAATATAAATTAATCTTATTCCAAAACATTTTTTTATACTTTTTATCTATTTGACCTAGTTGATACAAAAGTTGACCTCTCTTATATAATTCAAATTCCTGACATATTAAAGGCCAGTTTACAGAATTCTTTAATTTTAATTCGAGCATTGTTAATATATCCAGTATATTCATTCTTCTAAGATCTTTAGCTGATGAAGCAGAGCCCTCTCGGAAAATCCGATAAATATAAAATGGCTCCTTAATCATAGTTATTTTTGGAGCATTAACCAGGCAATCATATACAAACAAGATGTCTTCATAAAATAAATGTTCGGCAAATGTTGCTTTGATTCTTTTTACATAATCGGTCCGATAAATTTTATCACAAGGGCCAGAATGAATTACAAATAAAGTTGATTTAATATCAGAACAGTTGAATGCTTTATTTAAATATTTTGAATTGATTGGCAGGCTTATTGACTTAGGTCTGGTGATTCTTTTCGTAGTTGAATTATATAATTTGTATTCACACAATATAACATCAGAAGTATGTTGATGAGCTGAGTCCAACATCTTTTCAAACATATCATTCTCAATCCAGTCATCCGCATCCACAAAACCGATATATTCACCTTTTGCAATGCTCAATGCAATATTTCTGGCCACACCCTGACCTTCGTTTTTTTTGTCGATGATAATAATGCGTTTATCATACTGGGCATATTTTTGTAAAATTAATAGAGAATTATCTGTTGAACCATCATTGATACATATTATTTCAATTTCCTTCAATGTTTGATTGACAACAGAATCCATACATTGCTTAAGGTATGCTTCAACATTATAAATTGGAATAATTACGCTTAGCTTTATGGAACCCATTCTCCTCTTACCATTTTTTTAATTCATAATCACATTACAAATCTATAGTATCATTCGATCGAATCCATCGCTTCTTTAAATGCTTCAAGAAATTTACGTCCAAATTTTCTATCCGGCTCTAAATAGTTACCTTCTGCCCATTCATTCCACGATTTAATAAAGACGATACGATTATCAAAGGGTTTATGCTTAATATTTTGAAACGCATTTAAAACATGTTTTTTAAAAATATCCGGATCATAGTTCTTTAAGACTGTGCCGTACTTACCACTTCGGGGAGTATGATCCCATCCGGTAAGAATTGTAGGGTAAATATTAACTTGCTGATCCTGCTGATTAGACAACCACTTCAAAGCATAGCAGTAACTTAAAATATGCGGATATGAAAATAATCTATGCCTTAAGCCATCATATATTTTATAAGGCAATGAAATTCCGTATTTGAAATAATTATGTAATCTTAAAACATTAACTGCATCAAACGAATGATTTAAAATTTGACCCATATCCTCTGTTCTATCTGCATGTCCTACAAAGTAAATTCCTTCCAAGCCATTTTTTAATGCGAGTTTAGTCCAAAGTTGTATGAATTCCACAGCATTAGGCAACTGGAGTGGTTTGTAAATCATAAAAAGTGGCTTACCATTTACTTTGATGTAACGATGGTCTTTGAAAGCAGGAAGAACTTCATAAAAGTGATTTTCATAATCTTGTAAACCCGGATATTGTTGCTCAATTAAAACATTACGGTTTGTTAAGCCATGGTCAAATCCCCTCCAGCTTTCGTTAGCCCAAGCTAAGCAAAAATTAAAATCAGGTTTACCTGAGGCAAGTACTTCATTAAAAGGCCGTTCCAACAATCGTTTGCCGTGTCCAAACCAATAATGCCAGTAGCAAAATCCTTCTATACCATGATCTTTTGCCAATTGTGCCTGAGCTTCCCGAGCTTCTGGTAGACGCAGATCGTAATATCCTAGATCAGCGGGAATCCTTGGTTGATAATGACCCTTAAATAAAGGCTTAGCCTTCCCGACATTCGTCCATTCTGTAAATCCCTTTCCCCACCATTCATCATTTTCAGGAATTGGGTGATATTGCGGAAGATAAAAAGCAATGCTTCGGACTTTTAAGTTCATTTTTTAGTATAAGTGAAGTTAGAATATTAACTTAATTAAGAATCACTCTTATGCATCTCTTTTAGTATTGTATCTAAAACAGTTGATGCACATTTTTCAATAGAATAATTTGATATGATTCTATTAAAAAGATAATTACTCATTTCACTTTTCAAATCATTATTATTAAGAATTTCTAATATTCGCTCACTCATCGAAATTATATCTATATAGGGCACAATAAACCGACGATCATAATTCACAATTTCCAAAGGGCCGCCTGACTTATCAAAACAGAGAATTGGTTTCCTTGCTAGGCCAGCTTCCAATGTTACAAGAGAAAATGACTCTTCGCGAGACAGCTGTAAAAATATGTCAGCACAACCAATATAAGACTGAGCAAAAGGTTTTGAAGGAATCAAACTAATTCTATTGGACAAATTTAATTTCTCTATCTCAAATTTCATTAATTTGAAACCGTTATCTTTTGAATTTCCACCCACCCATACAAAATGCACTTTTTCATTTATCTCACAAAGATATTTTGCAAGCAAAATAAAAAGATCAATTCCTTTATGCCAATCCATCCATCCACAGCAAAGCAAAATAATTCTATCATCCGGTATACCTTCAATTCGTAATAACTCTCTGTCGGATTTATTAAACTGGTAATTAATGTCAATACCTCCTGGAATAGTCAATATTTCTTTTTTATAAAGATACTTATTTTGAATAACGTTTTTTACAGTTTCCGACACGCATAATATTAAATCACTATTAGTGACACTGTTTTGTACAGCTCCATTAATATTATATGACTCCAATATTCTGTCACCTTCATGTATATATGAAATTATTTTAGTTGAATAATACTTACGAAGTTCTCTAATGATATTACCATTTCTTGCTGTGTTAGAAAATATTAATTGAACATTATATTTACTTTTTAACCTTAAGACAAAGATTAAATGCACAAGTCTTCGACCAAAAAGTAAAATTGATTTAAATACTTTTAACCATAACTTATCCGATGGTAATTTCTCCGCTAAACCTAAAAAATCAGGCCATATATATACTTTGCCTAACTGCTTATAATTCTCTAATAATTCTCCATCTTCTTGTAATAAAAGTACAAACTTTATATTCGAATTTAATTTAATCCAATTTAATATATTTACTAGGAGAACAGGAGTTCCAGTTCTAGTGGCATCAGTTGAAATAAAAAGTATAACTTTTTCCAAAACAAATAGAATTTATTCCTTAATTAGCTAGAGCTATAATTTCATCTTGATAGTTCGTCTTTTATTGCTTTAAGAAACCCATGTCCCCATTTACGATCTGGCTCAAGGTGCATTCCTTCAGCCCATTCATTCCAAGCATTTACAAACAAAAGTTTTAACTTAGTTTGATCTTTATTATGTTCATCAAGTATATGTCTTAATGCTATTCCAAAATGTTTAGGAGAAGAATCATGTAAAATCAGTGCATTTTCTCCTCGTCGAGCAGTATTATCCCATCCTACTAATAAACTATTTAAATACGGATGTTTTGGCTTATAAGATTTCATGAGGTTACATGATTCAATGTAGTTATAAATTCGAAGTTTATTATTGAATACACCGTGCTTTAGATTCCTAATAAAATTTGAATTTAATGGAGTAAAAGCATCGTATAAGAGATTCAATCTCGGAGTAGACGTTTCCGTAATATCACAACCATAATCTCGCATGTCTAACCCTGGGTAGTGACTATCCCTGCCAATTATAAAAGGTTCATTAATTCCTAATCGAACACATTCTTGACGAAAAGTTTCAAGTGTTCTTTGTGGATCTTGAAGCATAGGTGGTCGATGCACAACAAAGACTGGCCTATTTGACACTTTAATATATCTCGAATCTGCAAATACCGATGCAAGCCATTGAGCATGGCCTATATTATCTTCATTAGAATATTCTTGTTTTATTAAAATTTCTTTTTCATTTCCCTCCCAATTCCTAGTCCAGGACTCATTTGCCCAGCCAATACAAAATGGAAAATTTGGTTTACCACTAGACAATAATTCATTTAGTGGTCTATCCAACAACCGTTTTCCCTTAAACCAATAATGCCAATAACAAAATCCTTCAATACCGTAATACCTTGCCAATTCTGCTTGCTCCTCTCGAATTTCAGGAACTCTAAGATCATAAAAACCAAGATCTGCCGGTAAATGCGGTTGATAATGCCCTTTAAATAATGGTTTCGCCTTTGTGACATTAGTCCATTCAGTAAAACCCTTGCCCCACCATTTATCATTTTCAGGAATAGGGTGATATTGAGGTAAATAATAAGCGATAATTCTTATTCTATTATTCAATTAAGGTATTTCATTAAAACATTAATAATAAATTATTGCAAATTTAATATATATCATTTAACTGCAAAAGCATTTCTTGCATACGTTCAATTTGTTTCCTTCGAGTATAATGCTTCCAATACCTATTATAACTTTCATTAGCAAATTGCTCAGCTATAACTGGATTTGTTACAAATTGAATTATCCCCCTGTGTAGTCCTTCAGCATTTCCCGATTCAAATAATATTCCCGTCTGATTATTTATAACTAGTTCAGGAATACCATCAACATTTGTTGAAACAATTGGTACTTTTAAACACATTGCCTCCAGAATGGTTCGAGGTAATGCTTCTGCTTTGGTTGGAAATGCCAATATGTCAGAAGCATAAATAATTTTTAAAGCACTAGGCATAGCTGGAATATGAGTGATAAATTTTGAAAACTTTTCTCCACGTATTTTTTTGACAAAATCTACTCCCCATTCAGAAGCAGCATCACCTACCAATAATATACGTATATTAGGTATCTCTATTAAGAGTTTTTTACTTATTTCTAAAAACAAATCTTGTCCCTTTCTTATCTCTATACTACCTGGACAAACAATTAAAATCTCGTCAAGACTCAAGCCTAACTCAATCCTTATTTGCTTTTTATCCATAGATAGTAATTTTAGCGCTTCTTCTTCTTCACAACAATTTGGAAGTAAAAAATTAGGCTTAGTAGCTAAATCCTTTAATTGTAACCATTCCTTTCTGACATTATCTGATACAAAAATTAAAAAGTCAAATGTCTTTAATTCATTTAGTAACTCCTTAACAGAAACATTTTGGTCGCTGCCTTCGAAATGTCTGACTGACTCACGGACGATTAATCCCTTTCTACCCTTAAATTTAGATTTACAATAATTCCAATTTTGTATGCTGGCCCAGCCATTAACTATTACAGTATCTCTAAAATTTATTCTTTCAAACTTCAATAATAAAGTAAGCTCTTTAAAATTATTTATAATATGGTTTCTTTTAAAGAAATCAATAAAACTATATTTTCTGCCAAAATAAGGCAATTGTATCCATTTTGGCTTGTTAAGTTTATAGCCTACAACAAAATCCGGAAGTTTCTCAAAAGAAGGACTAATCAACACAATATTTTTATGAAATGCCGAGATTGCAATGAGAAAATCTTTGGCCGATTTTGCAGAACCATGAGTTCCTTCATAATATGACGTAAAAAATATCATTTATTATTTTATTAAGCTAAGTAAGTATTTTTATAATTTGTTATTTTTTTTATTAAAATTCCTATTCTTTTCAGGATATTATGCAGGTTATTGATTATCCGTTTACTAAAGGAAGCAGAAATTTGTGTATTAGCCTTTGTGTCAAGTAGATAATAGGTTTTATTCCATAATTCTTTAGGAAAGATTTTATTTTGATAAAAAGCATTTTTATTGGCAGCATAACGTTTTAATTCACTATGAATATAATCCGACATATTTATGCTTAAAATATATTCCTTTTCTCTCAATTTTTGGTCCAGGAAATTTTTCGCTTCGTTTTCTAAAAATCTTTTATCCACTAAAACAGTATCGTTGTATAACTTACCAGAATTTAAACCCCATAATGCAACTTTAAAATCAGTATCCTTAATCGCCATTTCATTCCAATATTTTTCCAATACAGCAAACAACCATTTGTGTTTATGTGCTTGCAAAAAACACTTTCTATAAATATCGGAATAATACTGCTCATAATCGTGGATTCCGACAATCGCATCGCATTGCACCCATGGATAGCCAATTTCTGACATACGATTTAACATGTCAGTTTCTGGACGCAGTGAAGTTCCCTCCTTGGGAATCAATTCAATGGCTTTTTTAGCATAAACTGTACGATACAAATGGTTTCCTGCTGGACGATATACTGAAAAAAACTTATCCAACACTAAACCCTGTATTTGAAAAATATTTTCATCGATTGATTCCGCAGTTTTTAGCAATTTTTGAATTCCATGACTTGACACTAAGACATCTGCATCAATACAAAGTAACCAGTCTTTATTTTCCCTTTTGCTTAATTTTAAAGATGCACTAAGCGCTTGACTAAAAGGAAATATTTCGATAATATGAATCGACTCTTCTGTAAATATTTCTTTAAGCAAGGAAACACATGTTTTTGTCGTACGCTCTCCGGCACTTCTTACTACCACTATAATTGAAGATAATATATCCATATAGCAAATATTTTCATATGCTAATTCCTATTTAATAAGCTAATTAATTTTAAAACCAGCAATAAATATATAATTCAATCTAATTTTATAATAATTTATATACCATTCAACTGAATAAAATCATTTTAAATAATTAAACATTTTTTTTATAAATGAATTACGGTATAATTTATCAGTTCCAATCCAGTCGGCGGCATTACAAATTCTATTATATTTTGGCATTTTTAATATCCATTTTTCAGGATTCTTAGAGGCTACAAAAAACAAATAAGTTGCTGCATTAAAATCTTTATTCGTTGCCTCATAAATAACTTCCATTTCATTTAATTCAAATAATTTTCTTATACATGTAGGAGTTAATCTCCAATAATCTTCATATCCTTCATTTTCATGTTGCTCTTGTGCAAATGGCACAACTATAATGACTATGTCATTTGAAAGCAAACATAAATTTTTAAATGCAGTAAAAATATCAAATACATGCTCCAAGGTCGTATGATTAAATACAACATCAAATTTTCTTTCCAAACTACTGTCAAGTTTCTGAGTTAGATCTATCAGCAATTCATTTGGTCGTCCTTCAAATCCTCGAAATGCGCCAGGACAATAATTTGAAAGCCAAAATTCTTTGGCATTTAAAAAATATTTATCGTAGGTACTACCTTCTTTGTCAATATTCTCTCCTGAGGATACATTTATTACATTTCCCTCAAAAAGCATAGATATTTTTTTAAGCTCTTTATTAGACCAAATGCGGGCTAAACGGAATTTTCTATCGATATTACTCATGATGTTGTAACGTAAAGGCTTGTTGAGTTTGAACTTATGTTTTCACCAAACTTTAAATAGTTTTGCAATCGTTTTAATATACTTAATTCCTTTATTCTATTTGGCAATTCTTTAAAACCTGATTTATTTAATAAAAAATTGAAAGTTTTCGAGTCAAAATAATTAAGATGACCCAGTAGATCAAAATCTTTATGAGGTAGTTGGCCACTTTGCAATAATTCAATCTGAGATTTAATTCGATTGATGGGAAAATTTGGAACCGAAACAAACCCAATTGCGCCTTCTTTTACCAAAGATCGTAAATGACATAAAGCCTCAAAAGGCTTATTCAAATGCTCTATTACTTGATTACAGAAAAAAACATCATATGGTGCTTTAGTTTCTATAAACGAAATATCACCAACACTTAATCCTAACTGTTTAGCAAAAGATATTTTACGGTCATCGAATTCTAAACCATATGCTAGCACACCAATCGAATTAGCTACAGAAAGAAAGTCTCCCCATCCTGCCCCATAATCTAACACTTTAATAGGAAGGTCATTATCTAATTTAAAAAATAATTCTTGCCAAATTTGAATCAAAACTAAACGCTTTTGTCTTTTAAATATTTTTTCTTTGCTTTTAACACTATCAATAGCTTCATTATAATATTTATACAGCCAATCATCTTTCAAAACCTCGTTAACATACACCATAGAACAATTTTTACATTGTACAATATTGTTAGATTGCATAAACAAATCCATATGTTCATTGAACCATGACAAGTTGTATCCTGGATTGCTTTTAAGTAAAAGTTCAATACTCATATTACCGAGATTCTTCTTTTCTTTAGAATTACAAAGTGGACAATTTCTTTGTATAAAGAACATATTATTTAACGGTCAAAGTTAATAATTGCCCACTCCAATTACTAAAAGAGTTTTTATTGATGATATTTTCAATTGAACGTATTAAGAAGTCTTCTTTCAATAGCTGGATTATAGGATCAATATTGCTCGTGTCAAGTACTTCATAATTACCAGGATTTTCGATTGCAATTTCAGATAAGAATATTCCCTCACTTTTAAGAATTCTAATAATTTCTTTCAAATATTTTTTTAAATCATAGACATGGTCAATTGCATTAGTAAAAACAAAATCAAAGCACGAATCAGCAAATTGAATTGAATGAAAATCACCATATAAAACAAATCTACTAACGCCTCCAGGTTCTAAATCAATTCCTATAGCTAAAGCCCCCATACTTTTAAATGCTCTGACTTCTCCACCTAACCTTGCTGCTAGACAAAGTACTGATTTTCCCTTAAAATCAAATTTGTCCTTATACCGTTGATAAACAATTTGCTCATACTCTTTATCGTAGCGTTGGATATCTTCTAAATGCCTACCAAGCTTTTCTGCTTGATGATTTAAATAATCATCATAACTATGGTATACTCGTCTTTTAAGTAAACCTATAGATTCAAAAGATCCGGATAATTTCTTAGGTCCTTTTCTAAAATTAAGAATTTTTTTTATAGTCTTTATTATCATTATATTATCAATATTATTCTACGATTCGCCATGGCCAATACATTTTTTGCTCTAACAAGTCCAAAAGTTAATCCCAGGTCATTTATCCTTCGAAATAATTTATTATTATGCAGGCAAAAATATCTTGAATCGAATGTAACAACTGCTTTAACTTCACCTCTAAAATTTAATATATAAGGTGAACCAGATTCAAAATATATGCAGTAATGGTTGTTGATCATTTGAATTGGAAGGCTTTGATGAATCGGTCTTTTTGAATCGATAAATGTAGTATTCAAGAAAGTATTATAAAATTGAGTTGTAACTATTTGACCAATTTTCTCTCCATTAAATGAATATATATATGTTCCTTGCCTTTGATTATCTACAATGATTACTGGTACTTCCTCAACTTTTCCTACCACACAATATTGCGGATGAGGTAACTTTACTTTCCATAATGTCTTACCAGTATTATCAATTAGATATTGATAATCGCTACCTGCAATAGCAGCATACCAACTATTTTGATAATTAAAAGGCTGAATGCAATCTGCATGTTGCTCCAAACTTATAATTTTATTAGACTGCCATTCATCCAATGTCCAAATTATTCTTCCATTTAAATCAACGAGTTGGTAGCCAATTAAAAACTCAGGCAAGCCATCATTATTAAAATCCGCAATTCCAATATTGTGACCTGCACCAATATAACTCGCTTCTGAAATTATTTGAAATTTATCATCCATAAAAATCCAAGGATTTGCATAATCATCTTGCAAATAACTACGATCCATGGTACCAATGATAAATCTATTGCCATTGGATGTTGATATATAATAAACTATTGAAAAATTATCATTTGGAAGTTCAATTTCATGAAGCAAAGCCCCATAACAATTATAAACAACTAAAAATCCGTTTTCATTAAATGTGATTATTTCTTTCTTGCCGTCATCATTGATATCGGCTAATCTTATACTTTCTTCATGTCCATGGCACAAATAAGGCTTATCATGATGCCACCTTTCTCCAACTTCCCACTTAATTTCTTGATCAAGAGTCATGCAAGTTAATGAAAAAAGTTTCTTTTGAGTAAAGTTACTTTGAAATACATCAAATTCACTACCTCTATACAGTTTTGACTTCCACATGCCAAAAGACTGTAAAACAATAATCTCAATATTCCCATCATTATCTATGTCATCCAATAAAATATTATTACCACCTTTGTTCCCAAGATCAATTATTTTTTTAGGAGTGATAGAAGGAACTGTAATTTTTATTTTTAAATAATTATACTTCCACAGTATAACTCTTCTCAGATAATTTAATAAAGCATTTAATTCAGATATTATGTTACTAATCATGGCAGTCCTTCCATTTTGCTTTAATTATATATGGTGCTGAGCCAAAGAATTTATTTTGTTCAATTTTAATTTTTAATGCACCTCTAATACCTAACAGTACCTCGCCCCAATCAGATTCATTTTGTTCTAATACATGAATACTCAAGGCATAACTTCCTGTGTTTAAATTTAAATCATCCACTTGAACCAATATGCAATTATGTATATGATTATTAATTGGATACTTACTAGTTTGAATTTGCAATACTAATTTCTGATCAGAATCTGTGAAAGCTATTAAAACAAAATGATCTTTAACTTCAGAATCTAGCTTATAATTTATTTTAATTAGAATTGATTCGTTGGGCTCTATAATTTCTAAATAGTTATTATTAATACTTTGAAATTTATTAAATAAGAACACATTATCCCGTTGAGTTATTTCTAGAGATTCAAGATGAGCTCTTCCACTTCCTTCAATTGTTAGTTTTTCACTTTCAAATTGATTTAAATAATCTGCAATAACAATATTAATTCTTTTGGAAGTATTTATTATTTTTCCCTTTTTCATCAATGCACCTTCAGTACAAATCTTACCGATTTGTGGCATTGAATGACTCACAAATATTATAGCTGCTTTATTTAATATTTTATAGATTTCATTATAACATTTAACACGGAACCCGGCATCACCAACTGCTAAGACTTCATCAAGCAATAGAATATCAGGATTCATGTTAATGGCAATTGAAAAGCCAAGTCGAACCATCATTCCTGAACTATAAGTTTGCACCGGAGAGTCAATAAAATCTTCGATTTCCGCAAAATCAATGATTTTATCTACCTTTTGATTTATTTCTTTTTTACTCAGTCCAAGTATAGCAGCATTTACATAAATATTCTCCCGGCCCGTTAAAATAGGATTAAAGCCTGCACCCAATGCAATGAGCGCACCGATCCGACCCCGCATTTCAATACGCCCTTTATCGGGTTTGATAAGGCCATTCAGCATTCGTAGCAAGGTAGTTTTCCCCGCCCCATTCCTTCCAATCAATCCCAGGCACTCGCCTCGCCGCACTTCAAAGCTTACGTCTTTAACAGCCCAGAATTCGTTCTCCCGTAACTCATCGCTATGCTGTCTGCCAAAAATTTCGGAAGCGAGATCCTCTACGCCATATTTTAAAGAGGTCCGCAAATCTTTGCAGAACTTCTTAGAGACATTTTCGACTTTAATCAATACTTCGTCATTCATATCAGGCACTCATCCTTTCAATAATAATAGGCATTGTAATTTTATAAATAATCCAGGCTACCATCAGGACAATGATGGCCACCCCATTTACCATGAGAAAATAAAACAGCCACTCCGTCCCGCTACCTGTCAGCCAGTCACGCGCTGTCATAATCAGGGGCGTCATAAAATTGTATTGAAAGATCGTGGCTGATAATCCTTCTTCGGGCATGGCAAATACCACGGGTGTCACAAACATTAAAAACTGGGTCAGTATCGGGATTGACTTGCCAATGTCTGAATACAAGACCCCAATGGGCGATAAAAACAATCCGATAATATTGCCGACCAGTATAATCGATAAAACTGCAAATGGAAACAGCAACAGATGCCAATCCGGATAAATCCCCAATATCATAATACCCGGAACCAATAAGGTAATTTTAATTCCGGCATTTAGCAGGGATTTTAATATACCACTGAGAATCAATGATTCTCTCGGAAAGTTTAATTTGGCCAGCATGGCTTTGGCAGCTCCTATCTCATTGAGCGGACTTTGCAGGGCTTCTGTAAAAATCTGCCAGAGCATCGTACCTGTAAATACATAGACCGGATATGGCAGCCCGGTGTCCGCAATCCTGACAATACCCGAGGCATTGAGAAAAATCCAGGTAAGGGTATTGACCAGAGGCAACAGAAAGGCCCATATATATCCCAAAAAACTGGCCCGGTACTGGGCATTGGTGTCGCGTACCGCCAACCGCCAGGCAAGTTCGCGGCTTGCCAGCAGATCAGTCCACATCTCTTTGATGAGTTTGCGGGGCGATCGCATAGAGGATTCCGGTGTATAAATGGTTATTTTCATTGAGTTCTGCTTATGCCTTCCGTGCTTTGCTTCTCATAACGGCAAATGTAAGTATTTCAAACCCTAATTTACAGCATTTGTATGTAGATTGCCATCTATAAAATGTGCTGCATTTTAGAGAAGTTTTGTAAGTTCGCTCTGACAGGCTTAAACCCTGTAATCCCTGAATAAGCACTAAACTAAAGCATAATGAAAAAAGCCAAACAAAGTCCGCCTCCAGTAAAAGCAACCGGTATGGCTCCTCAGGCTGCTGAATCTGAAGCGCAAGATGCCAGGATTTTCAGGCTTCTAACAATTCCTTCTATCCTTGTTTTGGGATCCGTCGTTTACGCCAATTCCCTGGATTGTGCCTTCCATTTTGACGATATCACCAACATCGTGGAAGCCAGCAAATATCCTGATTTATGGGACTTTTCGGGCTGGTGGAATTACAGCAAGACCCGCCTCGTGGCTTTTTATAGTTTTGCGGTAAATGTCCATCTGCACGGATATGAGGTACGGGGATTTCACCTGGTCAACCTGGGCATTCATCTGATTACTGCCTGCCTGGTCTGGTGGCTGAGTCTGCTGATTTGTTCCAGTCCGGCGTTAAAAGACCATAAAGTCAACCAGTATAAATATCCCATTGCCTTTTTTACCGCCTTGCTTTTTGTATCCCATCCCCTGGCCACTCAATCCGTCACTTACATCGTGCAAAGAATGAGTGCATTGGTTGCTTTGTTTTATGTTGCCAGTATGGCCTTTTATCTGAAGGCCCGTATGGCAGAGATTCGTCCTTTGTTTAAATACATCTTTTTTGCAGCTTCTCTTATTTCGGGCCTGCTCGCTTTGATGACCAAACAAAATGCCTATACCCTGCCTTTTGCGCTGGTGCTTGTCGAGTTTTTCTTTGTGCGGAAGACCATAGCTACACTTTCCATTACAAATCGCCGGATTCTATTCCTACTCGCCGGACTGGCCGGATTTTTATTATTTACATTCAGCCAGTTTTCAAAAGGCATTTTTAAGGCTATCCCTCCGGTACAGGGTACGGATTATACAATTACACCGGTCAATTATCTGCTTACACAGTTTAGCGTCATCTTAAAATACATACAACTTTTGGTTCTTCCGGTAAACCAGGCTCTTGATTATGACTATCCCATTTCCTCCGGATTACTGGAGCCCAGGACCTTTATAAGCCTGCTTGTGCTCATTGGAATGCTGCTCTATGCCTTTAAAGTTTTTGACAAAAACAGGATCTTATCGTTTGGTATTTTTTGGTTTTTGCTTACGCTCTCCATTGAATCCAGCATTATACCACTCCGGGATCTGATCTTTGAGCACCGGACCTATCTGCCTTCGTTTGGATTCTTTCTGGCATTTACGGCAATCGTGTATCCATTTCTTTTAGAAAAATCAAAAGTGCTGGTATATGGATTTTTTATGTTGCTGGCCGGAATCTATTCTGTGTTGACTTATCAGCGGAATGAAGTCTGGAAGACGCCACTAAGTTTATGGACCGATAATGTCAAAAAGCAGCCTACAAAATCCCGTGCCGTATTTTATAAAGGGATGACTTTGTCTAAGGCCAATCAGTATGACAAAGCCATAGCAGAATACGACAAAGCCATAGCACTGAGTCCAAAATATGCAAAGGCGTATTATAACAGGGGCATTGCATACGGTAAGAAAGGGAATATTGCAAAGGCGATAGAAAATTATAACCAGGCGATACAGTTTGATCCACGATACACAGAAGCTTTTGTCAATCGGGGGAATGCCTTCAGCAGCCAGAATCGATATGATGAGGCCGTTGAAGATTATAATCAGGTTATTGCCATTGACAAAAATTTTTTACTGGCTTATTACAACAGGGCCAATGCATTCAGGGCATTGGGAAAAACGACAGAAGCCCTGGAGGATTATGCTACTGTGTTACGACTTAATAAAAACTATGCTGCTGCTGCTTTTAACCGAGGAACTATTTTTCTCAATCAGAAACAATGGGATTCAGCCATCGCAGAATTTTCACTGGCCATTCAAATCAAATCCAAGTACAAGGAAGCCTATGTCAATCGGGGTATTGTACATATGAATCTAAACCAGATCGAAAAAGCCATTGAAGATTATGACCGTGCATTACAAATCGATCCTTCCTTTAATATCGCCATCAATAATAAAAAAGCAGCCTTATTAAAATTACAGGCAGCTACCAAAAGGAAGTAAAAAAGTAAAAAAGTCATAAACACAATAACCATAAATCCGCAACATTGAACAAAAGCAGTCAAACAAAGCTTACATCAGAAGACAGACAAGGTAGATTATCAAAGCAGAATCAATGGAAAACTGCCCCGGGTATTGTGGTCTCACTTCTTCTGATATGTGCAAGCGGTATTTTGATTTATTCCAATTCTTTTGAGGCTGCTTTTCAGTTTGATGACATTTCCAATATAATCCATAACAAACCATTTCCCGGGCTCACGGATTGGAAAGCTTGGTGGCAGTATAGTCATACCCGCCTGACGGCATTTTACAGTTTTGCTTTGAATATTCATTTTCATGGTTATGATGTGTGGGGTTTTCATGTTGTAAATCTTTTGATTCATTTGATTACTTCCTGTTTGGTTTGGTGGCTGACAATATTGATATTTTCGTCGCCTGTGATTCAAGACAAAGCCATTGCAAAACATAAATACCAAATAGCCTTACTATGCGGATTATTATTTGTCTCTCATCCGCTGGCCACTCAATCAGTAACCTACATCGTGCAAAGGATGGCTTCGATGGTGGCTATGTTTTATATTGGCACGATAGCATTTTATCTAAAAGCACGTTTGACTCCAAAACAAGGAATTATACAATACCTTTTGTATTTGATGTCGTTGTTTAGCCTTGTCCTGGCTTTTATGACAAAACAAAATGCATTTACACTTCCGATCAGCATTTTATTGGCCGAGTATTATTTTTTTGGATCGATAAATTTTAATGTAAGGAAGGTTTTAAATTTTAAATCTTTATTTTTTGTGGCTGGAGTGGTTGCGATAGTGATTTTTGGATTTAATTCCTTTTCAATAAATTTTTTTAAACCTTTACTGCCCATACAGGGACAAACCGAAACGATAACCGTATCTACTTATTTATTAACTCAATTCAGTGTTTTATTAAAGTACATCCAATTGTTGATATTGCCGGTCAATCAAATGCTGGATTATGATTTCCGGCTTGCCCGGCATTTTTTTGAAATGAGGACCTTGCTCGATTTTAGTTTTCTGTTGTTAATTATGTATGCCGGTATACGATTATTTCAGACAAACCGCCCGGCTTCTTTCGGTATCTTTTGGTTTTTTCTGACAATTTCCATTGAGTCGAGTATTATTCCAATCCGGGATGTTTTATTTGAACACAGGACCTATTTGCCTTCCTTTGGTTTTTTTCTGTTTGTGTGTTCCATGGTTTTTGATATTAAAAAGGAGTCGTCCAGAAATATAGGAATTGCTGTATTATCGATTGTAATTTTATCAAACTCTTACCTGAGTTATCAACGCAATAAAGTCTGGAAGGACCCTATAAGTCTGTGGCAGGACAACGTACAGAAGGCGCCGAATCTATCCAGGCCGCTCTGCAACCTGGCGCATGCCCATGCATTGAGGTCCAACTATCCAAAGGCATTGGAGCTTCTCAATAAAGCAATTGCCATTAGTCCCAATTATACCAATGCGTACTTTGACCGGGGCGTGGTACAGGGACATTTAGCTGAATACGATAAAGCGATTGAAGATTATACCAAAACGCTGGAATTAAAAGCAGACTATGCCGATGCCTATTTAAATAGGGGTGCAGCTTATGCGATCAGGCAGCAGTGGGAACAAGCCATACAGGATTATACCCATGCCATCAAATTTAAACCTGGCAATGCAATAGCTTATTTAAACCGGGGAAGTCTTTACAGTCAATTGCAACAATGGCTTCCGGCGCTGGAAGATTTTAATAAAGCCATTGAGCTGGATTCCATCTTTGTGGAAGCTTATGATCGCCGTGGGCAATTGTATGACATTCTGCGAAACTGGGATGACGCTATTGCGGACTGGAGTATGGCGATAAAAATACAGCCTGATTTTCTGGAGGCATATATGAGACGTGCAAAAGCCTACCAACAATCAGGACGTTATCAGTTTGCACTCGATGATTATACTGTAGTTTTAAGCCTCAATCCATCCCATCAGGAAGCTATCCGCTATAGGGACCTTTGTTTAAAATTAGTAGAGACGTCACAATGAGCTGCTGATATACTTAAAAACCTTGCGAAACTGAATTATTTTCTTTATCATTGAATTTTAAAATGGACCTATTGTCGCAAATAAGTCAGAATGAAAAAGAGCAAAAAGCACAATACCGCTGAGAAAACCAATCCAGAAACTTTGACTAAGAATTCACAAAGCAGCTCATTCAGTCAGAGTCTTAAAAATACATTTGCGCTGTTTGGAATTCTATTGTTGGGCTCTGTTATTTACTCCAATAGTTTTGATTGTTCGTTTCACTTTGATGATACTCCAAATATTTTAGAAGCAAAATATCCGGCCCTCGATGATTTCAGTGCCTGGTGGGATTACAGCAAAACCCGACTGATTGCCTTTTACAGTTTTGCTCTCAATATTCATTTTCATGGTTATGATGTCTGGGGATTTCATCTTGTAAATCTGATCATTCATCTGATTACATCCTGTTTGGTTTGGTGGCTGAGTGTTTTAATTTTTTCATCACCTGCGATCAAAGACCATCCCCTGGCAAGTTATAAATATGAGATTGCATTTTTTACCGGATTACTTTTTGTTTCTCATCCATTGGCGACGCAGTCTGTAACGTATATCGTACAGCGGATGGCATCGATGGTAGCGATGTTTTATATAGGATCTGTGGCGTTTTATTTGAAAGCGAGGTTAACTGAGAAAGGAGACATATTCAAAATAGGATTTTACGCGGCTGCAGTTTTAACAGGACTATTTGCTTTATTTACAAAGGAGAATTCATATACTTTACCATTTGCTATTTTACTGGTCGAAATATATTTTGTACAAAATTCAATTAAATTGATAGGAGTAAACAGATCCCAGGTCGCAATGATTTTGGCTGGTCTGGCAATATTTGTCATTTGGTTATTTTCTAAATTTTCTTTAAGTGTGTTTAAAAACATACCTCCAAATGAAACCCATTCTGAAACTATAACTCCTTTTACGTATTTATATACTCAATTTGCTGTAATTGTTAAATATATTCAATTATTGATCATTCCTGCAGGTCAGAAAGTAGATTATGAATTTCCAGTAAGCGTGAGTGCGTTTGAAGCTTCTAGTTTTATTGGGATTTTATTAATACTCCTTGCATTATCAAGTGCATTTTATTTATATCAAAAGAATAAAATAGTATCATTTGGAATAATCTGGTTTTTACTGTGTATGTCGGTGGAGTCAGGTATTATTCCGATAAACGATGTCATATTTGAACATAGAACTTATCTGCCATCTTTTGGATTTTTCATAATTTTGGCTACCTTAACATTTGGATATTTTTATAAACCATACCGATTAGTTATCATGTTAATGTTGATATTAGTTGGTACATATTCTATATTAACTTTTCAAAGAAACAAAGTCTGGCTAAACGACATAAGTCTTTGGACGGATAACATTAAAAAGGAACCAAATCGTGCAAGAGCTTGGTATTCCAGAGGAGCCGCTTATGCTAAAAACAATCAATGGAATGAAGCCATTAAAGATTATACACGAGCTATTCAATTATTTCCAAAATATTCCTTTGCATATTCCAATCGTGGGATTGCATATGGAAATTTAAGACAATGGGATAATGCCCGGGCAGATTACACCAAGGCCATTTCTATTAATTCAAAATATGCACAAGCCTATTTTAACAGAGGCACTGTCTATGGCGAATTAGCCCAATGGGAGAATGCAATCAATGATTACAGCAAAGTAATAGAAATAGACAAAAAATATCTTGATGCATATTCTAATCGGGGTATTGCCTATGTCAGACTTGGAATATGGGAAAAAGCAATTGAAGATTACTCCGAAGCCATTCGACTAAATCCTACTTATGCAAAAGGATATTATAACAGAGGTGTTGTTTATTATAGAATGAACGATTGGGAAAAAGCACTTGATGACTTTAGCAGTGCGATACACCACAATCCAAAATACTCAATTGCATTTAACAACAGGGGATCTGTATACGAGCAACTGGGCCAATTGGAAAATGCTTTAAAAGATTATGACACAGCTGTTCAAATAGATCCAAGCAATCAGTCTGCTATTAATAATTTAGCATTATTGAAGACTAAAGTATCAAAGATGTAAGTATTAAAAACGCATTAAGAATGTATCCGTACATCCAAGTACATATTGCCTGAGAACTTGACATCAGATAGCTT
>CAZALD010000003.1:0-14674 GCA_964486185.1 uncultured Saprospiraceae bacterium
GAACCTGTAGATAACCAATTGAAAATGTTCTAACTATAATAGGACGCTAATGACTGAATCATTTTATTTAATTCAGGGGATAATTTGAATATATAGATCAATCCAAAGAATAAACAACTAATAGAAATACTCATCAATAGTATGTTTACTATCGCATTTTCTGAAAACTGAATAGTATTAAATAGTACTACCAGTACAATTCCAATAATTAGTATGATATTTAGTGATTTGGAAAACGGATGTAGTCCTAACTTAATATACACCAACATAGTTTTTAAAATATTATAAATGCTGACTGATAAAAAAGTAGCAAATGCTGCACCCTGAATGCCATATTTGGGAATAAGTAAAAAATTAAAACCAATATTCAACACTGCCATTAAAATCAACAGATAAAGTTCGATGGGATAAAACTTAGAATAAGACAAAATATAATGATTTACACCGGTCGCAGCATCAATGATCCGGGCCAATAACAACCAGCCAATGACCATATGAATGAGGGCTACTTTTTCTGAATTTGGCATTAATTGACTTAAGGATATAAATCCTGAATAAATGCAAAGAGCAATCCAGATTGTCGGTATAAGCATATTTCTGGATGATTTGGAATACATATCCTGCAGCATTACCTGATCTCTTGATTTCGAAAAGGATGCAATGACCGAATTCAAACTATCCGTTATAGCCAATGCCGGTATAAATGCCACATTACTAATAAAGATGGCTAATGTAAATAGACCGTTTGCTTCAGTGCCATTCATTGATGTAATTAGAATGGAATCAATCCTTAAAGCAAGTACTGCGCTGGTCCCTCCCAATAACGAAAATAATGCAAACCGAAACATAGGCTTTCGCATCGGATGATAAAAAAGTTCTTTTGAAAACCGGATCTGCAGTTTACCTATTCGCTGTAAATAATAGATTAATATTCCAATAACCAACATATAGTATACACAGATTAACTGCACAAAACTCAGCTGGTCAATATATTCTTTTACACAGAGTAAAAAAATAAGCGGTAAAAAGAATTTCATTAGAAAAACGGTAATCGCCGGAATCGTAATGCGTTGAAAATTAATACACAGGTTTGTAAAATATTCAAAAATTACATAAAGTATGGTGATTGGCAAAAGATAAATTATATACCACCCTGAATCAAGTTGATGCTGTGTAAAAACCAAATAGATCCATGGAAATAAAAGGGTAAATAGAACTGCAAAAAGTATGATCCCGAAAGCATAGGCACTTAATATAAAACCAAAAAATCCTTTATGTTTAGAAGCAGGGTCATTAAAGTATGGAAAAAACTTTAATAACACTGCTCCAAAACCCAGGCTAATAAATGGAATTAATAAGGATGCAGTATTTGTAAGAAATCCATAGATCCCATAAAGTTGAAGATCCATAGGATAAATAAAGACAGTGCTTAAAGCTCCGATTACCGAACCAACAATATGGACTATGGATGTCTGAATACTTTGTCTGCGTACTGATTCCATAATTTAGTTTGTGCGATATGGCATCAATGCGCAAGATAAGCGATGCTAATCGAATGCTTAAAATTTGTTTGATATAAAAATACCATAGATAATGAAAATCGCGTCCCTGGTTTGTAATTTGTGCTTTCTTTGAGGAATCAAAGATTGTCGATCAGTAACATGAAACCTATCTCTCTACATAAGCCATTTATTCCAAGTCAAGCCAAAACTTATATTCAGAAAGTACTCGATACCGCTGCAATCGGATCTGGCGGAAACTATATGGAACACTGTAATAAATGGTTTTTAACTGAATACAAAACCGAATCTGTTTTTTTGACCAATTCATGTACCGATGCACTTGAGATGATTTCTTTAGTTCTCAATTTTAAACCTGGAGATGAAGTCATTTTACCATCTTACACATTCGTTTCTACTGCTAATGCATTTTTATTAAGAGACTGTGTTTTAAAATTTGCAGATAGCAGCCCGACAAATCCTAATATTTCCCTGAATACCATTCTTCCATTAGTCTCAAAAAAAACCAAAGCCATTGTTGTTATGCATTACGCGGGTATTCCCGTGGATATGGATCCAATCCTAAAATTTGCATTTGAAAATAATATTTATGTAATTGAAGATGCAGCCCAGGCAATTGGATCAAAATACAACGGTCGCTACCTTGGAACCCTTTCTGATCTATCATCCATTTCCTTTCATGCTACTAAATTGATCAGTTGTGGAGAAGGAGGAGTTTGTATCGTCAATCAGGAAAAATACAAAGCATCCGCTGAACTTATTTTTGAAAAAGGAACCAATAAATCTGCATTCCAACGACATGAAATCAACAAGTATGAATGGCTGCAAGTCGGTTCTTCATATGGAATGTCTGAATTACAAGCCGCTTTGTTGTTTTCTCAGTTGGAAACTTTATCACATCAACTAAAGCATCGTAAGGACATCTGGAATGTTTATATGAAGACATTTGACATTTTAGCATCAAAGGGTCTGGTTGATTTACCCCATGTACCTGAATTTGCAGAAATTAATGGAACACATTTTTATATCTTACTCCGTGATTCAACCCAACGGCATGGTCTAATAGAATTTTTAAACGAAAATAAAATTGAAACTGCATTTCATTATCTGGCTTTACACCAAAGTCCGTTTTATAAAAACCGCCTTAATCAGCAACTTCCGATGGCACTTAAATATGAATCAGCTTTGTTGCGATTACCACTTCATCATGAAGTTTCGGAAAATGATGTCATCCGAATTTTCGAGCTGGTACAAAAATACCTGACACGCCATTAAATTTTAGCAACTCTTTGAACTACCCCATTTAAAAATCCGTATCTATTTTTTATCCATTGTGTCAGACAGATTAATTATTTCTTTTCTGAGCTTCATCATGGCTTCCTTTGATTTTAACAACTTTATAGAAAATAAGCATTTCGAATAATTTGCATAATCTAAAAACAAAGCGAAAGAATAAATTGAAAATTGAAGAAATAGTAGAATCATCAATGTTTCAGTTATATTGAAGTATATTAAAAAGACAATCAGATACATGATTGTCATTACTAGATGCATTGCCATATTGACAGCAATCCGAACCGGTGCATAAAATGTAATGTGTTTGATTTTTGACTTTGCAAACCATTTTGATAATACGAAAGCAGGACCATAGAACACTATTCCCGGAACGCCTATGATGAAGCTGATCATTAAGCTTAGAAATAATGTCAGTTTCTGTTTTGCTGAATAGTGAATACTGGCATCAACAGAATATAAATTCTTAAAATCACCTTTATAAATTTGCAATTTATTTAGTACATTCTTCAAATCCGATTCCGTCAAAGAATTTATTGAGTTCACCAGCTTTTTCAATACGGAATAAGCAGATTCGGATGTCAAAACGCCAGCATTTTTAAAAGGCAACTGATCCGCTTCTTTTAGAATTTGTAAATCATCATAAACTTCCTGATCATGTGTGTGCTTTATTGAAATAACCACGTGTTCCATGGCTGATTGAAATTTTGAAGTCAATTCATTTATCTTATCTTCGGTTTTAGAATTAGCTGTAAGCCATTCCCTCATACTAATAGCAGAACCAAATTTCAATATGACATCAGTGCGGCTCTTTGGAGCATTAAAATAATGAATTCCGGTTGGTACGATATGAAGCTCCTCCAGATTTTTTTCTTCCATTACACCCAAGGCCAACCTGGCCGCACCTTTTTGTAAAGGGCGTAAATACTTTACCATCTCTGAACTCGCTTCCGGAAACATTAGCAAAGTATGCTGATTACAAAGGACTTCATAAGATTGATCGAAGGTGTTTTTGTTATTCCTTAATTTACTAAATCCATCTTTAAAACGGTAAATTGGAATTTGATTAGTTGATTTCAAAACCGGAAGTAACCACTTTTTTTCAAACATATCGCCCCGAACAAGGAAATACAGATTTCGATGCTGAAATGCAGCAATTACACAAGCTTCTAAAAAAGAGTTTGGATGATTTACCAGGATTAAGACCGGACCTTTTACTGGGATATTTTCTTTGCCTGAGATAAAAATCCGGCGGAAATATAAACTGAATGCCAATTTTGCCCAGATTTTAAAAAGTTGATATATCATTCAGTTTGGATTCATTTCTAATTCTATTTGTAAAATTAAACAAATCGCTTAATTTTGATCTTTATCTATGAAAAATACTTTGGTCGTCATCGACGGTCCAACTGCCAGCGGCAAAACTGATATAGCCTTTGAATTGGCAAAACGGTGGTCGTGTCCTATCGTTTCTGCAGATAGCCGTCAAATTTTTAAAGAGGTCAATATAGGCACTGCAAAGCCCTCACTTACCATACTGAGTTCAGTCAAACATTATTTTATTGATTATTTGGAAATCGATGCTACTTACAATGTCGGTCAATACGAGCACGAAGCCAATAAATTAATTACAGAATTATTTCAAACTCATTCTAAAATTATTTTATGTGGTGGTTCGGGAATGTATATTAAATCAGTGATACATGGCTTAAATGATTTACCAACTTCTACTATGGAGATCCGTCAGTTAGTTCAGGATTTGTTTAAAAATAATGGTATTTCCGCGTTACAAAACTATATTCGAATTACTGATCCTGAATATTATGAAATAGTAGATCTTGACAATGTACGAAGGTTGTCGAGAGCAGTGGAGGTGTATTTGATGACGGGAAGACCGTTTTCAAGTTTCAGAACCGGGCATCATGAGGAAAAAGCGTATTCTGTTTTTGAGTTGTGTTTAATTCCGGCAAGGGATGTATTATATCAGAACATAAATTTAAGAGTTGATAAAATGATTGAAGAAGGTTTGGTCGAAGAAACAAAAAAATTAATGGAATTCAGGGACACACAAGCAATGGATACTGTTGGATATAAAGAAATTTTTGCCTACCTGGATGGCACTCTTGAATTAAAAGAAGCAGTTGAGTTAATCAAACAGCATACCCGCAATTATGCCAAACGTCAGATGACCTGGTTTCATAAGGAATGCAAGGGGATGTTTATTGATCCTGCAAATTCTGCTGATTTAAATAAAGCATTGGATGCACTAAAATCAATTTAAAATTCCGTTATTCCCTTGGTAATAATTTCCTGTTAAAATTGACACTACGGATTCCATTTTTCTTTCGCAATAATATCAACATTTCATATTTTCCAATTAGTGCTTCATTATATTGAAAACTCCATAAATTCATATATGCTGATACCTGTCGCAAAGCTTTTAATTCAAATTTCTGAAAATCAGTCTCCAGTTGAATTGTGGTAAGACTTGAATCCAAATCAATCAGGAATTCGTTACTGATAATTTCAGGATTCGTCATATCGTATTTTTTTTGTACCTGAGTCCAGGTTTCTTTATTCATCAACTCAGAAATATATTTTACAAAATTATGCAACTCATCCGGCAAATTAGAATTGGCTTTTATTTCCTTTATTTTTGCGCCATCTGCATTATAAAACTGAATATCTGTAACCGGCAAATCAGGAATATTTACCAGGTATTCATCTTTATAAGTATTGACTGAAAGAGATTTACTCAATCGGCTTAATCGCATTATTTTATCATCATTCAATTCTGTAAAATAGACACCTTTTTTTTCCACATGTTCTTTTCCTTCTAAAATAACCAGTCCATTGCGGTAGACTGTTATATCAAAAACCTGACAATGTCCAAAACATGGAAATTTTTGAATACTAACCCAATGCTTCAATTCGATGGGCTTTGATTCGATCATTTCTTTTTGTGTGCGACATCCAAAATTGGTGGCTAACAAAATTGACAGAAACAGGTATAATCCGTTGATGTTATTTTTCATTATGATTATTTTGAAATTTTGAAATTTTTATAATTATTTTCATCGTAGATTCTAAGGAAATAAATACCCGAAGGCATAATTGTACCATCATAAGGAACCGTAACAGTCAGGCTGTTTATTGCATGATGTTTCCAGATTAACTTTCCGGAATTGTCGTATAACTCAAGAAACGCTGTCCATTTTTCATTTTTACTATTCAACAGCAACCAATCAGATCCGGCTGAAATCAAATAAACATCATTTATTCGTCCCAAAGATATGGTTAGACATGAATTTTCTGCGAGTGTTTTTTTATAAATCTCAATGATTTCATGCATACGTCTCACCTGACCTTTTGTAAAAAGTTTCATACAGACATCATTTACCAGACTCATGTAATTCATTGTCATATTATTATTTCCACAACTTATTTGAGGATAGTCAGGACATCCCAGGTATTCTTTAGACTGAGGTGGCGTGTCATCAACCAGATCAGATCCCATACAGTTGGAAACGTCTGCAGACAAATGGTATAGGCCAAAATAATGTCCCATTTCATGGACCAGTGTAAGTCCTTTGTGGAACGGACTGTTGCCAGATGCCGTACCAATGGAACCGACAACTCTGAAATCGACAATAATTCCATCTTCTTCTTGGCTGGCATCCCAAGGAAAAACTGCTTCACCCAGCGCATTGCATTCATCTCTGTTGACGATATAAACGTTAATATATTTTTGTGGATCCCAAACATCAATTCCACCTAATGATTCATGCATAATGCTTCGCATACCAAGCTCTTGTTTGCACGCTATCGAAATTGAATTTATTTTTTTGGAATTGATCCCATTGGTAGATTGTCCATTTGGATCTTTAGTTGCCAAACAAAAACGGATATCAGGATTGTCTTTTAAATTTTTAAATTCCCCGGGTATACCATGACCAGAATTAGAAGCATTAGAATTAAAAACGTCATTTAGTATTTCCATTTGAGAATAAACCTGGGCCAAACTGATATTTTCATCTGCATTTGAATATAATACGTGAAATACGATTTGAAAACTATAGGTACTGCGTTTTGACAACCTTGTTTTCTCCTGAAAATCGCCTGATCTATCAATATATTCCATGGCACAACGCTGACTGCATACTGACTCAGGAAACAGCTTAAGAAAACATAACGTAATGCCAACTAAAATTTTATACCGCTTACTCAACATAAATTTTTAATTCAATACCTTCCGGCGGCAACTGTTTGTGAATAGGTTTAGTATTACTACTTGAATCAATTTGTATGTTTTGTGAAGAAAATCCACTTATATTCATGATTCGACTAATAGTATTAGCTCGCTTATAATTTAAATCAGAATAATTATAATTATCTTTTTCCTTAAGGTTATAACCTGCAATGTTAATTTTAATATTCTGAAATGACCTTAAACCTGTACTTAATTTCTGTACCAACTCAGAACCCTGCTGGGTAACAGCAATTTTATCCCCTTCAAACAATACATCCTGAGGTATTATGATGTAACATGAATAATCGTCCCGGGATCCTTTCACGCCCTTCCTTGAATTCTCTTTAATAAACGTCAAACACTTTTCCGTTACGGCCGGATTTATTTTTTCCCGGCTACTATCTTTTTCTTTTTTAGAAACTGCCGGCACATCAGAGGATTGTACAGGAGTTATAACTGGAGCAATTTCCTTTTCTGTCCTGACGATTGTTTTAGATTTTTCACTAATCGCTGGTTCATTTTTTGTTTCAGTTCTTTTGTATTGAAGATTTGAAATAATTTTACGTAAAGAATCCAGATTTCTTTCATTCTGATCCATTTTGATCTGGCTCCGCTTTAGCTCCGATTCTAACGTATTAACAATATGTTTTAAACGCAGGGCCTCATGTGCATACGTACTTAAACTATCCTGGTATTTTTTTGAATCCGGTTTGCCTGTCAACAATTTATCAATTTGATATTGCTGATCAGATAAATCATTTTTATGATTTTGTATTTCTCGTCTCAATTTTTCATTATCGATTATTAGTTCTTTGACTTTATCCAGGGCGGACCACTTTTCACTTTCTAAAATTTTTATTCTTGCTTCATTCTGTGTACCTGAAGTATCTTTTGATCTTATTGCAGATTCCATATAGGCCAAGCGTTCGGGGTCTAATAATATATAATTTGAAATGATAGAATCATATTGTTTGCTAGCGTTTTGGAATTGAAAACCAAGAGTAGAAATTATTTCATTCTGTTGCTTTATAGAATCCTTTAATTTAATCAATGCGGTTTCCCTTAGTGAGAGATCTTCCTCCAATCTATCAATATAGTTATTTTGCTCAGCTATTTTTTTAATATTAGCTTCTTCTTCGAATATGGAAGTTTTTCTTTTGGAATCTGAATCAACTTCTGTTATAAATTTTTGAAGTCTGTTTATTTCAACTTCTCCGGATTTCAATTTTTCTTTTAAATCTGTAATTTCAGATTTGGATATGGTCAATTCCTGATTTAGATCTTCCAGTTCTTTTTTTGATTTGACCAGTTCTTTTTGAAGTTTTTTGGGTTTTAGGGATTTTGAATCATTATCCTCCTTTTTAAATGCTTCAACTTCTCTTGTTAATTCGATATTTTTAGCGGAAACCGAATTAAATTCGCTTTGTATAGAATCTCTGATTCGAATATCTGAGGCTCTTATTTGATCAATATTAGTTTGATTTATTTTCAATTCTGCTATTTCATTAATTAATTGGACTAAATAATTGTCTTTTTCGGCGAGGGAGATTTCCAATTGATCAATAGTGGCATTCGTTTTATCCAATTCCAACAATAGCGTATCTCGGGAAGTATTACGGTAATTTTTAGTTTTCTGTTTATTTAATTCAGCGGTTAACTGGCTAATTTTAAGTTCCGAAATTTCAAGTTTATCTTTAAGTTCTGAATTGGATTTTAACAGAGTTTTCATTTCAGATTGTAAAGTAAGCCATTGATTTTCATCCGGAACTGTTTTTTCAGTTTCTGCGTTTTGAGGCTTTCCTTCATATTTTAGATAAAATTCGATCAGCACGTTTTCCGTTTTTTCCAGTTGTATTTTGACTTGAGCGAGTTCTGTTTGAATTAATTGCAAACTATCCCGAACCAACTGACAATCCTGAATCTGCTGATTTAACGGATCATTCAGAGAGCCGGAAACCTGATATCTGCCAGAAGGAGCACAGGAGAATTGAAAACAAAAGAGGGCCGAATAAAAGAGAAGAATGTACTTCATTAGCTATTCAAATCGAAAGATCATACAAATTTATCAGCTTTCAGGGATTTTTTATAAAATCCATAAAATTGAATTGAACCATTTTACAATAATTGAGTTTAATAGTATTGTTTTAATGAGGTGTATTGAAGACCTTTAGCTTAGATAGTACAAATAGTTTTAATCTTTACCAGTCCATAAATGAGATCAGGGATTTATGGGATGAGCTTCCTTTTAAGTCGCATTTTTTAAGATCTGAATACCTAAATACACTGGAATCATATCGCCCGGCAAATATGAAATTCAGATATGTCCTGGTTTTCAGGGAACATTCATTAATAGCTGCATTTTATTTTCAGCTAATTCCTTTTAATGCAGCAGACAGGCTACAATTAGAGAATGTGCCAAAGGATAATCTGTTTTCGTGTTTTTACCGGCATTTAAAGAAGATAGTCGCCCGCAAAGTCGATTTTGTTACTTTGATCTGTGGTAATTTGCTGGCAACAGGTCCATATGGTTTTAATAAAATTGATTCGCTTCCTTATGAGGAACTACAACGACTTTTTGATCAGATTATAAAAACCTTATTTCAGCATGCTTCACTAATTGAACATGCGTCCGTCTGCCTTGTAAAAGAATTAGCGGTATCCAATCGTTTTGATGAGACGGAAAGTTCCGGTTTAAAATATTTTCATCCCTTCCTGGTCCAGCCGTCCATGATTCTTCATATTCAAAAAAACTGGCAACACCTTGAAGATTATTTTGCAGACCTTCAATCAAAGTACAGGTTGCGAATAAAAAAGGCATTAACCGCTGCACAGGAATTGAAACATGTCGAACTTGAGCTAAACGATATTAAAAAATACCAAAAGGAAATACACAGTTTATATTTAAATACAGCTGATGGTTCAGATTTTAATTTAATCACCTTGCATGATGAATATTTTTTCAGATTGAAAGAATCGCTGGGAGAGCAGTATAAAGTCTTTGCGTTTTTTAAAGATCAGGATTTAATTGCATTCTATAGTTTTATTGCAGATGGTCATGAATTAATGGGTCACTTTTTGGGCACAATGAAAGAAAATAATCTGAAATATCAGGTGTACATGAATATCTTAATCAATTATATAGATCATGGCATCCGGGGTGGATTCGAAACTATTAATCTGGCCAGAACTGCATTGGAGATAAAGAGTTCAGTCGGTGCTGTCCCCCAAGAGATGATGTGCTACCTGACACACCGAAATAAAATGTACAATGCGTTTGTACCTAATTTAATCCATTATCTGAAACCGGAAGAAAATTATATTATCCGCAAACCATTTAAAAAGATAGGCGCCAAAATGGTGGCAAGTTAATCTGCTGTTAAGAAAGACTGGTGAGGTTTGTATAATTTTCAACTGGGTTATTTTTGTTTACACTAAGTTTTATTTTTCGTATGAGCTTCCGGTTTTTCATTATATTATTTTTTTTCATTGCAATTCAACAGGCCAGTTCCCAGGATCAAAAAAAAGTGATTCAAAAAATATCCGGAAATTATCTGTATTTCAAAACCGGCGATTCTACCTATCTTGATTTAAATGACCCGTCCAGGCATCAGTTGATAATTTTTGCATTTCATGCTGAAGAAGATACCATCGGTATGGATCCGGGATTATCTATAAATGGCAGGTGGAGGGCAATAAATTTATTGAATATACTTAAACAAGTTCATTTTAAAGCTTATTTTACGACGCCATTCAGGAACAATATACTAACATTACAACCTTTGGTAGATTTTAAACAAAGTAAAATGACTTATTACGATCAGGCGGATTTAGAAACACTGACAGAACAAATTAAAAAACTATATCCCGGACCTGTCATCGTTATGGTACATCCGGAATCCATTGCAAAGGTATTCCACTATCTTTCCAAGCAAAAGTTGACTATTTCACTGGAAGGCAATCTATCTGAAAAATTATTATTCATTCAACGCGACGCTACTCAAGCGGTATCCTGGAAGGAATATCAATACTCTATCCGGTAAATAACAGTATATGGAATCAGACAACCGATATATAGCTAATGCTATTGAATCCAAATGGTATCAACATTGGGAACAGAAGAATTATTTTAAATCGGATCCAGACGACCGTGAATCGTTTTCTATTGTCATACCGCCACCCAATGTAACTGGAGTTTTACATATGGGTCATATGCTGAATAACACGATTCAGGATGTACTTATAAGACGGGCCAGATTGCTCGGAAAAAATGCCTGCTGGGTACCGGGTACCGACCATGCCTCGATAGCCACAGAAGCTAAAGTGGTTCAAATGCTTCGGGAAAAAGGTATAAAAAAGTCGGATTTAAGCCGGGATGAATTTTTGAGTTACGCCTGGGAATGGAAGGAAAAATATGGAGGAATTATACTGGACCAACTCAAAAGACTGGGTGCTTCCTGTGACTGGAGTCGCACGGCTTTTACGATGGATGCAATTCGCTCGGAATCGGTCATCAGGGCCTTCGTCGACTTATATCAGAAAAACAAACTCTATCGTGGTAAGCGAATGGTGAATTGGGATCCGGAAGCTAAAACGGTTTTATCCAGTGAAGAAGTGATTTATCACCAGGAGAATGCACAGCTTTTTCATATTCTCTATAAATTGGAAGGATCCGATTCAGAAGGAATTATTATTGCCACTCAGCGTCCTGAAACCATTATGGTGGATACTGCTGTTTGCGTTCATCCAGATGATCCCCGGTATGTCCATTTGCATGGGAAAAAAGTTATCATTCCATTAATTAATAAAGCAATTCCGGTTATCACGGATACCTATATCGATCGTGAATTTGGAACCGGAGCATTAAAAGTTACTCCTGCACATGACCAAAATGATTATGAAATTGGTTTAAAACACCAGCTCGAAATAATTGATTGCCTTAATGAAGATGGTAGCTTAAATGAGAATGCACAAATATTGGTTGGTGAAGATCGGTTTGTTGCCCGTAAAAAAATTAAACCCCTCCTGGAAGAGGCTGGCGTATTGGTCAAAATCGAACCCTATCAGACCAATATTGGCAGAAGTGAACGCACCAATGCAGTTGTCGAACCCCGTCTTAGCCTGCAATGGTATGTAAAAATGGATAGTCTAGCCGAACCAGCTTTAAAAGCTGTCCTGGACGAAACGGTTAAGTTTATTCCGGAACATTTTAAAAATACCTATCGACACTGGCTGGACAATATTAGAGATTGGTGCATATCCAGACAATTATGGTGGGGGCACAGGATTCCGGCTTGGTATTATGATGACCAGGTCTTTGTCGCTGTCAACGAAAACGAAGCTTTAAAAGCAGCAATAGAAATTACGGGTAAAACTGACTTAAGAATTGACGATTTACGTCAGGATGACGATGTATTAGATACCTGGTTTTCATCATGGCTCTGGCCGATTTCTGTTTTTGATGGTGACAAGAATACCCGAGATTTTCAATATTATTTTCCTACGAGTGTCCTTGTAACCGGATGGGATATAATCTTTCTTTGGGTAGCCAGAATGATTATGGCTTCGTATGAATGGAAAGGAACATTTCCATTTAGGAGTGTTTATTTTACTGGAATGGTACGCGATAAACTCAGACGCAAAATGAGTAAGTCTCTTGGAAATTCTCCGGATGCATTGAAACTCATTGAGGATTATGGAGCCGACGGTGTACGTTTTGGTATGCTCGCTTGTTCACCTGCCGGGGGTGATTTATTATTTGATGAAAAACTATGCGAGCAGGGAAGAAATTTTTCTAATAAAATGTGGAATGCTCTAAGACTAATAAAATCCTGGCAAGCAGACGACTCCATTCCTTGCACTGAAGGCGAGAAAATATTAATGCAATGGATCGATCATCGATTTGATGAAGTAATCCAGGAAACCGACCGACTATATGATGAATTTAAATTGTCTGAAGTTTTAAAAACCTTTTATTCTTTTATCTGGGAAGACTTTTGTGGATTTTATCTGGAAGTTTGTAAACCTGGATTACAAAATCCTATTTCAAAGGAACTTCATTCTAAAACCTTGGCAATCTATGAAAATATTTGTATCGTTCTTCATCCATTTATGCCATTCATCACAGAAGAGATATGGCATGGATTAAAAAACCGGAATGACGGTGAAGATTGTATGGTGAGTCAGTATCCAAAATCAGAAAAACCTAATCCTGCAATACTTCAGCTTATGACTGAAATACGCTCAGTGATTACTCAGATCAGGGAGTTGCGCAATAAAAATCAGGTTAAAATGCAGGTGCCTGTGCCACTATTTATAATGGCCAATCAGTCAGGAAGCTTAATAGAAATTGAAGGCGCTTTAGACATTTTAAAAAAATCGGCTGTTTTAAATGACATTCAGAAGACCGAAGTAGAAATAGCCGGCGCTCAATCATTTTTAGGTTTGCGGGATACTTATTATTTGCAATTACCGGTAACGCTGGATATTGCATCAGTAAAAGAAGAACTTCACAAAGAAATTACATACACAGAAGGATTTATTTTATCTGTCAATAAAAAATTGGACAATCCCCGATTTGTCAGTTCAGCCCCTGCGGAATTAATTGAAAAAGAACGCAAAAAACTTGAGGACGGCGAGACTCGTTTAAAAGCGCTTAAAGAACGATTGGCCAGTTTGTAATTTTTTTCTGTGATGAAAAAATAATAAACTTTAAGGTACAACGCTGATTTCGTGTGTCACGCTTTTTATGAACACTGGCTAACCGCTTGATGAAACAAGCATAATGATGTTGAAATACTCAATTTTGGTTTACAACAAAAATCCATAAAAGGTCATTACCTGGTTGCCAATGAAACGGAAACTTTTAGTTCAAAATGCCAGAAATCACTTGATGTTTGCATTTGTGTCATTGTGGCGATTTTTCTTTGCCACGAAGACACTACTGCACAATGAATCACAAATCCTGCTTCATTTGTGTCGTTGTGGCAATTATTCTTTGACACGAAGGAACTACGGCACAATGAATCACAAAACCCGCTTCATTTGTGACCTTGTGCCGTTGTGGCAATTTTTCTTTACCACGGAGGCACCACGCCTCAATAAAAATCTTTGTGTTCTTCATTTGTGACCTTGTGTCGTTGTGGCATTTTTTTTGACACGAAGACACAACGCCTCAATAAAAATCTTAGTGTTCTTCATTTGTGACCTTGTGCCGTTGTGGCAATTTTTCTTTACCACGGAGGCACTACGCCTCAATAAAAATCTTAGTGTTCTTCATTTGTGACCTAGTGTCGTTGTGGCAATTATTCTTTGACACGAAGACACCACGCCTCAATAAAAATCTTTGTGTTCTTCATTTGTGACCTTGTGTCGTTGTGGAAATGATTCTTTGACACGAAGACACGACGCATCAATAAAAATCTTAGTGTTTTTCATTTGTGACCTTGTGTCGTTGTGGCAATTTTTCTTTGCCATGAAGGCACCACCCCTCAATAAAAATCTTAGTGTTCTTCATTTGTGACCTTGTGTCGTTGTGGCAATTTTTCTTTGCCATGGAGGCACCACGCCTCAATAAAAATCTTTGTGTTCTTCATTTGTGACCTTGTGTCGTTGT